>SKMN01000051.1 GCA_007121015.1 Coriobacteriia bacterium
CCATAGTGGACCTCCTATGATTGGGTAGCCGCATCCGCGACTCCACTGCTGAGTCCGGTGTACGCATCCGCGCACCCAGACCTTTCAACAGCAAACCATAGCCGATCTGGGCGAATCTGTCAACGGGCCATGGCAGTCCCAGCAAGTCCAGCGTCGGAGAACCGCGGAGCAAGACAGTGCCGTCTCCTTCGGTGCCCCGACACCATCTAGAGGGTCCCATTTGTAAGCGGCTTGTAAGCGAAATGAGCCGAAACAGCGCCTAGCGAGACATAAGAGCAAGGAAAGGCCCCCTGGCATTCATGCTGCTCAGAGGGCCTGTCCTGTACTCAGCCGGACTCACATGGAAAAGACTGGGAACCGCTCATAACCCGAAGGTCACAGGTTCGAATCCTGTCCCCGCTACCAAGGAATCAGCAGGTCGGAGGCTTATGTGCCCTCCGGCCTGTTTGCTTCTACGACAGTGCGACCCCAGGGCCTAAGAGGTCGAGCGAAAAGATGGCATCGTCGCGGTCGAACGCGATGCCGGGCATGACGGCGATGTGGTGGCGACCCACCGCGCGCTCAAGGCTATGTGTCCGAACTCCACGGCAGTGCCGACTCCCCGAGCATCTCGATGAGTGACCTGGCGTTCTTCGGCGCCCGGGCACGGGCATCGTTGTTGAAGTACACGTAGCATGCGCGGCCCGCCGCGTGCTGTTCAGTGAGGAAATCGGCCCACGGCCGTAGCTGTTCGGAGCTGTAGTCGTGGTCGTCTCCTTCCAGGCCGTGCAAGCGCACGTACACAAGGTCCGACGTGACGGTCAGGTCCTCGGGCATCTGTGATGAGCTCACCTGTACGTTGCTCGCGCGGTGGTGGCGCATGATGGCGAAGACCTCCTCGGCGAGCCATGACTCGTGTCGGAACTCGACGGCGTGCCGCGTATGGCTGCGCGGCAGGTTGCCGAGGAACGCATCGAGCAGGTGATCGTCGCGCGAGAGCGTCGGAGGGAGTTGCCACAACACGACGTCGAGAAAGCTCTTCAGCGCCCCGATGCGCCGCATGAACGCGTGGATCTGGTCGGTGGCGTCGGCGAGTCGGTGGTAGTGCGTGATGGCGCGACTGCCTTTGGCCGCAAAGCGGAAGCGGTCGGGCACGGTGTCGTGCCAGCTCCGTACAGCGTCTTGCGACGGAAGCCGATAGAAGGTGGCGTTGATCTCGACCGTCGGGAACTGGGTCGTGTAGTAGTCGAGCCGCTTTCGCGCACTCACTTCGTTCGGGTAGAACGCGCCGTCCCAGTGCCCGTAGGACCACCCACTGGTTCCCACCCTGATGCCCGTAGACATGTGGACTCCTTGTTCGAACGAGGGTCGCCTGAGCTCCGTGCGCGTGCTCTCGTACTACCTACCCTGGGATGCGGCCGCTTCGTAGGCCGGTTCGCTCAGGGCCGGACACCATTCCCTGTCAGGCATTTACATGTTTAGAGGGCACCACATCGCGAGCAAGAGATAAGGGAGGTACGAACTGTTCTGCGAGTGGAGAAATGAAAGGGGAGGTAAACATGGCACCCACGACGACTGGACAGATCAGTCTTTCAGCGACCACCCTGGTCGGTGATCCGGTACTCGATATCAGCGGTGAGCGGGTCGGTAGACTCGAAGACCTCATGATCGACATCGAGAACGGTGTCATTGCCTACGCGGTGGTATCATTCGGCGGCATCATGGGAATCGGCGCGGAATTCTATCCGGTACCATGGCGTGCGCTCATGATAGACACCGAGACTCGGTCGGCGCGGCTGGAGATGGACCAGGAATACATCAAGGATGCGCCCCCGATGGACAAGCGGGAATGGCCTGTGGCAATCGATTACGCGTGGCTCGGCGGCATCTACGACTACTACAAGATTCCCTACTACTGGTAGCTGCAGGGCACGGACCTCAGCGACCGGTGCGTTCGCTCGGTCGTGACCTGACAGCATCGATGCTCACCGCGTGACGACCGATGCCGGCCCGTCTGACTTCCTTCCGTTCGTGGATCCACCCCGGGTCGCTGAAGTGCTGGTGTGTCAGCGTTGCCAGCATCGGCTCGATGCGGCCGGGCACTTCTCGCTCGATGAGCCGATGCCTGTGTTCGGCACGTATCGCCGTGGGTACGTCGATCATCAGGAGTCACCTCGGACATGTTGCCCGTGCACGTTGACCGATGCCTGTGCCGCCTTCGCGGTCCGCGCTCGATGGGTGGGTCTTACCCGATACGCCGACATCTGCCGACGGGTGTGATCGGTGCGATCGAATCTGACCGTTCGGCGGGTTTCAACGACCCTGTATCGGAGTTGATGCGCCGCTTTGGGACTGAATCGCGCCATATGTCGCCCTCGGCCAGACGAGCGGTTAGCTGAGGCGCGATATGGGCACCCAATGGTAATGGGGGAGACGTCGCCGGATCCGCGCGTCTCGTGACTGCGGCCGCTCGCACTGCGATGGTGTCACGGCTGTCGTCCGCGGAGCTCCCCCCGAGATCGCGGAGCACCGTGAGGGGAGATGGTGGATATGACGCACGACATGTCGCCGGTCCGCGGAGTCTCGCGCAGGGATTTCCTGAAGTACTGTGGGGGTGTGGCCGCGCTCATCGGCATCAGGGGCGTCACCGGTATGGATGTGGCGCGCGCATTGGAGCACATGCTCGAGACGCGGCCCTCGGTGGTGTGGACGTCGTTCCAAGCATGTACCGGTTGCGCGGTCAGCCTGCTGCAGACGCGGAGACCGAGCGTGTCGGATCTCATCCTCCGGCAGATATCCCTCGACTACCAGGAGAACATCATGGCGGCCGCAGGTGACGCGGCTGAACACCTCTACGAAGAGTTGCTCGAGGGAGAGTTCTACTGGGTGGCTGAGGGCTCGGTCGCGACCGACCCGCCCGAAGCGATGTTGATCGCCGGTCGTCCGAGTACCGAGCTCGCACGCGAGGCCTACGACCGCGCTGCCGCGACTATCGCGATCGGCAGTTGCGCGACGTATGGAAACGTCCAGGCATCTAACCCCAACCCGACCGGCGCCATGGGGATCGCTGACTTCCTGCGCAGCGACGGGGTCGCCGATCCCGTGGTCATCAATCTGTCGCGGTGTCCGGGTAACGGCGACGACCTCGTTATGACTCTGAGCTACGTGCTCGTGACAGGCGAGCTCCCCGAACTCGATTCGATCGGTCGCCCGGTGTTCCTCTACGGCCAGACGATCCACGACAACTGCTTCAGGCGCGGCCATTTCGACGCAGGCCGCTTCGTCGAGGACTTTGGCGACGAGGGCTGGGAGCAGGACTGGTGCCTGTACAAGGTCGGCTGCAAGGGGCCGTTCACGTTCGCTCCGTGCGGCAATACGATGTGGAACGGCGGTGTGAGCTGGTGCGTGCGTAACGGCACGTGCATCGGCTGTGCCGAACCCCGCTTCTGGGACCAGCAGACCCCGTTCTACGAGCAATCTCCAGGAGTGACGTTGCCGGGTGTCGGTGGTGTCTCGGCCGAGTCGATCGGCATCGGCCTCGGCGCGTTGACGGCTGTGGGCCTCGGCGCTCACGCCGTGGCGCAGGCGGCTACTGGGAGGTTCGGCAAGGGTGGTCCGCCGGAAGGCGAAGGCGAGACGGGAGGTGATCGGTGATGGCCAAGGTAGTCATCGATCCGGTGACCCGCATCGAGGGCCACCTGCGTGTCACGTGCGAAGTCGAGAACGGTCAGGTCGTCAATGCGTGGAACCATGCGACGATGTTCCGTGGGTTCGAGGTCTTCATGAGAGACCGCGACCCACGTGATGCATGGCAGTTCTCGCAGCGCATCTGCGGCGTCTGCCCGACGCCTCACGCGCATGCGTCGGTCCTCGCGACCGAGCACGCGATGGGTCTCGACCGTGTCCCCGATAACGCGCGGATCGTCCGCAACATGATGGAAGCGGCGCACGTGGGCTACGACCACATCTTGTGGTTCTACCACCTCAATGCGTTCGACTACGTGAACGTGCCGGACTCGCTGAATGCGAGCCCGGCGACGCCTGCGCTGCAGGCGGTCCAGGACCAGGTCAGGAGAGTCGTCGATTCCGGCCAACTCGGTCCGTTCGCGGGTCACTGGTGGGATCACCCCGGCTACAGGCTGCCGCCGGAGCTCAACCTCGAACTCACTGCGCACTACCTGCAGGCACTCGAGATACAGCAGGTCGCCAACGACGCCGAGGCGTTCCTCGGCGGAAAGTTCCCGATGGTGATGAACTACATGCCGGGCGGCATGCAGAAGCTGCCGAGCCTCGATGAGATCCAGTACTACATCGGCCAGATGGAGAGAGTGAAGACGTTCATCGACACGGTCATGCTGCCCGACCTTCTCGCCGTCGCGCCGTTCCACCTCGACCTTGCCGAGACCGGGGCGGGAACGCGGAACTATCTGTCGTGGGGCATCTACGACGACGAGACACAGGAGCCGGCGAACCGGGTCGTTCCCGCAGGGGCGATATTCGATGGTGACATCAGCCAGGTACAGGACGTGTCGCTAGACGAGGTCAGGATGTTCACGCGGCACTCCTGGTATGGCGACGAGGTAGGAGCCGGCCAACACCCGCTCGATTCTGGTCAGCTTCCCATCGAGTTCACTGGTCTGGATGACATGGACTCACCGGATCTGCCCGAGGGCAAGTATGACTGGTCCCAGGCGGCCCGGTACGGCCCGGAGAACCGGCCCATGGAGGTCGGGCCTCTCGCCGAAGTCCTCGTGTCGTACGTGGCGGGTCGCCCGCAGGCGGTCGAACTGGTCGATTCGGTACTCGACACCCTTGGTGTAGCCGGACAGCATGAACTGCTCATGTCCAATCTCGGCAGGATAGCCGCGCGCGTGCTCCGCGCGAAGATCAATATCGATCATGCGCGTCAGTGGGCGGACGAACTGCTCGAGAACATCGGTGCAGGCGACACGATGATCCACGAGTGGCCCGAACCGATGATCCCCGACAGCGGCGAAGGCGCCGGGGGATGGAATGCGCCCCGGGGCGCGCTCGCGCACTACATGCGCATCGAGGGCGGGAGGATCGGGTCGTACGCAGCAGTACCGCCGACGAACTGGAACCTCGCGCCGCGAGACGACGACGGGGTTCCCGGTCCGCTCGAGCAGTCGCTCGTCGGCCTGCCCATCGAGGACCCCGAGCGCCCGCTCGAGATCCTCCGGGTCATCCATACCTTCGATCCTTGAATGGCGTGCTCGGTTCACGTGATTGAACCGGAAACGAACGAAGTCCTCGAATTCCGCGTGCGGTGAGGAGGACGCTATGGGTGCACATCACACGACACGAGAGGAACACCCCTGGCCCGCGATCGTCATGCACTGGCTACACCTGGTCTCTATGGCGGTGCTGATATACACGGGCTTCTACATCCATCGGCCCTTCGGTCCCGGGACCATGGACCAGATGCGCACGTTGCACTTCGTCTTCATGTTCGTGCTGATTCTCGTCGCGATCGTCCGGGTGTACTGGGCGTTCCTCGGCGGAGGTTCGGCGGCGCCGGGTAGTCGACGTAAGGTGGCTGACTGGCGACACTTCGGCCGGTCGCCCGAGAACAAGGGGCAGGCGCTGGAGACGGTGAAGTACTACCTGTTCCTGCGCAAGACCCATCCGCGGACGGCGAAGTACAACACGCTGCAGAAGGGCACGTATATGTTCTGGCTGCTGCTGATCGCCCTCCAGGCTGTGACCGGGTTCGCGATATGGAGCAACACGGCTGCCTTCTTCGAGCCGCTGACGTACCTTGTCGGCGGACATATCGTGATGCGCATGTGGCACTACATCATCATGTGGCTGTTCATCATCACGACCGCCGTGCACATCTACCTCTCCGTGGCGGAGGGCGTGCGGCAGTTGCCCCTCATATTCGCTGGCGTGGAAAGCGGCGAGAAGGACCCGGACAGTCGTCCGGCGAGCGCATGAGCCGCAAGGTGGTTGTTTGATGCCGTGTGTCACAGTCCTCGGCATAGGTAACACGCTCATGGGCGACGATGGCGTGGGGGCCATCGTAGCTCGTGAGTTCGCATTGCTCGACCTGGGGCCCGATGTCGCGGTCGTGGAACGCCCGAATGCGGAGATGGGACTGCTCAAGCACTTCTTGGACTCCGACGTGGTCATCGTCGTGGATGCTCTCGATGCCGGCTCGGAGCCGGGAGCCGTGTTCCGATTCACGCCGGATCAAGCCGGTATCACCTCGCTTCGCTCGAACAACATCCACGGGATGGGCGTGGGATTCCTCGTCACGAACGCGCGCCTGTCAGGCATCGACCCCCATGTCGTCGTGTATGGCGTACAGGTGGGTGTCGTGGGGCCTCGCGCGGATTCGTTGAGTGAGCCGGTGGCCGAGGCGGTACCGCACGTCGTGGAGATGGTGCGAAACGAGCTGGCGACGATCGCGACCGGTTAGACGCGGGGCGCACGTTCCTATGGGGTCGGCGCTCGCCGGCTCGACGAGCGTGCGCGTCACCTCGTGATGTGTCGCTGCGCGAGTCCCCGGTAGATCTCCACCATGGCAAGGGTGTCTTGCTTGCAGTACTCGAGGAGGTCCGCGCGGATCCGGGCAGCGTGCTCGCGAGGCGTATCATGTGCAAGCATCTCCTCGGTCGCGCTCATCGACTGTTCGCCGTCGCTCACGACGAGCGCCGCGTACGGCGGCAGGTCGGGGGCGAGCACCTGGATCGCACGCTTGATCGACCAGCCGTTCTCGCCGAAGACCGGGTGCGTGCAGCCGGGGCGCACGATGCGCATCCCGAGATCGAACGCGACGAGCCCGCTGTCCGAGGGACGCTGCAGGTCTGCGTAGGAGACGCCGTGCTCGGCGAGTTTGCGCGCCAGCGCGTCGTAAAATCCCGGGATGCGGTCGACGAGTGGCTGGCGCCACTCGGGGTTGCGCAGCGCGATGTCGACGAGTGCCGTGCGCTCGTACGTTCCGTAGTGCACGAACGTGCCCGTGTGCCCGAGAGCGTCGAACAGCGTCTCCATGAATTCCGATGACGGATCGGTCGACGCATCGCGCACGAGGAACTCGGCATGTTCGAGGGTGCCGTCCGCGTGGAGCGAGTGGACCGACCACTGGACTTTGGCCACCTGGAAGGGACTCGTGCCGGGGAAGACGGGCAGCGCCGGATTAATGGTCTCGAAATCGACGAAGTACAGCGGGAATGGCAACCCTTCGAGGCGGCGCATGACCGCCGGATCGGTGACGACCTCGCCGGACAGGTCGGGCTCGGGGACGTCGCGCGTGCACCATGAGAGGAACTCGCACTCGTACGGACGTTCGCACGAGACACCCTCGGGCGCATCGGGTACGTCGGATAGCGCGAGGGTATCCATCATGCGCGCGAGGTGGCCGGGAACGTCGGCGAGGTATGCGAACGCCTCGTCCGTGATGTCGGTGGCGGTGAGTGCCTCGAGCGGGTCGTGCTCTCCGCCGGGATAGACGTACTCCCTGTTCAGGTGCATGAGGGACACGCAGCGCACGTCGATGCCGCTGCCGAGGAGGACGTGCAGCTGTATCGCGGCGTCTGCGAGGTGTTTATCGGGCTGGTAGCTGCCTGTCGATTTCACTTCGATGAGCTCGAAGCCGCCGCCATCGAGACGACGCAGCACGTCGACGCGGACCTTGACGTTGTCATGCGCGAACGCAGCCTCGAAGATCGCCGGCACTCCGCCTGCGATCGCACGCCGGGTCGACTCGACCGCCTCGGCGTGGCGGAAGTGGTCCTCGGCGATGAGGACACCTTCCGGATATCGCTGCTGGGCAAGCTCGCCGACGCGGTGGCCGGCGTCGAAGCGCGCCTGCTGCGCTTCTGTCGGCGGCGTGCCGAGCCCGTAGTGGTGCACGGACAGGTAGAGGGCGCGCATGCAGCGCAACCCCTTCACGTATCGTGATTTCGACAGGCGGTTCGTAAGGTCCATCGGTCGCTCCCCGTAGAGTCCATCGATGAAGCAAGCCTACCCTACGGGTCTGACACCGGGCCGACCGGCGTCTTAACGGCCGAACGACATCGGCACCTTGACCGGGACAGTCGATAGGGAACATGCTCTGGGGGCGCCGTGATCGACGGCACAGCGTCGCGCCCGATCGGAGAGAACACGAGATGCGAGAGGAGGCTGGTATGCGGACGACGAAGTCCTTGGCGGTGATCGTTGTCGTTGCGTTGCTCGGACTGTCAGCCGCCGGGTGTGGCCCGGAGTTGCCCGACACGGACCCGCAGGTCCGGGGTGTCGTGACCGCGATGACACCGACAGGTGTCGACACGGGCACGATCCGCATCGTCTGGCACGAGCTTGCCGGTGAGCAGGCGGAGCTCGACTCGATCGACGCGACCGTCGAGGAGGGCACGGACGTGTTCGCCGAGGACGGTTCGCCCATCACTTTTTCCGACCTGCGAGAGCGCGACATCGTCGAGGCGTGGGTCACGGGGCCGATCGCGGAGTCGTACCCGCCGCAGGGGAGCGCAAGTGCTGTCAGGGTGATCGGCATGTTCGACGCGATGCGGCCGCTCCCGATACCACCCGGGCTCATCGAGCCTCAGTAGGAGACGTGTCTAGAGGAAGCTGACTTCCTTCGTGGACGCCGTGACCACGTACGCGCGCTCGATGTTCGAGGTCTCATCGGCAGGGACGAGAAAGAATCCTGGCCGGTCGGGCTTGTAGCCCGTCGTGGTTCCCACAAGGACCTCGTCGTCATGGAAGACGACTCGGATCGGACGTCCGACGGGAGGGCGCGACGGATGGAACTCGTTGCGTTCGACGTGGCTCGGGTCACCGTCGAAGTCCTTCACGAAGAACAGCGCTTTGAGTTCGGACTTGTCGATCTCCAGCGGCTCCGCTCTCGAGGCGGTCTCCGAGGCTACGTGGAAGACGTCTTTTGTAGGAAAGAAGTCGGCCGTCATCCCTTTGATGATGCGACCATCGATGAATCGCGCGACTACCTTGTTCACTGGCGACTCCTTTCCGCGACATGGGATCCCGGGCGGCCTCGAGCGACAAGGCATATGCCCCTCAGTGTAGCGTTTCGACCCGTGCGACGCGCGGCCGCGCGCACCGTGACGCTTCTTCTTTCCGGCCCGGGTGATGTATCGTTGCATCAGGAGCACGGACTCCTGCATATCTCGACGTCGTGAGGAGCGCCGATGGTCAAGGTCGCCGTGTGGGGAACCGGGATGATGGGCCAGGGCCTCCTGCACTACATCCTCGACCGCCCGAACGACGTGGAACTGGTCGGCGCGATCGTCACGAACTCCGCGAAAGAAGGCCGCACGGTCGGGGAGCTCCTCGGCCGCGAGTGCGACGTGCGTATGACCACCGATTCCGAGGCCGTCCTGGCGAATCGCCCCGATGTCGTCTGCATCTGCACTCAGAGCTACCTCGATGAGATCACCGACCAGGTCGAACCGAGCGTGCGTGCCGGCGCCGACGTGCTCGGCATCGCCGAGACGCTTGCGTACCCGTGGGCGAGCGATCCGGCGTGGGCTGAGCGTATCGACGCGCTCGCCCGCGAACACGGGGTGACGGTTCTCGGCACCGGCATCAACCCCGGCTTCGTGCTCGACGCGCTCATCGTGGTGTGGACGTCGGTGTGTCTGCGCGTCGACCGCATCGAGGCGCGGCGCGTCAACGACCTCTCGCCCTTCGGCCCTACGGTCATGGCGAGCCAGGGCGTGGGCACCACCGTCGAGGAGTTCGAGCGCGGGGTCGCAAGCGGCACCATCGTGGGCCATATCGGGTTCCCCGAGTCGATCCACCTCATCGGCCGGGCGCTCGGCTGGACGATCGACGAGGTGCTCGAGACCCGCGAGCCCATCGTCTCGACGGTGGCGCGCGAGACGCTGCACGTGCGGGTCGAGCCCGGTGCCGTTGCGGGGTGCAAGCACATCGGCCGGGGATACTCGGCGGGCGAGCTCAAGGTCGAGCTCGTTCACCCGCAGCAGATACACCCGCACCTCGAAGGCGTGGACACCGGCGACTACATCCGCATCTACGGCGACCCGGAGATCCATATGGCCAACGTACCCGAGGTTCCCGGCGGGAAGGGTACGTACGCTAGTACGGGCAACTACATCCCGCTCATCGGGGCGGCACCTTTTGGGTTGCTGACGGTGGTCGACATGCCGCTGCCGAGGTTCTGGGCGCCGACACCGTAAGGAGCGGCTCACGCGAAGGAGGATTCGCATGGCCGAGGAACGCTGCGTAGCCGGGCAGTGGGTCGAGGTCGAGCGCGTGCTGCTCGAGTCGGCCGACCGCGCCGAGAATCTCCCCGAGGACACCGCCGTACAGCCGCTCCGAGTGTGGGTGAAGGGCTTCGCGCACGCCGAGGCCGCGCTTGGCGAGGAGTGCGAGGTCGAGACGATGACGGGGCGCACGGTGAGCGGGCGGCTTGCGGCCGTGAACCCCGGTTACGCGCACACGTTCGGCTCGCCGCCACCGGGAATCGCGCCCATCGGCCGCGACCTGCGCGCGCGGGTGGAGGCGTACCGGACGGGTGCCGGGAGCGGCGACGTTTTCGGTGCGGCTACCGCGCCACGGGCGGGTGAGTGATGTGGCTGGCCGCACCGAGATGCTCATGGCACGGCGCGGTGAGATCATGCAGCGCGCCCTCGGCATGGACTACGCCGCGTTCGAACGGACCCCGATCGCGTTCGACTATGAAGCGCTCATGGGCGCGCACGGCTACTCGCTTCCCGACATCATCGCGATCCAGCGAGCCGTCGGCGTGGGCGGCACGCCGCTCCTCGAGCTGCGCAACCTGACCGACCTCGTGCGCTCGTATGCTCCTGCAGGCCGGGGCGCGCGCCTGTTCGTCAAGGACGAGGCCGCGAACATGGCCGGCTCGTTCAAGGACCGTCGCGCGTCGGTGAGCACCCACGTGGCGCTCGAGAAGGGATACGCCGGCGTGATCGCGGCCACCTCCGGCAACTACGGCGCCGCGGTCGCGAGCCAGGCGGCTCGGGCGTCGCTCGCGTGCATCATCGTGCA
>SKMN01000009.1 GCA_007121015.1 Coriobacteriia bacterium
GGCGCGTCTCGACCGCGGCGGAAAGCGACGCTTCCCCGCCGAGCACCACGATGCGCTCGGGGCGCAGTCTGCGCAGGGTCTCCTCGGCCGCGGGATGAAGCGCGTCGGCGGTGGTGAGCAGTACCGGCGCCACGTGGGCGTAGGCGACCGGTGCGGCCGCGAGGGCGTCGGCGAAGTCGTCGCCGCGTGCGACGAACGCGAGGGGCACGGGCCCGTCCACCCTGTCAGCGACGCGCGCTGCGGTCTCGTAGCGGTCGGCACCGGCGACGCGGGTGACGAGCTCGCCGTACTCGTCAGGGTCGGCGACGAGCTGGCGCAACTCCTCCTCCACCTCGGCGGAGACCGCGCACGGTCCGCCCACGAGGAACACCCGGCGCGCGCCGAGCCGCACGAGTTCGGCACGCACGGGCGCAGGCACCGCACCGGGGCGCGTGAGGAGCAGCGGCGCGTCGTATGCGCCGGCGAGCGCGCTTGCCGCGAGCGCGTCGGCGAAGTCCTCCCCGCTCGCGATGACCACCGTCTCGGCCTCAGGAAACGCCGCGTAGCTCGTGCGGGCGGAGGTGTGGTAGCGGTCGGGTCCGCCGACGCGCTCCGTGGGACTCGCGGAGCGCAGAAGCGCCTCGCGGAAGTAGTAGTCGCCCCACGACGTCCCGTGATCGTAGGCGCCGAGCATCTTGGCGTGCGTGCCGTGCTTGAGGACGGCGGGCAGCGGGTTGCCCTCGGCCAGGTACGCAGGCGAGCTCAGGCTCTCGAGCGTGGTGGCGGCAAGGTCGGCATACGTCTGGCGCCACTCCCGGTCTGGCTCGAGCCGCGCGAGTTCGAGACACGCCGAGGCCACGATCGCCGCGGCCGAGGTGTCGCGCGGCTCGTCCGGGATCGCCGGCGCGTCGAAGTCCCAGTAGGGCACGAGGTCGTCGGGCACGTTGGCGATCCAGTAGGCGGTGGTGCGGCGGGCGGCGTCGAGGAAACGCGGATCGCCCGTCTCGCGGTGGGCTATCGCCATCCCGTAGATGACCCACGCCTGCCCGCGCGACCACGTGCTCTCGGCCGCATAGCCCTGACCCTGCCCTTTGTCGAACGCCGCGCCCGTGTCTTCGCGGTACGCGACGTAGTGGTACGTGCTGCCGTCATCGCGGATGAAGTCGGCGGCGGTGCGCAGCGCGTGCGACGTCGCCATCGTGCGCCACGCCGGGTCGCCCCCGCTGCGCGCGCCCCAGAACAGCAGCTCGAGGTTCATGAGCGTGTCGTTATAGACCCAGAAGTCGGCGGGCGTGTTGGTCGTGCGCACCATACCCACCCGCGGGCTGTAGCGCGTGGCGAGCGATGCGGCCGCCGTGAGCAGGGTCTCGCGCATCACCGGGTCGCCCGTGAGGCGGTAACCGTTGCCGTAGCTGGTCGTGAACATGAAGCCGATGTCGTGGTTGTGGGTCGTCCGCGCGTGATGCGCGAGCGTGGCCTGGCGGGCACTGGCCGAGGACCGCGCCGCCGCGTCCCCGGTGAGCTCGTAGTGGTACCAGAGGCTGCCCGGCAGAAACCCGAACACCCACCCGGTGCCACCGCCGAGGCCCCACGCGTCGGGACCCACGGTGTAGAACGGGTAGCGGTCCACCGGCGTGGTGGCATCGGTGAGCGCGAGCTTCTCGGCGGCGACGCGCTGCGCAACCTCCATGGGCGGGGCGGTGGGTGCGGCGTACGCGGGAGCGGGGGCGGCTAGCGAGACTCCGAGCGACACTGTGAGAACCGCCACTGCCGTCAAAGCAGAGAGCGCGACGCTGGCAACAGTGCGGCGTGCTGTGTAAAGGATGGCGATCACTGCTTCCACGCGTGTGTGTTAAGGAAGTCCGAGCGATACATGTGCAACTTCAGGTTGACCCCTGCCCTTGCCTCGGTGCAGATCGCACCGGTGCCCCCGAGGAAGACGACGCTGTCGATCGAGCGAGCGTGCGCGCGCAAGAAGTCGTCGACGGCTTGAGGCACGGTACGCCACCCAACGAGGATGAGCGAAGACTGTCTGGCTGCAACGTACGGACCAGCGGCGAGCGCGTCCGGAAACTGCTCGCCAGTCGCGATGACGAGTTCGTTGAAGCCTAGTACGCCTTCCTGCTGTGCACGCTCGGCAATCAGGACCGCGGTGTGGTACCGGTCGCGGCCTCCGATTCGCTGCGCTCCGGGAATCAGCGAGGCGACACCGTTCGAGACCGCAGAGGTGCCGCCGACGATAACGGTATTGCCGGACGGGATGGCATCGAGCGCCTGACGAGTCGCGGGAGGCAGGTGGTACGTCTCGGTCAGTAGTATCGGGCGGTTCGAGCGTGCAGCGTAACCTGCAGCCGCAAGTGCATCCGGGAACCTCTGCCCGTTCGCGACGACGGCCCCCGACGGCAACCCGCTGATCGACTGCGTCCTCGCCGCGATAGCTCGGGCGGTCTCGTAGCGATCGGTGCCGGATATGCGCTCGATGTTCGCGCGCGGGATCCCGGCCGCCACCAGTCCGTCGATGACGGCGTCGCTCAGTGCTCTTCGGCCACCGAGCACCTTCGCACGCCGAGCGCCGAGGCGCGTCACCTCACTAGCGACGACCGGTTCGAGCCGCGTGCCCGACGTGAGTAGCAGCGGTGCGCCCAGCACGTGAGCAAGTGGAGCACCCGCCAGTCCATCGGGAAAGTCCATTCCGGTTGCGATGACGACCCACTCGGAAGAAGTCCACTGGTCTTGCGATATGCTTACCGCGGTCTCGAAGCGGGTCCAGCCCCAGAGTCCGCGCTCGGAAGCGAATGCCGGCGACGAATCTGCGCCAAGACAACCGAGTAGCGATACGATCACCAGAAACGTAGCCACCCGCATTCCGGCGTTGCGCACGA
>SKMN01000042.1 GCA_007121015.1 Coriobacteriia bacterium
CTGATCCGCACCAACTTCCTCAAGCGCTTTGAAAGCTCTGTTGCCGCCTTTGAGCTGTCCTGCGATCGGCTCCTGAAAAAGCTGCTCGCCTTCCTCGAGGTGCACAGCGAGACCGATTCGGAGAAGAAGCGCCTAGAGCGCTGGAAAAAGCAGAACGCCGAGGTTCTCGGCTACGCAGTACAGCGTCAACTGGACTTCTGGGGCGATGACGGCGAAGAGGCCGAGGATGAAGACATCGTCCCGCAGGAACTGCTCGACGCGGTCGAGCGCCTCGATCGAGAGGAATTCGACATCCCAGAGATGTTGCAGGAGACCTTGCTTGATCTCGACCAGATCGTGCAGTTCATCGCCGAGGCCCGCAAATTCGAGCCTAAGCACGACGATAAGCTCAAGAAGCTGATTCGCCTGCTCAAATCCAAGGAGCTGGCCGAGCAGAAGGTGCTGATCTTCACCGAGTTTGCCGACACCGCCCGCTACCTCAAAGGCCAGCTCGAGCGCGAGGGCATCCAAGGGCTAGCGCAGGTCGACAGCGCCACCAAGGCCAACCGCGCCGATGTGATCCAACGCTTCTCGCCCTACTACAACGGGCTCTCATCCGCCGAGCTTGCGGAGAAAGGCCAGACCGAGATTCGGGTGCTGATCTCCACCGATGTGCTGTCCGAGGGTCTGAACCTGCAGGACGCCTCGCGCATGATCAACTACGACATCCACTGGAATCCGGTGCGCCTGATGCAGCGCATCGGTCGTGTCGATCGGCGCATGAATCCAGCGGTCGAGGCGCGCTTGGTCGCCGATCATCCGCAGCTCGTCAAGTCGCGCGGCAAGGTCAGTTTCTGGAACTTCCTGCCACCCGATGAGCTGAACGCCATCCTCACCCTGTTCTCCAAGGTCAGCCAGAAGACGCTGCTGATCTCCAAGACCCTGGGCATCGAAGGCAAGAAGCTGCTGACGCCGGACGACGATTATGAGGCGCTAAAGGAATTCAACCACGCCTATGAGGGCACCAAGACCGCCATCGAGGACATGCACCTGGAGTACCAGGCGCTGGTGCAGGATGACCCCGACCTGGAGGCGCATCTCAAGCATCTCCCCGGCGCCGTCTTCAGTGGTCGTAAGCGTCTGAGCAAGGGCGCGCGTGGTGTCTTCTTTTGCTACGCCCTGCCGGCCCTAGACAAAGAGGCCGGCGAGTTCACCGAGGCCGCCGGGACCACCCGCTGGTATCTCTACGACCTGGACCTGAAGGCGGTCCTCGAAGACCCCGGTGAGATAGTCGCCAGCATCCGCGCCAAGCCCAACACCCCCCGCAAGTGCACCACCGAGGAGAAGACCCTGGTCGAGGTGCGCAAGACGATCGAGAAGCACATCAAGAACAGCTACCTCAAGCGCGTCGATGCCCCGGTGGGCGTCAAGCCGTCACTGAAGTGCTGGATGGAACTGAACGAAGGATAGCCCGCATGCCCACCAATCACCGCCGCGAACTCGCCCGCATCAAGCACTTCGACCAGTTGGTCGCCTATCTGCGCGACGAGATGGACTGGCCCATCGAGGACGACCACTTCGAGGATCTGACCTTCGAGTACAGCCCCGAAGAGCTGGGCATCGACGCCCAGAACGCGGCCAAGATTGAGGAGATCAAGCGCCTGCGCCCACTCACGCCCGATCAGCCCTGGGGCATCTTCTTCGTCAAGTTCGAGCCCAAGCGCCTGCCGGTGATGGCGCTTCGGCGCATCCTGAGCCGCGTGGTACTCAAGAAACAGGCCGCCGCCAACAGCGCCGAGCGCGCGGCCTGGCAGATGGCGGACCTGCTGTTCATCTCCAACCACGGTGGCGAGGAGGAGCGGCGCATCTCCTTTGCCCACTTCGTACAGGATGCGGACTGCGGTGATCTTCCGACCTTGAAGGTGCTCGGCTGGGATGAGGACGACACAGGGCTGCACCTAGACCATGTCGCCGCGCAGCTCACCAGCAAGCTACGTTGGCCCGAGGACGAGACCGACATCGAGACCTGGCGCCAGACCTGGGCCGGCGCCTTCACGCTGAGCAACCGCGAGGTCATCACCACCTCCAAGCGCCTGGCCGAGGCCCTGGCCGCACTGGCCCGCGCGACCTACGCGAAGATGCGCGAGGCGCTGGCGATCGAGGCCGAGAATGGCCCGCTGCGGACCCTGATGGACGGCTTCAAGAAGGCGCTGATCCATGACCTGGACGAGGACGGCTTCGCCGACATGTACGCCCAGACCATCGCCTATGGGCTGCTCTCGGCGCGCATCTCGCGCCAGTCTGGGTTCAGCTTCATCGCCGAAAACATGTCGGACATGGTGCCGGTCACCAACCCCTTCCTGAAGGAGATGTTGGAGAGCTTCCTGCAGCTCGGCGGGCGGCGTCGCTCCGCGCAGAGCGCGACCGGCATCGACTTCGATGAGCTGGGCATCAACGAGATGGTGGAGTTGCTGCGCGACGCGAACATGGAGGCGGTGGTTCGTGACTTCGGCGACAAGAACCCGGAAGAGGACCCGGTCATCCATTTCTACGAGGACTTTATCGCCCTGTATGACCCCAAGCGGCGCAAGCAGCGCGGCATCTTCTACACCCCGCGACCGGTGGTGTCCTACATCGTGCGCTCGGTTGATGAGCTGCTGCGCACCGAGTTTGGGCTCGAGGACGGGCTGGCGGATACGACCACTTGGGGCGAGATGGCCGCGCGCCATGCGGACCTGAGGATTCCTGATGGCGTCTCACCGGATCAAGCCTTTGTGCAGATTCTTGATGTGGCCACTGGGACGGGGACCTTCATCGTCGAGGTC
>SKMN01000036.1 GCA_007121015.1 Coriobacteriia bacterium
CAAACCTGGGCGGACCTGGCCCACGACATCGCCCTGTTCGCCCAGTTGGACCTCGATATGATCGGCGTCGGGCCCTACGTGCGTCACCCCGGCACGCCGCTGGCCGTGCAACACGACGAACCGCGAGCGGCCGACGCTGAGCAGGTGCCGGCCGATGAGTTGACCACTTATAAGGTCGTCGCGCTGGCCCGGCTGGTGTGCCCGCGGGCGAACATTCCCAGTACGACGGCGCTGGCCACGATTGGCGGCGCCGCTGCCCGCGACTTGGGCCTCGAGCGCGGCGCGAACGTGGTCATGCCGAACTTCACGCCCATGCCCTACCGCACGCTGTACGAGATTTACCCGGGAAAGGCGTGCGTGAGCGAAACGGCCGATCAGTGCATGGCTTGCCTGGGCGGCCGTGTCGCCAGGCTGGGGCGCTCGATGGGCGTCGGACCGGGGCACGCACCGAACATGACCGGACGCAGGCGATAGGCTATAT
Source organism: Coriobacteriia bacterium (assembly GCA_007121015.1). Taxonomy (GTDB): domain Bacteria; phylum Actinomycetota; class Coriobacteriia; order Anaerosomatales; family SLCP01; genus SLCP01. The sequence continues at coordinate 482 of SKMN01000036.1, forward strand.
TGCTTATTGCACAAACCCTTACTGGCAGCTTGCAACCTCGGTCGGTTTATGCTTTGCTATAGGGGCTCGTTTGTACTGAGGCATCCTGGAGAACCGATCTCATGCCAACAATCCTGCTGCTGCTAGCTACAGTTTGGGGCGCCGGCGGCCCACCGGCCGGGGAGGCCACTTTCCCGGTCACCGAGGCTTTCGACGGTCGGCCCTTCGAGTATCGCATGGAGTTTGCGGCCCAACGGCCCGGATACCGGGTGTACCAGTTGCGGTATCCCTCACCGGTAGAAACGCCGTTTGCGGCCAACAACACCATCTCGGCGGAATACTACCTGCCCGACGGCATCGGACCGGACGACCCCCGGCGGCCGGCGGTCGTCTGCCTGCACATTCTCGGTGGAGCGTTCGAGTTGGTGCAGCTTGTCAGCAGCAGTCTGGCGGCGCGCGGTATTCCCGCGGTCTGGTTCAAACTGCCCTACTACGGTGAGCGGCGGCCAGAGGGGCTGAAGGAAGACCCGCGGCACGACCCCGCCCGATTCGTTGAGGCGCTCACCCAAGGACTGCTCGACGTGCGGCGCACGGTCGACGTGCTGGCCGCACGGCCCGAAGTGGACCCCAGCCGGATTGGCGTGACGGGTATTAGCCTCGGCGGCATGTTGGCCGGCACGGCAGCGGGGGCCGATCCGCGCATCCACCGGGCGGCGCTCATTCTGGCCGGGGGCGACGTGCTCGAAATCATCTATCACGCGCGCGAGTCGCGGCGCACTGCCGAACTGCTTCGCGCCCTGCCGCCGGACCGCCGCCGCGAAGTCGAGCAAACGCTCCGATCCGTCGATCCGCTCACCCACGCCGGCGCGCTGCGCGACCGGGCCCGGGACGGACGCGTGCTGATGATCAACGCGGGCGCCGACGAGGTCATCCCGCGCAAATGCACCGACAAGCTGGCCAACGCGTTGGGAATTGCCGATGAGGTCATTTGGCTGGATGACCTGGGGCACTATACGGCCATCGCCGCGTTGCCGCAAGCACTGGGAAGGACGGTTGCCTTCTTTGCCGAGGACCTGCCCGAGGGCGTCGAGCCGGCCCCGCCCGCGGCGCCGGCCGCAGGGCTCACCCCGCTTCGCCGCGTGGTGCAGCTTGTGCAGCAAGCCGGAACCTTCCTTGGCGCGGGCACGGAGCCGCGCGCCGCCCGATGCCACTTCATCGACGTGGAGGCAACAGTTACCCTACCGGACGGGAAGCAGATGGAAGGCAGCGCGAGGATCATTCGCGGCGAAGGACACCGATTCCGCGCTGAACTGGACGTACCGCCCCTCGGCGCGGCGGTGCTGGCCCAGGGGCACGGCCCGTGGATGGCCGCCGGCGACAAGACCGTGTTCTACGGCGAACTGCCGCCGGACCGCGCGCCGGACCATCCCTTCCACCTGGCCGCCGAAGCGAACATGCTGAAACTGCGGACGGCGGCCGGCCTGCTCACGGTGCTGAACTTCTCGCCCGAATTGGTCGAACGCTGGGTCGCCGCATCGGACGAAGAGGACGATGACGGCCGGCCCGGTATCCGCCTGACACGAAAGGACCGGCCCGGCGATTCCGGCATTCTCGTCTTCCACGAGGACGGCGTCACGCCCAAAGAAGCGTCCTTCGACGTGGAAGGCGTTCAGGGGCGCGTCGTATTTCGCGCCTGGCAACTCGACACGGTTGCCCATGAAACACTTTTTGAACCCTCCGGCGACGCGGTCATCCAGAAGGTCGACGCCGACGACCTGTACCGTATGTTCGCCGCCCTCCTGAACCTTGCCGCGGAGACCATCCGATGAGCTTAACCATGCACCAGGGACTGTCCCAATTCTCGCGGCTCAGTGGGTACGTTGTCCTCTTGAAGACGCGTTCCGCCGCGAAAATGGGGCTGTCCCCCTCGTACGCGCGCATTGCGGCCTGCCTTGGCCTCGCCCTGCTGCTGACGCTTTCCGCCGTGCAACCTTGCCCGGCCCAGTCGGCCGGCGAGTTCGAACTCGTTGCCCGCGATCCGGCCGGCTACGGCCTGCTTGCCCGATGCCGCGGAAAGACGGTGGTCTTCCTTTCCGGCACACCGGAGCAGATGGGCCGCGCCCATGGAACGCTCCTGGCCGACGATGCCCGGCAGCTTACCGAGCGGGTACTGTACCTGGTAGGCGCCGCCGACAGCGTGCGATCGGGCATTTGGTTCTTCGACCGGATGGCCGAAATCGAGCGCCGCACGCTGCCGTTCATCCCCGAGCGGTTTCTGGCCGAATGCGACGCCTTGAGCGAGGCGGCCGGCATTTCGCAGCGCGACGGCCGCTATGCGAA
>SKMN01000032.1 GCA_007121015.1 Coriobacteriia bacterium
GTGGCTGTTGTCGGTGAAGCGTCGCGTCGAGGGGATCGAGGGGCCCGCGTCGCGCCGATAGCGTACGATGCCCACATGTTGTACGTGGTGGACGGATACAACGTCACGAAGTCGGACCCGGCGACCCGTGACCTGACGCTCGAGGAGCAGCGCGACACGCTCGTCGCGCGGTTGCGTGCGCGCGGCCGCGAGATGCTCGGGGTAGGACGCATCGTCGTCGTGTTCGACGGCGAGGGCGGCGCCGGCCTCGCGACGGCAGGCGGCGCCCCCGTCGAGGTACGCTTCTCGCGCGGAGGTTCGGCCGATGATGCGATCGTCAGCGCCATAGCGGGCAGTGCGGCGCGTGGCGAGACGGTACGCGTCGTCACCTCGGACAGCGGGCTCGCTGCGCGAGTGAAGGACCACGGAGGCGCGCGCGTCGAGGTCCTCGGCAGGGAGACCCTCTACGACGCGGCCGGGCGGGGGAGGGCGCGCAAGGGGAAGACGCGGTATCCTACGTCGTCGGCGGGCATCCCGAAGGGCGGCAACGATATCACCGCAGAACTCAAGAAGCTGTGGCTGACGGACGAGTGCGAGGAGTGAGATGCCCGGCATCGGCGTGATCGTGAACGTCATCGCGGTACTCGTGGGCTCGACGATCGGGCTGCTCTTCGGTCGTCTGATAGCCGAGCGGTTCCGCACAATCGCGTTTTCCGGCATCGGGCTCGCGACGATCGTCATCGGGGCGAGCATGAGCCTCTCGGGGATGGCGGACCTCGCGACAGACGGCATGGGCCCGTACGCCCCGCTCGTGTTGGTGGGAGCGCTCGTCGTGGGCGCGCTCGTGGGCGAAGCGATGCGCATCGAACACTGGCTCGACCGGTTCGGTAAGGTCTTACAGGCTGCGGCGTACCGCGCCCCGATGCTCGCTCCGGCACGGGCCGACCAGCCGGGCGAGAAGGGCCACACGCTCGTCGAGGGATTCGTGACAGCGTCCCTGCTCTACTGTGTGGGCGCGATGGCGATCCTCGGTTCGATACAAGACGGCCTCGGCGACCCCTCGCTCCTCTACCTGAAATCGCTCCTCGACGGCATCGCGTCGATCGCGCTTGCGACCACGCTCGGCGGCGGTGTGGCGCTCTCGGTCATACCGATCCTCGTCATCCAGGGAGGCATCGCACTCGGTGCGAGCACCTTCGAGCCCCTCGTCACCGACGCGGTCATCCACGCGATCCAGGCCTCTGGCGGCGCGCTGATCCTCGCGATCGGACTCGATCTGACCGGCATCAAACGCCTACCCATCGGCAACATGCTGCCGGCGATCGTCGTCGCAGCGGTCGTCGCGGGGTTGTTCACGTGAGCGAGTGCCGCGATACGCGTCCCGCCTTGCCGAGGTTCAACTGGGCCGCGTTCCTCATCCCGCCCGTGTGGGGGCTTGCGCACGGGCAGTGGGCGGGCGTCTTCTTCCTGCCGATGTGGCTGTTCGTCGACAACGTGCTGCGGGGTCCTCAGCTGCTCGGAGCGGCGAGTGTCGTAGGGGGATGGCTGCTTGCCGCGGCGACACTCGGCATCCAGGCAGCGTATGCAGCCCACGCGAACGAGCATGCGTGGCGGAGGGTCGCCGGCACGACGACCGTCGAGCGATTCGTGCGCGCGCAGCGGCGGTGGGCCGTCGCGGGAACGGTGAGCGTGGCGCTCATGGTGGCTGCTGTCGTGTCGCACCTGATGCCCTGACCTGTGTCGGCACGCTAACATACGGTAAGATGGCCGAGGACAGCGCGCGGACCTCGGCGTACATGTCCGAAAGTCCATCGGCCGGTCGAGACCGCAGGGGAGGCGCCGTGGAACGGGTTCCCGTGATACTCGCAATCGACGACGATCCGGAGATGGTGGGCCTGATCTCCATGGTACTCGAGACCGAAGGGTTCAAGGTCTTCACGGCGAACGGGGTGTTCGACGGCATGAAGGTCATCGCGAGCGCCGATCCGGACCTCGTCTTACTCGACATCATGATGCCGGGGGTCAACGGGTGGCAGTTCTGCGAGGCACTGCGCGAGAACGAGAGCACTGCGGACATCCCGGTGATCTTCGTGACGGCGCTCGGTGGTGCCAAGGACCGGGAAGCGGCCGGACGCGCTGGCGCCGCGGGATACGTGACCAAGCCTTTTGCCAACGACGTCCTCGTCGCCGAGGTGCGTCGGCACCTTTCATCGTAGACGACTCGGGGGAGACGGCAGGTTGAGGATGCGGGGGATCTTCGCCACCACGACGGGCTGGATGATCCTGCTCGTCGTCATCACGGTCGTCCCGGTACTCGCTTGGAACGCGTCCACCTCGGCCGAGTCCATCCATGCGGAGCAGGAGCGGTTGGCGCTCAGTATCGCGTCGGCCTACGTCGACGAGATCGTCGTCGCCCGCAGGTGGGTGAGCGAGCACGCCGGCGTATGGGTCGTCGCAGCCCCCGACGTCGAACCGAACCCGTACCTACCCGAGGGCGAGCGCGAACTCGAGACCGCGGACGGTACGCGCCTCGTGCGCGTGAACCCCGCATACTTCGTGCGCCTCACCGACGAGCTCCTCGCCCGCGAGGGAGGGGTGTCGGTGCGGGTCACCGGGTTCGACCCGCTGAACCCGCACAACGCGCCCGACGAGTGGGAGCGCCAGGCGCTCGAACGGTTCGCCGCCTCACCCGATGAGCCGGAGCCGGCGCACGCCATCGTCGACCGGGACGGCGTCCCGATGCTGCGCTACGCGGTCGCACTGGCACACGAGGAGTCGTGCCGCCAGTGCCACGTAGACGACGTGACCGCCGTAGGCGACGTGCGGGGGGCGCTCAGTCTCACCATGGCGTACGAGCCGTTCGCGGCGACAGCCGACGACCTCACCAGGCGCTCATGGCTTCGTATCCTCGCGCTCGGCGCCCTCGCGTTCGCCCTTGTCGGGATCCTCGGCAGTATGCTCGTGAGGAGCGAGGCACGCCTGCGCGCAGCCAACGCGAGCCTCGAGGAGGCCAACGCCGAACTCGCTCGACAGAGCGAGGCCAAGACGCAGTTCCTCGGCACGATGAGCCACGAGCTCCGCACGCCTCTCAACTCGATCATCGGGTTCTCCGGCATCCTTTCGATGGGCATGGCCGGCGACCTGACGCCCGAGCAGCGCAAGCAGGTCGGCATCATCAACAGCGCCGGCAAGCAACTCGTCGCACTCATCAACGACATCCTCGATCTGTCCAAGATCGAGGCCGGACGCATCGTCCTGGTCGCCGAGGAGTTCGCTGCCGCCACCGTACTCGACGGTGTCGTCGACATCGTCCGCCCGCTGGCCGAGGAACGCGGGCTCGAGCTGAGGGTCTCCTCGGCAGGAGCCGAAGGCACGCTCTACAGCGACCGCCGCCGGATCGAGCAGGTCCTCATCAACCTCATGGCCAACTCCATCAAGCACACCGACAGCGGGTACGTCGCGATCTCGGTCGTCCCGGGCGTCGACGTCGTGACGTTCGTCGTGGAGGACACGGGGGTGGGCCTGTCCGCCGCCGAGATCGAGGGCATCTTCAAGGAGTTCCCCGCCGTGGCGATGGACTCCCGCCAAACACGGGCCGTGGGGATAGGACTGATGATCTCGCGGACGCTCGCGGACCTGCTCGGCGGCGAGCTCATGGTGGAGAGCGAGCCGGGATGCGGCTCGGTCTTCACGTTCCGCGTCCCGCGGCGTCTCCCCGAGGCCCCACCGCAGGAAGACTAGTCACCGGTCGACCGGCTCTCTATCAGTCGACCGACTCTCGCCAGCCAGCCACCGTGAACGCACTCGGGCACACGTCGTTGAGCGCGCATGCCCCACATGCGGGCCGTTTCGCAGTGCAGACGGCGCGTCCGTGGTCGATGAAGCGGTAGTTGACGTGGAACCACTCCCCGCGCGGGAAGAGCTCCATGAGATCGCGCTCCACCCTGTCGGGGTTCTTCTCGTCGGAGAGCCCGAACCGGTGCGCGAGCCGGAACACGTGGGTGTCGACAGCGATGCCCTCGACGTGGCCAAAGGCGTTCGAGATGACGATGTTGGCGGTCTTGCGGGCCACGCCGGGCAGGTCGATGAGGCCCTCCATCGTGTCCGGGACCTCGCCATCGTACTCGGCGACGATCTTCTGGGCAGCGCCGATGATGGCTTTCGTCTTGTTGCGGAAGAAGCCGGTGGGCCGGATGATCTCCTCGACCTCGGCGGGGTCGGCACCGGCGAGGTCTGCCGGCTCGGGGAACCGCTCGAAGAGGACGGGCGTGACCTTGTTGACGCCCACGTCGGTCGTCTGAGCCGAGAGGATGACGGCGATGAGCAGGTGGTACGGCGTGTCGTAGTCGAGCATGATGTGCGCGTCCGGATAGAGCTTGGCGAGCCGGTCCATGATGATGCGGGCGCGCTCGGCACGGTCCATCATCGCCTCCGTCTGGGGTGGTCGCGTGCATGGCTTGCACGGATAGTACCCGAGCAGGTGTGCGTCGCGTCATGCGGATGGTGCGACCCGCGCCTCGGCCTGACACCTCGCGCTTGACCGTCGCCGTCCCCGCCGATACCCTCGACACCCCGTCCCGGCACTCCGGGTGCGGGCCGTCGCCGCGTCTGAATACTTGCCGAGGAGCCCTGGATGTCCCTGCTCGACGCGCTCAGCGTTGCCCTTGCCGATGCTCCCTCGTTCGCGCGCGTGCGCGACGCGCTCGCTGCGGGTGAGGACCTCACCGTCGCAGCTCCGCCGCTCGTCCGCCCGCTGCTGACTGCCGCGACCTTCGCCGCCGCCCCCCGCCCCACGCTCGTGGTGGTCGCGGGCGAGGAGGCCGCGGAGCGCTACGCGCGGCAGGCGGGCGCCTACCTCGGCCCCGGCGCGGTCCTGCGCTTCCCGGAGCGTCGCGACGCCCCGTGGTCGGACGAGGCCCCCGACGTCGCCGCGGTAGGCGCCCGCGCGCGTGCGTTGCACGCGCTCAGCAGCGGCAGCGAGGTCGTCGTGGTCGCCTCGACCCGCGCGCTCGTCCGGGCGCTGCCGCCCCAGGGATCTCACGTCTTCGAGCCGCTCGTGCTCGAGGCGGGTGCGGAGATCGACCTCGAGGAGACCGCGGCGCAGCTCGCCCGGATGGCCTACGAGCGCCGCGACGCCGCCGAGGAGCCCGGTACGTTCGCGGTGCGCGGCGGCGTGCTCGACGTCTACCCCTCGGACGCCACTGCGCCGGTACGCGCGGAGCTCTTCGGCGACGAGGTCGAGACGCTCCGGCGCTTCGTGCCCTCCACCGGCCAGACGATCGGGGACGCCGGCAGCACGCTCGTGTTCGGCTGCCGGGAGGTCGTGCTGGGCTCTCGCGCCGCCTCGGTCGCGCGCAAGGCGCTCGCTGCACGCGCGCAGAACGATCCGCTCGTCGCGCACCACCTCGAACTCATCGAGCAGGGGGTCTACTTCAACGGCATCGAGCGCTACCTGCCCGTCTTCTACAAGCAAGCCGGCGTGCTCACCGATTACCTCGCGCCCGAGGTCCTCGTGACGGTGGCCGAGCCGCGTTCGCTCTTCGATGATGTCGCGCGCCGGACCGAGGAGCTCACCGCCGCGGCAGCACAAGCGGGTGCCGCCGCCGAGGGACTCATCGTCCCGCCTGCCCGCCTCGACGTGGGCGGTGGCCGTCAGCGGCTCACGCTGCTCGCGCTGTTGCGCGCCGGGGGAGCGGTCGACGTCGAGATCACCGCCAGCCGGCCCCAGGTGACGGGTGGCGAGGAGCGCTTCCTCGCCGGGCTGCGGGAGCTCATGCGGACCGGCCACCGCGTCGTGCTCGCGGTGCCCGAACGCCGCACGCGCCGACGTGTCGCCGACCGTCTCGTCGAGGCCGAGGTACCCGTGGTCGAGCCCGGTGCGATCGATGTCCCCGATGCAGCCGCGGACGCTGTCCCCGGCCCCGCCCGGCTTGCCACCGGCGTCGTCCACCTCACGGCGACCGACGTGCCCTCCGGCTACGTCGTGCCCGAGGCGCGTGTCGCGGTCGTGAGCGTCAACGACATCTATCCCCGGCAGGCCGCACGCAGACTCGCACGCACGGTCGATGCGACCCGCACTACCTTCGGGTTCGAGCCCGGCGACTACGTCGTGCACGTCTCACACGGCATCGCGCTGTTCAAGGCGCTCGAGCGCAAGGAGGTCCTCGGCGCGGAGCGCGACTATCTCGTGCTTGAGTACGCGAAGGGTGACCGCCTTTACGTGCCGGTCGAACAGATCGACCGTATCACCAAGTACGTGGGCGCCGAGGGCTCCACACCCAAGGTGACGCGCCTCAACACGGCGGACTGGTCGCGCGCGACCGCCAAGGCGCGCAAGGCCGCGCGCGAACTCGCCTTCGATCTCGTCGACCTCTACGCGCGTCGTTCCACCGTCACCGGTCACGCGTTCGCGCCCGATACTCCCTGGCAGCTCGAGATGGAGGCGGCGTTCCCCTTCGAGGAGACGCCCGATCAACTCGCCGCCATCGCCGACGTCAAGGCCGACATGGAGTCGTCGACGCCGATGGACCGCCTCATCTGCGGAGACGTGGGCTACGGCAAGACCGAGGTGGCGATCAGGGCCGCGTTCAAGGCCACGCAGGACGGTATGCAGGTCATGGTCCTCTGCCCGACGACCATCCTCGCTCAACAGCACTTCACGACGTTCTCGGAGCGGTTCGCGCCGTTCCCGCTCCGCGTCGAGGTGCTCTCGCGTTTCCGCACGCCCGCCCAGCAGCAGGCCTCCCTCGAGGGGTTCGCCTCGGGCGATGTCGACGTCCTCATCGGCACGCACCGCCTTCTCTCGTCAGACGTCACGCCCAAGAGCCTCGGCCTCGTCGTCGTCGACGAGGAGCAGCGCTTCGGTGTCGAGCACAAAGAGCACCTCAAGAACTTGCGCGAGCAGGTCGACGTGCTCACGCTCTCGGCCACGCCGATCCCCCGCACGCTGCAGATGTCGCTTTCCGGCGTGCGCGACATGAGCGCCATCGACACGCCGCCGCCCAACCGGTTCCCCGTGCAGGTGCACGTGGGCGAGTGGGACCCGGACGTCGTCAGCGGTGCGGTCCGGCGCGAGATCGAGCGAGGCGGGCAGGTCTACTACGTGTCGAACCGCATACGCTCGATCGACGACGCCGTCGCGCGCGTGCACGACGCCGCACCCGAGGCGCGGGTGGCGGTCGCGCACGGGCAGATGCGGGAGCGGCAGCTTGAGGCGATCATGGAGAGCTTCGCCGCCAACGAGGTCGACGTGCTCGTCTCGACGACCATCGTCGAGAGCGGCATCGACAACCCGCACTCCAACACGCTCATCATCGAAGACTCGCAGCGCCTCGGTCTCGCGCAGCTCTACCAGCTCAAAGGGCGCGTGGGCCGCAGCCACGTGCGCGCGTTCGCGTACTTCCTCTTCCCGCCGGGCGCCTCGCTCACCGAGCAGGCCGTCGAGCGGCTCACCGCGATCCGCGATCACGCCGAACTCGGCAGCGGGATCAAAGTAGCGATGCGCGACCTGGAGATCCGCGGTGCGGGCAGCCTCCTCGGGGCCGAGCAGCACGGCAGCCTTTCTGCGGTAGGTTTCGACCTCTACGCCGAGATGATCCGCGAAGCGGTGACCGAGGCGCGCGGCGAGCCGGTCGTCGCACATCCTGAGATCGCGATCGACCTGCCGGTGCCCGCGTTCCTGCCCGAGGAGTACGTCGCCGCCGCCGACGAGCGCATCCGTTTCTACCGGCGCCTTGCGGGCGCGGCGACCGTGGCCGACGTCGAGGAGGTCGCTCGACAGATGGCCGAGGCCAGCGGCGTGCTGCCGGGACCGGCGGCCAACCTCGTCGCGATCGCCCGCATCCGCGCACTCGCCGCCGAGGCTGGCCTGAAGCGCGTCACGGTCTCGCGCCGCCGGCTCGTCGTCGGCCCGGTCACGCCATCGCCCGAGGCTCGGGGCCCGCTGGCCGCGATGGGCGCGATCACGCTGGAGCGAGACCGGTCGGTGGCGCTCCCGCTGAGTCATGGAACTTCTGTGACGGACGCGGCCGAGCAGCTTATCGGTGCTATACTGACCGGCGTGCATACGCCCTCGAATTCCCTGGAGTGATCGATGAGACCTCTTCGTACCCTGATCGCGCTCGCGCTCTCCGGCGCACTGCTCGCCGGAGCCGCCGGATGCGCGTCCAACGCCGTAGCCGCACGGGTGAACGGTGTCGAGATCACAAGCGCCGAACTCGACCAGCAGGTCGAGACCATCAAGAGCCAGTACCCCGGCATGTTCGATGACGAGCAAGGTCAGGAGCAGCTGCTCGAGTTCAAGCGTAGTCTCCTGTCGAGCTTGATCGACCAGGTCCTCATCCGCCAGGCGGCCGAGGACCGTGGTATCACGGTCACAGACGCTGAGATCGACGAGCAGATCGAGAGCATCCGTCCCCAGGTGGGCGGGGACCTCGAAGGTGCCCTCGCGGAGGCGAACATGACGATGGAGGACCTGCGCCAACAGCTCTCCGACCAGCTCGTACATCAGAAGCTCGTCGAGGACCTCGACACCGGTGAGGAGATCACCGACGCCGAGATCGAGTCGTACTACGAGGCCAACATCGGCCAGTTCACCGAAGTCGCTTCGCAGCACGCCGCGCACATCCTGTTCGATCCGGACGACAAGGAGACCGCCGAGCGCGTCCTCGCCGAGGTGCGTGCGGGGGCAGACTTCGCCGAGCTCGCCGAAGAGCACTCGAAGGACCCCGGTTCCGCGGTGCAAGGCGGCGACCTCGGTTGGTCCGATCCGTCTCGCCCGTACGTCCCCGAGTTCGAAGCGGCACTCGCTGAACTCGAGCCCGGTGAGATCTCCGACCTTGTCGAGACCGATTTCGGCTGGCACATCATCAAGGTGATCGATGCCCGCGAAGAGGGCACACAGCCGCTCGAGGACGTAAGCTCGCTTATCGAGCAGATGATCGCGCAGCAGAGGAGCACCGATGTGTTCCAGGCATTCCTCGCCGAGACCCGTGATGCTGCCGAGATCGAGATCCTCATCCCGGAGCTGCGCCCGGCGATGACCGAGCCGGAGGTCGGGGACGAGTAGCCGGAGCATCGTACGAGTGACCTCGGAGGGGCGGGGGGCGCGGTGGGCTCGATAGCCATAGTCGGTGTCGAGGACGCTACGGGCACGTTCTCCGAGTACTCGCTCGCGCGCCTGAAGGCCGCCGATGTCATCGTGGTGACCTCCGCGTCGGGAGCGATCGCGGCGGCCCTGTCGGAACACGGGCTTCCGCCGGTCGCGATGTCCGATCTCGGGGTTTGGGCGGGCGCGTCGACGGCGCACGTCGTCGAGGCGCTCGTGCGCCTGTCCGAGGACAAGGACGTCGCATTCGTGAGCGCGGGCTACCCGCTCCTGCGCGACGGCTTCGTTACCGGACTTCTCGATCGCTCGGGCTCGGTCGTCGACGTGTTCCCGACGATCTCGCCGCTCAACGTCATCCTGATGGCGTTCGACGTCGATATGACCGCGGACCTCGACATCATCGATGCGCGTTCGCTCACCCCCACGGTCGAGCAGCGCCAGTCTCACCTCATCGTGACCGGAGTCGACAACCGAATGCTCGCTAACCGCGTCTCCGAACGCCTCCTCGGCTGTTATGCGCCGGACCACACACTCGTTCTTGCCGCCGACCACGGCGATGGTGGCTACGAACTCGTGATGTCGTCGGTCGAAGGCCTTCCCGGACACGAGCCGACCCACGGTAGCGCCGTGTTCGTGCCGCCGCTGCGCGCGACGGGCGTCGCGGGTTTCGACGAGTTCGTGCGAACCATCGCCACGCTGCGCGGACCCGATGGCTGCCCGTGGGACCGGGCGCAGGACCACCTGAGCCTACGTCGCAACCTCATCGAGGAGGCCTACGAGGTGCTCGCGGCCATAGAGGCCGGTGATGACATCGGGCTTGCCGAAGAGCTCGGAGACGTGCTCCTCCAGGTCGTCCTCCACGCACAGATCGCCGCCGACGAGAACCGCTTCACCATCGACGACGTCGTCTCTGGCATCTCCGAGAAGATCCGCCGCCGCCATCCTCACGTGTTCGGTGACGCCGAGGCGGGCACGCCTGCCGAGGTCATCGAGCGCTGGGACGAGATCAAGCGCCACGAGAAGGTGGGCGGGGGCGCACTCGAAGGCATCCCCGCGTCGTTGCCGGCGCTCATGTGGGCCCAGAAGATCTCCCGGCGCGCGGTCGGTGTGGGGTTCGAGTGGGAGACCCTCGACGACGTATGGGATAAGGTGCATGAGGAGATCGACGAGCTCAAGGCCGTCGAGCCCGGTTCGCCCGAGGCCGCAGACGAGATCGGCGACGTGCTCTTCACCATAGTCAACATCGCTCGCAAGCACGGCCTCGACGCCGAAGAGTCGCTCCGTGCGACGTGCCGCAAGTTCATCAGCAGATTCGAGTACATGGAGCGGGTGGCCCGCGAGGCGGGTGACGAGCTCTCGGAGATCGACATAGAGGCCATGGAACGCCTCTGGCAGGCAGCCAAGGAACACGCGATCGAAGTGAGGGAGGAGCAGGGCCGATGAGTCATATCGTCGACGTGTACGCGCGTGAGGTGCTCGATTCGCGGGGGAACCCTACCGTCGAGGTCGAGGTCGTGCTGGACGACGGGTCGTTCGGGCGCGCGATCGTGCCTTCGGGGGCGTCGACCGGCGCGTTCGAAGCGGTCGAGTTGCGCGATGGCGATGCGGGGCGCTACCTCGGCAAGGGTGTCCGTGCCGCGGTCGAGAACGTCAACGAGACGATCGCACCCGAGATCGTCGGCCTGGACGCCACCGACCAGCGGCTCGTCGACACGACGCTGCTCGCTCTCGACGCCACCGACAACAAGGCGAACCTCGGCGCGAACGCGGTCCTCGGCACCTCGCTCGCGGTCGCGCGTGCCGCCGCCGAGTCGACCGAGCTCACGCTGTACTCCTACGTGGGCGGCGCGAACGCTCACCTGCTGCCCGTGCCGATGATGAACATCTTGAACGGCGGCGCCCACGCAGACAACAACGTCGACCTGCAGGAGTTCATGGTCATGCCGGTCGGCGCGGGAACGTTCGCCGAGGCCCTGCGGATGTGCGCCGAGATCTACCACACGCTCAAGGGGGTGCTCGCCGAGCGCGGGCTTGCCACTGCGGTGGGCGACGAGGGTGGGTTCGCGCCCGACCTCGCCAGCAACGAAGAGGCGCTCCAGGTCATCGGCGATGCCGTCGAGAAGGCCGGCTACACCTTAGGCGAGCAGATCGTCTTCGCGCTCGACCCGGCGATGACCGAGCTCTACCGCGATGGCGCCTACCACCTCGAGGGCGAGGGCAAGGTCCTCTCCTCGGCCGAAATGGTCGAGTTCTGGGCGGACCTCGTCGCACGTTACCCGATCGTCTCGATCGAGGACGGCATGGCCGAAGAGGACTGGGACGGCTGGAAGCTGCTCACCGAGCGGCTCGGCGAACGGGTCCAGCTCGTGGGCGACGACCTGTTCGTCACCAATACCGAGCGGCTCGCCCGCGGCATCGAGATGGGTGTCGCGAACTCGATCCTCATCAAGGTCAACCAGATCGGGTCGCTCACCGAGACGCTCGAGTGTATCGAGATGGCCAAGCGAGCCGGGTACACGTGCGTCATCTCGCACCGCTCCGGCGAGACCGAGGACACGACCATCGCCGATCTCGCGGTCGCGGTGAACGCGGGCCAGATCAAGACCGGTGCGCCCGCGCGCTCCGATCGCGTGGCCAAGTACAACCAGCTGCTCCGCATCGAGGAGGAGTTGTGCGACTCTGCCGTGTACCCCGGTATGGATGCGTTCTACAACATATCCGTGGGGTAAGGGACGGCGCCCGGTGCGACGGGGTATCCTCCTGTCATGAGCCCACGTGAATCTCGGAACCCCCCGGGCGTTCCCTACGACTTCGGCGTCCCGCTCGAGACGGCCCTCAAGCGTCGCGAGCGGCTCGCCGACGATGTGACGACTGACTTCGGCCATGAGCGCATCTTCCCCGAGCTCGTCGACGCGCTTATGGCCGAGGTGCCCGAGGGCGTCGACATCCTCGAGGTGGGCGCCGCTACGGGGCTGCTCACGCGCCCGCTGCTCGCGAAGTCACGGTTTCTCACGGCACTCGAGCCGTCCGAAGGCATGCTCAAGCGATTGCTTGCGAGCGACGTCGCGAACGCGGAGAACCTCACTATCCGTCAGGGAATGGTCGAGGACCTCGACACGAGCGACGTCTACGACGTCGCCGTCGTCACGTTCACGCCGCGCAGGGGGCTCGGGCTCGCGCGGCTGCTCTTCCAGCTCGCGTGCCGCGTACGCGACCGCGTCGTCATGTTGCTCGACGACGACGGAGCCCTCGACTGGGCCTACCTGGCGCGAGCAGCAGCAGCGAAGGGACTCGATGTCCGTCTGCGCATCGTGTCGCGGGGGACGCACGCGGGCGAGACGGAGACCGAGCGAGCGCAGGCGGTGGTCCTCGTCGCCGAGGTAGAGCGCTACTGTTTACTCGCGCCCGAGGCGCGACCCGCCGGTATCGAGGCCGACGAGTGGGCGGGAGACGTCCGCGAGCTCGAGGTGCCGTTCCCCCCGCCACGCGGCACCGCGACACGACTCGTCCGCTACATGCTCGCCGGCGGCGATCGCGTCCTGCGGGTCGTGACGGAACCGGCCGGAGCGGAGCGCCTGTACGGCAACGTGCGCACCGCCGTGCACCGTCTCGCACGGGACCAGCTCACCGTCCGCCGTGACGGTGAGGTCATCCACATCGTGCGCTTGCCGTCCGGAGGGGAACATCCGGAGTAGCGGCCAGGCAGTGCGTCGGGGAGGGGATGGGCTATGAGACATACGAGGATCGTCGCGACGATCGGGCCGGCGACCGAATCAGCGGACACCCTCGACGCGCTGGTAGCGGCAGGTCTCGATGTCGCACGCTTGAACGCGTCGCACTCGCGGCCCGACGAGCTCGCCGAGCGGTTTGCGGCGGTGCGCGCGGCGGGCGAGCGAGCAGGCAGGCCGGTCGCCGTGATGCTCGATCTGGCGGGACCGAAGCTGCGCGTTGGCGAGATGACGGAAGGGACGGTACTCGAACAGGGTGCCACCTTCGAGCTCGTGTCAGGCGAGTGCGACGGCGACGCTACCCGCGCGTGCGTATCGTACCCGGGTCTCGCCGCCGACCTTTCGCCTGGAGACCGCCTTTTGCTCGATGACGGACGCATCGAGCTGTTCGTCACTGATGTCTCGGACGAGGGCGTCACCACGAGAGTGCAGGTCGGTGGCGCGCTTTCGAGCAACAAGGGGCTCAACGTCCCCGGGGTGACGTTGAGCCTCGACGCCATCACCGAACGCGACCGGGAGGTGCTCGCGTGGGGGCTGGAGGCGGGGATCGATCTCGTTGCGATGTCGTTCGTCAGGTGCGCAGATGACGTCGAGCGCCTTCGCGAGCTCATCGGCGACACGGACGTGCCCATCGTCGCCAAGATCGAGAAACACGAGGCGGTCGATGACATCGGGCCGATCGTCGCGGCCTCCGACGCGGTGATGGTCGCTCGCGGAGACCTCGGCGTGGAGACGTCGGCCGAGGCGGTGCCCGTATTGCAACGGCGGATCATCACTGCAGCTCGCGCCGAGGGGGTCCCGGTCATCGTCGCCACGCAGATGCTCGAGTCGATGACCTCGGCGCCGCATCCGACGCGTGCCGAGGCGAGCGACGTCGCTAACGCGATCTTCGAGGGCGCGGACTGCGTCATGCTCTCGGCGGAGACCGCGATCGGGGAGTACCCCGTCCAGTCGGTCGCGACGATGGCCCGCATCGTCGTACGGGCCGAGGAGGACTCCGTCGCGCCCCCGTCGGGAGGCAGGCGCTCGGCGGGTCATCCGGGCGACGTGACGCAAGCGGTGAGCGCGGCCGTCTGCGACCTGGCCGAGAGCCTCGAACTCGCCGCCATCGTGACCGCGACCCAATCCGGCGCCACGTCCCGCGCCGTCTCGCGGCACCGGCCCGCGGTCCCCATCGTCGCCGTCACCCCCTACGAGCACGTCGCGCGCAGGCTGCAGGTCGTGTGGGGCGTGCGGGCACTCGTGGTCCCGCTCGCCGAGGACACCGACCTGATGCTCGAGCGCGTGCTTTCGGCGGTGGCCGAGGCGGGGTACGCACGACCGGGGCAGCGGGTCGCGGTCACCGCCGGTGTCGCTGCTCGCGAATCCGGAGCGACCGACTTCATCCTCGTTCGAGAGGTTCCGGCAGCGTAGTACGGGAGGGCCAGGCGGGCAGTATGCGGCCTCAGGCTCTACGTAAGGTCGAGGTGACCGGTACGGCGTGCTGTGCTATCATCCCGGTGATGCGAGAACGTGTCGCACACACTGCATAAGCTGGCCTTCTCACAGGATACTCGGGCGATGGCTTCGAAGAGACCGACGCAGCACGGGGCTTCAGCGAACGGCAGGCGGACCTCCGCACGTGGGCGGTCCGGCGGCGGTTCTTCTGCGCGCGCCCACAGCAGCGCCGCGCCCCGGAAGAACCCTTCCGTCCGCCGAGGCGGCAGCGCTCGCTCGACTGCCCGGTCGTCCCGAGGCTCGAATCCCCGGTCCACGAGCCGCCGCAACGCGTCACGCCCGCGCCCCCGCTGGATCGCTCCGCTGCTGGTCTTCGCGGTCGTGGGAGCGACGGCGTGGGCGCTCTACGCACCGCTCAAGATGCACTACACCGAATCCCGCGAGCAACATCGTCTCGAGGCGGAACTCGCCGGGTTGCGCGAGCGTAACGCCGAACTGCGCGAACAGGTCGAGCGCCTCAAGACGCCGGAGGGGGTCGAGGAGGTCGCGCGTTCGAGTCTCGGCCTCGTCAAGGAGGGCGAGAACCTCTACGTCGTCGTCGAGCCGGAAGAGGCGAGCAGCACCGTGGACGCCCTGCACAGGGTCGAGGAGCAGGCGGATGAGCCGCTGTTGTCGCGCGTCCTCGATCTCGTCTTCGGCGTGAGGTAGGGTGCCGGGCGTGCGTGAAGGGAGTGCGCGACCCGACAGGCGCGATATGAAGGTGGTTACGGCGCAACTCGGCCGCGACCCGCGCGGGGCGTGGCGTGTCGGTGCGAGGTGCCGCTTCGGGTATCCGCAGGTCATCGTCACCGCGCCGGCGCTCGAGACCGCCGAGCCGTTCCCCACGCTGTACTGGCTCACCTGCCCGTTCCTCGTCCGTCAGGTCGACGCGCACGAGTCGGCGGGCCGCGGAGCACAGTGGGCGGCCAAGGTTGCATCGGACAAGCGCCTCGCCGAACTGCAGGCCGCTGCAGACGCGGAGTACCGGCGCCTGCGCGCACGGGAGATGGGCGGGACGGACCCGTGCTCCGGCGTCGGTGTCGCCGGTCAGCGCGACCCGCTCGCGACGAAGTGCCTGCATGCACACACGGCGGCGCTCCTTGCCGGCATCGACGATCCGGCGGGCGCGCACGTCATCGGTCAGACAGGCGACGCGTGTGCCGATGCCGAGTGCGCGCGTCTTGACGTTGGGGAGGGATGACCGTGTCCTCGTCACGACGGCTCGCCGCCATCGATATCGGGACGGTGACCACACGGCTGCTCGTGGCCGATGTCGACGGCGACGGCGTGAGTGAGGTGCTGCGCTCCACCGATATCACGCACCTCGGCGAAGGACTGTCAGAGACCGGCTCGCTGTCGGACGCGGCCATGGGGCGGGTCGAGGCCGTCATCGAGGGGTACGCGGTCGAGATGTCGCGTCTCGGAGTGGAGTCGTACCGGGCGGTGGCCACCTCGGCTTCGCGCGATGCCGCGAACGGTGACATGTTCGCACGGATGCTCGTACGCCACGGCATCGACATCGAGATCGTCCCGGGCGAGGTCGAGGCGACGCTCGCGTTCGCGGGCGCGACGTACGGCTTCACCGGGTCGGGGCTGCTCGTCAACGATATCGGGGGCGGCTCGACCGAGCTCGTGTTCGGTGACGCGTCCGACGGGTCGCCGTACCCGCGCGTCCAGTTCGTCCGTTCGATCGACGTAGGCTCGCGCCGCGTGACCGACGGCCACCTGGCGTCCGATCCGCCCACCGGCGGCGAACTGGCCGGGGCGCGCCAGTGGGTGCTGGGACGACTGGAGCCGTACTTCGCTGCGCTCCCTGGCACCCCGCGGACGTCGATCGCGCTCGCCGGTACGGCGACCACACTCTCCGCCATCCATCAGGGGCTCGCCGAGTACGACCCGGCACGCGTGCACGGCTCCGTGCTCGGCCGTGCCGACGTGGAAGACCTGCTGGAGATGTTGGCGGCGCTGCCTCTTGCCGAACGGCGCGAGGTCACGGGCCTCCATCCCGGGCGGGCGGGGGTCATCGTGGCCGGAGCGCTCGTCTTGGACTGCGTTCTCGAGCTCGCCGGGCTCGACTCGACCATCGTGAGCGAGCACGACATACTGTACGGGATCGTACTCGATGTCTACACGGGTCTCGAAAGTGCCGGAGGACGTGAGTGATGCGGCGGTGTATCCGAATTGGCACAGGAGGGGGCCTTAAAAGCCTCTGGCCGCAAGGCCGTGTGGGTTCGACTCCCACCACCGCCACCACGACATCTCGCCGGACGGCCCCGGGTGTTTTTGCTCGGCGGCCACCGGCTCTGCGATACTTGTCCGACCTGGCGTTCCTACAGCACGGACCGCCGAGCCACGCGTGTCCGGAAGGGGGCGTGACGCATGGCCGATGACGCTGCTTCACGCCTCTACCAGGCGTTCGTCAGCCAAGACCCCGCGGCGGCCATCTCCGTCATAGAGGAGGTCCGCGCGGGCGGCGTCGACCAGGGTGTACTCTTCGATTCGCTGTTCGCGCCGGCGATGGCGATGCTCGGCGGCGCGTGGGCCGGAGGCGTCATCGACGAGTACGCGTTCACCCAGGCCGCGGTCGTCGCCGAGCAGGTCACCTCGTTCGTCACGCCGCCGGCGACCGCGACCGATACCGGCATCACCATCCTCATCGGAGCGATGCACCGCGACCACCACGCCATCGACAAGAACATCGTCGCGGCGGCACTCAAAGAGGCCGGCCACCGCATCATCGACCTCGGCGTCGACGTGCGCCCCGCCGACTTCCTCGACCGTGCCGAGGAGACGGGCGCGCGCATCGCGATAGTCTCGGCGCAGATGATGAGCACCGCGCGCGCTGTCGGACGCGTGCGCGAGATGTTCGCTGCGAGCGGCCGGGACGACCTCATCCTGCTCGTGTCCGGTGGCCCGTTCGCGGCGGATCCCGCGCTCGCGCGCGAGATCGGGGCCAACGGTGTCATCAAGGGCGCCGAGAGCGCGATACGTCTCGTCGACCGGGTCGCCCGGGAGCGCCTCGGGACGGGTGGTGACTGATGGCCGAGGAGCGCACCGGGCAACTCGCGTTCGCAGAAGACCTCGCTCGTCAGGGGCAGGTGGCACCCGCCGTCGAGGCGTGCTATCACGCGCTCCGGGTCGACGCGGACGACCCGCTCGCACACTGCCTCCTCGCCGAGCTCATGCTCTCCGGTGACTTCTACGACGAGGCCATCCATGCGGCGTCCCGCGCGATCGAGATCGACCCCGGGTGCGCGCCCGCGTACCTCGCTCTCGGACTCGCCTACGACCGCCGAGGCGGCATGTGGGACCAGTCGATCCTCGTGTGGCACGAACTGGCCGAGGTGGTACCCGATCTCGTCACCGCGCACGTGCAGCTCGGAGAAGCGTTCGGCGCCGCGGCGTTCGAAGAGGACGCGATCGCCGCGTGGCGCCGGGCGCTCGAGCTCGACCCCGGTGAGGCACGCGCGATGTACAACCTTGCGGTGGCAGCTCTCAAGCGCGAAGGAGTGGCGACCGCGTTGCCCGGGTTCCGCAAGGCGGGTGAACTCGACCCCACGCAAGACGATCTCTTCTTCGCGCTTGCGGGAGTGTACGACGACGGCGAGCCCGCACCCGATCCCGCTGACGTGCCCGCGGACCGCGCCAGCCGACTCGCCGCCGCGTACGCGCTCGCGTTCGAAGAGGACTTCTTCTCGGCGGCTGATCTCCTGCGGCTCGTTCTCGACGAGGGCGCCGACGACGCAGAGGCCCTCGGCCTGGCCGCCTACCTTTACCTCAAGCAAGAGGCGGTCAATGAGGCGATGGCGTGCGCATTGAGGTCGCTCACCATCTCGGCCCGTACGCCCACCGCCGTCTACTGTCTCGGCGTCGCGTTCTCCAAGCGTCCGGGGCTCGCCCGCCACGCGGCACGCGTGTTCTCGGCACTCGCCAAGGCGGTCTCCGACCACCCGATACCGCACGTGCTCTACGCCGAATCGCTCCTCGCCCTCCAGCGCTACAGCGCCGCCCAACAGTCGTACCGGACCGCTATCGCGCTCGACCCGGCGTGCGTGCGGGCTCGGTTCGGTCTCGCCGCCGCCCTGCTCACCGAGGGACGGCACGCCGAGGCCGACTGGGAGATACGCCGCGCCGCCTACCACGACACCCGCCGCCAGGGGCTCTTCTGGGCCCTCTACGACGAGTACGCCGAGGGGAGGTAGCACCGCCATATGCCCACCCGACGCAAAGGACCCCGTGATCGCCGCGCTGCGACACCCGGGCCCGTGACCTCGCACGAGGAGACCACGTCGGCCGAGGGACCCCCCGAGGCCGAGGACGCGCCGGCGACACCGGTGCCCGACGCGCCGGTGGCGGGCGAGTGCGAGCCGTCCGAGAACGCCGGGGCCGAGGAGGCCGGCGCAGACGCCGGGTTCCCTTCGGCCGAGGAAGTCGACGACGCTGCGGCGGAGTCCGCCACAGCGTCCCGTCACGCACGCCGCAACCTACTGTTCCCGCTTGGCGTGAACTACTACCCGCTCGACGCCGAGACGCAGGGCGCCGACGACTGGTATGCCGCGGACATCGACGCCGACTTCGCGAAGTTCTCCCGCGCGCGCCTCACTCTCGTGCGCGTGTTCGTCTCGTGGCGTTTCTTCGAGCCGCAGGTGGGCCAGTACTCCGACGAGGCGGAGGAGCGCCTGCAAGAGCTTGTCGATGCTGCGCGTACGCACAAGCTGCAACTGCTCGTGTGCTTCTTCGCGGACGACCGCCTCGCCGAGATGCTCGACGTGCCGTGGGGCAAGAAGCGCGACCCGCACGAGGACTCCTACCTCGTGCAGCGCCAGACCGGTCTCGTCCAACGCATCGTCAACCGGTATCGTGCCGAGGGCGCTGTGTTTGGATGGGACCTCGCCAACGAGGCGTTCTGCTCCGGGTTCTCCTCGGCAGAACAGATGGCCGCATGGGTCGCGACGATGCGGGACGCCGTCCGCGAGATCGATCAGACGCGCCCGATCGTGCTCTCGTGCGATCCGGAGACCCTCTTCCGCGGCACCGGTGTCGATGCGCGCGACGTCATCGACGCGAACGAGATCGGCGTGAGCCACGTGACCGCCGCGTACCGGGCGTACGCCGCCGAAGGTCCCCTGACGTTCGGCCCCTCGAGCTACCTCGATGCCTTCCTCTTGCGGTGCGCGTCGCGCGGTACTCCGGTGCTCCTCGACGACGTCGGGGTGCACTCCCTCGACCACTCGCACGCCGAGGAGGCAGCCCACCTGCGCGCCGTGCTGTACTCGGGCATCATGAACCGTGCGTCCGGGGTCCTCGTGCGCCGGTGGCGCGATGTCGACGTCGAGCGCCGCGAGCCGTACTTCCGTGACCCGTTCGAGGTGCTCGTGGGCGTGCGCGACATCGACGGTGAGGAGAAGCCGACGATGTCGGAGCTAAGGTCCTTCGCGCGCGTCGTCGCGCGCATCGACCTGCGTCGCTACACGCTCACGCAGGAGCGCACGGCGATCGTCGTGCCCGACGAGCGATTCGACCCGCTGCCCGACCTCTCCTCGCTCTACGACCCGCGCTCGTGTCTCCAGGCGTTCGTCACGGCCAAGGAGGCTCACGTGCCGGTCACCGTCATCTACGAATCCGAGGAGTATGCCCCGTACTCGGTGCTCGTGGTGCCCTCCGTCTTCGAACTGGCCGACACGACGTGGGAGCGCCTCGCGGGGTTCGTCCAGGGCGGGGGATCGCTCGTGTACTCCTACGGCGGGGGCGACGAGCCTCAGGCGGTGCGCGACCTGTTCGGCGTGGAGTTCCTCGGCGATGGAGGCGCTCGGAGCGTGGTGGCGTGCCGCATCGCCCAGCCCGACGTCCTCGGGCCGCTCGTGTCGTTCGACGCCCGCCTCGAACTCCCTTCCTTCGCGCAGCTCTGCGGAGGCGGGGCGACGATCGTGGCGACCGACGCCACGGGAAGCCCGCTACTCACCGTCAACCAGTTCGGACAGGGCAGAGCGGTGTTCTTGGCCGCTCCGTTCGAGCGGGCCATCGCGCAGGGGGACCCGTGGGCGGTCCCGGAAGCCGTCGCCCGGTTCTTGCGCACCGTGTACGGCTCGGTGGCGGGAGCCGCAGGCTGCGGAGCCCCGGTGACGTGTGACGCGCCCGAGGTGGAGGTCGCGCTCTTCGCCGGCGAGGGCGACGACATCGTCGTGCTTCTCAACCACGGCCGCACCGCCGTGACGGCCAACGTCGCGTTCGAGCGCAACGTCACCACGATAGCCGATGTGCGCGGCGGCGAGCCGGTGGAGATCGGGGCGGCGTTCTTCGGCGTTCCGCTCGACCCGGGAGGAGCGAGCGCGCTCACGCTCAGGTACGGCTAGAGACTCGCCGATAGTGAAACGGTAGACTTACTTACGAAGGCGAGCCCGAAGGGGGAACACGAGGACATGAAGCCCTACAAAGGCCAGAGGGAGTGCGAACACCTCTTGGAGTCGTGGCTCGAGTTCGCCGATGCGATCGACTCACACCCCGAGGTCAGGCGCTTGCTGTTCGACCCCGTCACCGGCCTACCCACCACACCGCTGCTCCTTCCCCGCATCAACGTCCTGCTCGAGGAGCGCGGCGAGGTCTCGCTGTTGTGCGTGAACGTCGTCCGCTACTCGCGCATCGAGGAGATCTACGGGTGGAAGGTGTTCGACGACGTCATGAGGCACGTCGGCGAGACGTTGTCCGATCTCACCGGCTCCACGCTCCGTGATGCCGACATCGTCGCCGAGCTCATGGTCGCCGGCAACGCGTTCGTGATCGTGCTCTCGCCGCCACGCTCGAGTCTGCACATGGAAGCCGATGCGCGCCAGATGATCGCGCAGCGGGTCGAAGTGGTCGTCCGGGAACAGCTCACCGAGCTCATAGCTCCCGAGATATACAGTAAGTTCGGCTGCTACGTAGGTTCTGCCACGGTGGCGGCCGAGGAGAACACGCGCAGCGAACGTCTCGTCCACCAGGCGCTCGACAAGGCGATGCACGACTCGGCCACCCGGGAGGCGGTCGACGCCGAGAAGCGCATCGCACGCCTCAGGCGCATCATCGACGCGGGCGATGTCCGGACGCTCGTCCATCCCATCATCGACCTGAGTACCATGTCCGTCATCGCATACGAGGCGCTCTCTCGCGGGCCGGCCGGCAGCGAGTTCGAGCACCCCGACAAGCTCTTCAGGGTCGCCTACGACGCCGACCTCGTCATGCAGCTCGAGCGGTTGTGCCGGAAGCGCGCGATCGAGGCCGCCTCCGGCCTTCCCGAGGGTCGCAAGATGTTCATCAACGTCGAGCCCGAGGCGGTGGCCGACCCCGAGCTGCGCGACATCGTGACGAACGCCATCCTTGAAGACGCCCAGGTCGAGCCGGACCGCATCGTGCTCGAGCTGACCGAGCGTGCCGCCATCAGCGACTTCGTCGCGTTCCGCGCGACGCTCGAACTGCTGCGCGCCCTCGGCTTCTCGATCTCCGTCGACGATGCCGGCGCCGGGTACGCCTCGCTCCAGTGTCTCGCCGAGGTCAGGCCGGAATGGCTGAAGGTCGACCTCTCGCTCGTGCGCGGGTGTGACGGGGACGAGGTGCGATGCTCGCTCATCACGAGTCTGGTCACGTTCGCCCAGTCGGCGGGCGTGAACCTGATCGCCGAGGGTATAGAGAACGAAGCCGAACTCGACATGGTCCGCCGTCTCGGGGTCAAGTACGGACAGGGGTTCTACTTCGGCCAGCCGACCGAGCCGTTCCCGGCTGACGCGACATTCCAGGGGGTGCGCGTGGATGTATGACGGTCCGGTGAGCGAGCCAGTGCGCCTGACGCAGATGTCGAGCAAGGCGGGTTGAGCGGCGAAGTGGGGTCCGGAGGACCTCGAGGCAGTACTCTCCACGCTTGCTCCGCAAGAGTCCGATCAGCTCATGGTCGGGTTCGAGACGAGTGATGACGCAGCCGTCTACCTCCTCGCCGATCGCGCGATCCTCCTCACCGTCGATTTCTTCACACCCATGGTCGACGACCCGTACGACTTCGGCCGGATCACCGCGGCCAATGCACTCTCGGATGTCTATGCGATGGGCGGCCGTCCGCTCGTGGCGCTCAACATGCTCGCGTTCCCGTGCTCGATGGATCCGGGCGTGGTCGCACAGGTCCTCAAGGGAGGTGCCGACACGTGCGCGCTCGCCGGCGTGCTCGTCGCAGGCGGTCACACGATCGACGACAGGGAGCCCAAGTTCGGGCTCGCCGTGATGGGGGAGACCGCTCCCGATGCGGTCGTCCGCAACGTGGGCGCCCGCGAGGGCGACGTGCTGGTGGCGACGAAGCGCATCGGTGTCGGCATCATGAACACCGCGCTCAAAGCGGGTGTGGAGACCGAGGAGTCGCTCCGTGATGTCATCGAGTCGATGGCCCATCTCAACAAGGCGGCCGCGGAGGCGATGGTGGAAGTCGGGGTGAACGCCGCGACCGATATCACCGGCTTCGGGCTCCTCGGCCACCTGCGGGAGATGGTGCTCGGCAGTGGATGCGCCGCCGAGGTACACGTCGACGACGTCCCGGTTTGGCCCAGGGCGCTCGATCACGCACGCGACGGGATCAAGCCCGGGCGCACACTCGACGTCATCACGGCGCTCGACCCGTTCGTCGATTGGGGCGAGACGGAGCGGGCGTGGAAGGACGCTCTCTGCGATCCGCAGACGAGCGGCGGACTCCTCATGGCCGTCGATTCCGCGCGCGCAGGCGACCTGCTCACGGCACTCGCCGCCCGCAACGAGGAGGCGTCGGTCATCGGCGTCGTGCGGTCGGGCGAGGCGGGCAGGATCGTCGTCCGCTAGCAAGGTACCACGGACTCGTGCGCAGTCGCCCCGGTGGTGGGTATATGCATGGTGTTCGCGAGCCACGATCCACTACGCCGGGGAGGCGGTCAGTCATGGGTGAGCTAGCACCGAGCATCGATCAGGACCAGTTCCGTACGATCCTCGAGCACATCGGCGACTCGGCCGATGCGCGCACCGTGTTCGGCGAGACGGTCGTCCATGGGGATCGGGCGATCATCCCGGTCGCTCGTGTCCAGCACATGGGCGGCGGCGGGCTCGGCGGCGGGAGTGGCGCGATCGAGGAGTGCGGGCCGCTGTGTCCGCCGGACTGCGAAGGCGTCCACGCCGAGGAGGGCTACGGTTCCGGGATGGGTCTCGGATACCGCGTGCAGGCTGAGCCGGCGGGGTTCATCGAGATCACGTCGTACGAGGCGAAGTGGGTCCCGACCGTCGACTGGAACCGGATCGCCGGGATCGGCGCGATCGCTGGCGGCGTGTTCGCTGTGATCTTCGCGCTCGGCGCCGTGCTCACCGGCCGCAGGTGAGGCGGACCGTGGCGAAGCGGGTGCTCATCACCACAGACCGGATCGGTAGGGGCGACGAAGAACTCGGCCGCCTGCTCGTCCGCAACTTCTGCTACGCTCTCGCTCGCGCCGAGCAGCCCCCTGCCGCGCTCATGCTGATGAGTAGCGGTGTGCGGCTGGCGTGCGAGGGCTCCGAGGTTCTCGACGATCTCGCGCTCATGGTCGAGAACGGCGTCGCGGTCAAGGTCTGCGGGACGTGTCTCGACTATCTCGACCTTACCGGTTCGCTCGCGGTCGGTGAGGTGGGGACGATGGTCGATGCGGTCGCGGCGTTCCTCGGCGAGGACGGGATCGTCACGGTGTCGTAGCCGGTTCGTCGGCGCCAGTCAGGGCGTGTGCCGGTCCAGCGTCGCGGCGTCGCAGCCCGGATGAGCACACCAGCGACCGAACAGGTAGAATCACTCGGTATGAACAGACAAGAACGTTTGAGACAACTGCCAAAGGTCGATGACCTCCTGCGCAACCCGACCGTACTGGAGCTGATCGACGAGTACCCTCGCCCGCTCGTCCTCGACGCGCTGCGTGAGGCCATCGACGTATGGCGAGCACGCCTGCTCTCCGATGAGGACGCCGTGTACGATGAGGCCAGCCTGCTCGACGACGCCCAGCGCCGCGCGGTGCTGAAGGCGCAACGCTCCTTGCGCCGCGTCATCAACGCCACCGGCATCATCGTGCACACGAACCTCGGCCGATCGGTGCTCTCCGAGCGCGCCACGGCCGCCGTCGCCGAGGTCGCCGGCGGCTACTCGACACTCGAGTACGACGTGGCATCCGGCGAGCGGGGCAGCAGGCACGTGCACTGCGAGGAGTTGCTCTGCAAGCTCACCGGCGCTGAGGCCGCGATAGCGGTCAACAACAACGCAGCCGCCGTCATGCTTGCGCTTGCGGCGCTCGCGCGCGGCAAAGAGGCGATCGTGAGCCGGGGTCAGCTCGTGGAAATCGGTGGAAGCTTCCGTATTCCCGATATCATGCGCGAGTCGGGCGCGACCATGGTCGAGGTCGGAACCACGAACAAGACTCACCTCAAGGACTACGAGGCTGCGCTCACCGAGAACACCGGAGTGATGCTCAAGGTGCACTCGAGCAACTTCCGCGTCGTCGGCTTCACCAAGGAGGTCGGGCTCGACGAACTCGTGCCCCTCGGCGCCGCACACGGCGTTCCTGTATTCGAGGACCAGGGCTCCGGCGTGCTCGTGGACGTGCGTCAGTGGGGCTTGCCGCACGAGCCCTCTGTCGGCGAGTCGATCGCGGCCGGTGCGGACCTCGTCTCGTGCTCCGGAGACAAACTGCTCGGCGGGCCGCAGGCGGGCATCCTCGTGGGGCGGACGCACATCATCCGCCGCCTGAAGGCACATCCGATGGCCCGCGCGCTGCGTCTCGACAAGATGACGCTCGCCGCGCTCGAGGTCACGCTGCGCACCTACATCGATCCGGAGATCGCGACGACCGAGATCCCCACGCTCCGGATGCTCTGTACGCCGCAAGCAGAGATACGTGCGCGGGCGAAGGCGCTTGCTGACGCCATCGTCGCGCGGCTCGGCGACGCCGCGGCCGTCGATGTCGCCGACGACGTCGCGCGGGCCGGGGGTGGCGCGCTGCCGATGGCGGACATCCCCTCCGCGGTGGTCCGCGTGGAGTCCGGGGCGGTCTCGGCGGTCGAACTCGAGCGGAAGTTGCGCCTCGGTGAGCCGTCGGTCGTAGCTCGCATCAAGGACGGTCGCGTGCTCTTCGACCCGCGCACACTGCTCCCGGCCGACGAGGCCACCATTGTCGATCGGCTCGTGGCTGCGCTCGACGGAGCGGAGTAGGCAGATGCCCTCGCTCGTACTCGGCACGGCCGGTCACATCGACCACGGTAAGTCCACACTCGTCAAAGCGCTCACCGGCACCGACCCGGACCGCCTCGCCGAGGAGAAGGCGCGCGGCATCACCATCGAACTCGGCTTCGCGCGGCTCGACCTGCCGAGCGGCAAGGCGATGGGCGTCGTCGACATGCCGGGTCACGAGAAGTTCGTACGCCACATGGTCGCTGGCGCGACCGGCATCGACGTCGTGCTCTTCGTGGTCGCCGCCGACGACGGCATCATGCCCCAGACCCGCGAGCACCTTGCCATCGTCGACCTGCTCGGCGTGGACCGGGGCGTGGTCGCGCTCACCAAGGCCGACCTCGCCGACGAGGAGTGGCTCGAGCTCGTCTCCGAGGAGGTGCGCGCCCTCGTCGATACGACGTCGATCGCGGGAGCGCCCATCGTGCCGGTCTCGGCGGTCACGGGCGCGGGCGTCCCGGACCTGCTCTCGGAGGTCGACCGGCTCACCGTCGATGCTCCTGCAGGACACGCGGGCATGTCGATGCGCCTGCCCGTCGACCGCGTGTTCACCATCACCGGCGCGGGGACGGTCGTCACCGGCACGCTCTGGTCCGGAACGGTCGCCAAGGACGACCCGGTCGAGGTGCTGCCGTCGGGAGCCGAGGGGCGCGTGCGCGGCGTGCAGGTACACTCCGAGGGCGTCGCGAAGGCCACAGCGGGCCAGCGCGTCGCGCTCAACATCGCCGGCCTCGAGAAGAGCGAGCTCTCCCGCGGCGACACCATCGCCGCGCCCGGCACGCTCACCGTCACCGACCGGTTCGATGCGCGCTTCACCTACCTCGGCGTGCCGGGGGAGGACGAGCCGTTCGAGAGCGGTGTGCGCGTCCACGTGCACCATGGGACGCGCGAGGTCATCGGCCGCGTGCTGCTGATGGAGGGGACGCACCTCGCGCGGAGCGGATCCATGTTCGCGCAGATACGGCTCGACGAGCCGCTCGCGCCGCGCTACGGCGACCGGTTCATCGTGCGGTCGTACTCGCCGGTCTACACCATCGGGGGCGGCGTCATCTTGGACGCGCTCCCGCCGCGGCGCACGAACCTCAAAGAGCACGAGCGGGCGTTGCTCGCAGCCCTGCTCGCCGGCGACCTTTCGTCGGCAGCGACCGGTCTGCTCGCGTCGCGCGCATTGCCGATGTCCTCGGCTGAGGTGGCCGGGACGCTCGGCGTACAGCGGGCGACGGTCGCAGACGAGCTCAACCGAGCCGACCTCGAGCGGCTCAAAGTCGGCGGCGAGACGCTGTTCGTCACCGCGGCGGCGCTGAACGCTCTCGTGTCGGCGATCGAGCGCGAATTGCTGGCGTTCCACGATGCCGACCCCAAAGCGACCGGTATCTCGACCGCAGCGCTGCGCGACCGCGTCGACCGTCGGCTGGCCCCGAAGGTCTTCGACGCCGTCATCGAGGTCGCTGTCGAGCGTGGGGTCGCCGTGAGCGAGAAGGGACACGTGCGCCACCCCGATGCCGCCGTCTCGGCCCTCGCTGCCGAGGAGGAGGCCCGGGCAGCGATCGCACGACTGGTCGAGCGGGACGGGCTCGCGCCCAAGGCGGTCCACCAGTGGGCCGCCGAGGCGGGCATCGACGAGAAGGCGGCGCAGAAGGCGCTCGTGGGCCTAGCCGCCGAGGGTGCGGTGATCCGCCGTAGCGCCGACCTGCACTTCGATGCCGCCGCGGTCGACGCTGCCCGCGAGCGTGTCGAGGCGTTCTTGCGCGAGCGGGGCAGCGCGTCTCCCGCGGAGTTGCGCGACGTCCTCGGCGTCAGCCGCAAGTACACGCTCCCGCTCCTCGAGTATTTCGACTCGATCGGGTTCACCAAGCGTGAGGGCGATGCACGCGTCCTGCGCAAGGGGTAGACGCAGCGCGAACCAGGCGGTGATCCGCCGGAAACAGGGTGCTATCGTGTCGTTCGGCTGCGAACTAGGCTCTTGACAATAACGTGTTGTTATCACAATCATAGGCCCCAGGGGTACTACCGACTCGCAGAGCACATCAGAGAAGGGGGCGCGCATGTCCAAACATCGCCTGATCGGACCGTCGGCGTGGATCGTCGGCGTCGCGGGGCTGGTGATCGGTGTCGGTGCGGCGTGGCTGTGGAACATGGGCAACCCGGGCAACATGGGCCTGTGTATCGCGTGCTTCAACCGCGACATCTCCGGATCGTTCTTCGGGGCCGGCGCCAACATGTTCGGGGTCGCCTACATCCGGCCCGAGATCCTCGGGCTTTTCGGAGGAGCGATCGGGGCATCGTTGCTCACGCGTGAGTTCCGCCCCCGCGGCGGCTCGTCGGTGATCCTGCGCTTCGTGCTCGGATTCATCTTCATGGCCTCCTCGCTCATCTTCCTCGGCTGCACGGTCCGCGCGTGGCTTCGGCTCGGCGGCGGCGACCTGAACGCGCTCTGGGGCATCCTCGGCATCGTAGTCGGCGTCTCGTTCGGTGCGGTCATGCTCAAGAAGGGCTACAACCTCGGCCGTGCGCGACAGCTTGGCGCGGTCGCCGGCTGGACGGGTCCGGTCATCGCGATGGTGCTGCTCGTGCTCGCGCTGGTGTGGGTGTCGACCGGTAGCGCTCCGGCGGGGCTCACCGTGACGCCCGAGCGCGCCAAGAGCGTGAACGGCGCGATCGTCCAGGACGAGCAGGGTGTCGTCTTGAGGCCGGAAGGAGCCACGCTCGTCGACGGTACCGTCGTTGCTGCCGACGGCGAGGTCATCGCGGACGCCGACGCCGTTCAGGGCGCCGGCAGGATGCCCGGTGGGCTCCGCGCCCCCTTCATCATCTCCATCCTCGCGGGTCTCGCCCTCGGCGTGGTCGCTCAGCGCAGCCGGTTCTGCAGCGTGGGCGGTATCCGCGACGTGATACTCGTGCGCCGGTTCGACCTGCTCTTCGCGGTCATCGGCCTACTCGTCGGCGCGACCGTCGCGAACATGGTGTTCGGCCAGTACAACCTCGGGTTCGTGGGTCAGCCGATCGCGCACACCAACGCGCTCGGGAACTTCTCGGCGATGGCCGTCGCGGGTCTTGCGGCGATCATGCTCGGCGGCTGTCCGTTCCGCCAGGTCATCATGTCCGGGGAGGGCGATGCCGACGCGACGATGGCGGTCGTAGGAATGCTTGCGGGCGCGGGCTTCGCACACTGGGGCTCGGTCTCGTCGACCGGTGCCGGTCTGTCGCAGAATGCGTGGCCGGCCCTCGGTGTCATGGCGGTCATCCTGGTAGCGATCCTGTTCATCAAACGCGAGCGAGTGGCATGAGAGGGGATGCAGTGATGGTAGAGGTTGACGCACGGGGACTGTCGTGCCCGCTTCCGCTGATGCGCGCGAAGAAGGCCCTCGACAGTGCCCCCGACTCAGTGAAGGTGCTCGTGGACTCGGGCACGGCGAAGGCGAACGTCACCAACATGCTGTCCGATGAGGGCTACTCGGTAACCGTGTCCGACGGGCCGGACGGCTTCACGATCGAGGCGACGCGATCGTGAGATGGTTGTTCGGGAGGGGCAAGGACACTGGTACACAGGGAGATGCCGACGAGGGGGTCGGCATTTTCCTGTTCGATGAGGTCCCGGCCGCGCTCAAGGCCGAGAAGGTCCTCAAGCGTGCCGGTTA
>SKMN01000045.1 GCA_007121015.1 Coriobacteriia bacterium
CCAATACTCTTTTCAATACTCCGTGACCGGGGCCGCGTCACATGGTCGCGTCATGCGCCATAGGGCAGCCATATGGTCTTGATCCAGGTGGCCCGGGACAGGAACGCACGGCCCTGCCCGTCGGCGCCGGTCCAGGTGCGGGCCGCGCCGTCCTCGGTCCAGGTCTGCTTGAGGTTGCCGGCCGAGGCATGCTCGACCATGCGCCCGCCGTCCCTGGTGCCGAAATACCACATCGCGGCGACATCGTCATGCTCGGCCAGGGTCCGGGCCAGCGCGTCGCGCGGCCCGGTGACGATGTTGACGACCCCGGCGGGGATGTCGGAGGTGTCGAGGACCTGACAGAAATCCGTCGCGGCCAGCGGCCGGGTCTGGGACGGGATCGCCACGACGCGGTTGCCCATCGCGATCGCCGGCACCACCAGCGACACCAGCCCCAGAAGCGGCGCATCCAGCGGACAGGCGATGCCGATGACGCCAAGGGGTTCGTGCAGGGCCAGCGTGACATGCGCCGATTGCGTGGCATGCACCATCCCGTCGAACTTGTCCGACTGGGCGGCATACCAGAAAATCCGCCGGATCGCGGTCGCGACCTCGGCCTGTGCGGCAGCCGCGGGCTGGCCCATCGCCTGCAGCCGGGCGGCGAATTCGTCAGCCCGGGCCGACAGGTTCTCGGCCAGGAAATACAGCACCTGCGCGCGGTTGTGACCGGTCAGCGCGCCCCAGCCCGCGGCCTTGTGCGCGGCCTCGACGGCGTTGCGGATATCCTTGCGGTTGCCCAGCCCGGCCAGCCCGACCGATCCGGCAGCGCGCCCCTCCTTGCTCCCGGCCTTGCCCCCGGCCTTGCCCGCAGCCACGCCATAGCTGTAGCCGCTGTCGGGGCGCACCTGCCGCCCGCCGATGTAAAGCCTGGCAGTGCGGTCGATCGCAGTGGCGGCACCGGGTCCGGCGCCCGGCCCGACCGGCAGCGGATCAGGGTCGGGGGGCGCGGCCTCGGGCTGGCGCGCGCGGGGCGCGGGACAGGTCAGATAGGCCGCCATCCCCGCGCGCCCGCCCTCGCGCCCGAAGCCGCTTTCGCGGCAGCCGCCGAACTCCGCCCCGGCATCGAACAGATTGGCGCTGTTGAGCCAGACCACCCCGGCCTGCATCCGGGCCGCGCAGTCCACGGCCAGCCCGACATTCTCGGTCCAGATCGCGGCGGCCAGCCCGTAGCGCGTGGCATTGGCCAGTGCCACCGCGTCATCGGGCGTGCGGAAGGCGGTCAGCGTGACCACCGGGCCGAACACCTCTTCCTGGCACAGGACCGAGGCCGGCTGCACCCCGGTCACCAGCGTGGGCGGGAAGAAGCAGCCCCCGGCCGGCGCCGGGCCCTGATGCAGCACCGCCCCCCCGGCCACGCCCTGCGCGACCAGCGCGCGGATCCGCTCCAGCTGGACGGGGTGCACGATGGCGCCGATATCGGTGCATTTGTCCAGCGGATCGCCGGTGCGCAGTCGCGCCAGCCGGGCGCGCAGCAACGCCTCGAAGCGCGCGGCCACCGCTTCGGCCACCAGGATGCGGGTGCCCGCGCAGCACACCTCGCCCTGGTTGAACCAGACCGACTCCACCACCCCCTCGACCGCGGCATCCAGATCGGCATCGGCAAAGACGATGAAGGGGGACTTGCCGCCCAGCTCCAGCGTCAGCGCCGTGCCGCTGCCGGCCGTCTGGCGGCGGATCTGGCGGCCCACCGCGGTCGAGCCGGTAAAGGCGATCTTGTCCACCCCCGCATGCGCGACCAGCGCCGCCCCGGTCGCCCCGTCGCCCGTGACGATGTTCAGAACCCCCGCCGGCAGTCCGCATTCCTGCGCGATCCGGGCAAAGGCCAGGGCCGTCAGCGGCGTGTATTCGGCAGGCTTCAGCACCACGGTATTGCCCGCCGCCAGCGCGGGCGCGACTTTCCAGGCCAGCATCAGCAGCGGAAAGTTCCACGGGATGATCTGTCCGCAGACACCATGCGGCCCCATGCCGGGAAATTCGTCCGCCGCGATTTCGGCCCAGCCCGCGTGATGATAGAAATGCCGCACCACAAGGGGGAGGTCGATGTCGCGGCTTTCCCGGATCGGCTTGCCGTTGTCGAGGGTTTCCAGCACCGCCAGCAGCCGCGCATGCTGCTGGACATGGCGCGCCAGCGCATAGAGATGCCGCGCCCGGTCGTGGCCCGAAAGCCCGGCCCAGCCCGGCTGCGCGGCGCGCGCGGCGCGCACCGCCGCCTCGATATCGGCGGCACTGCCCCGGGTGACCTGCGCCAGGACCGCGCCGGTGGCCGGGTTCGTCACATCGAAGGTCGCGCCGGGATCGGTGAACTGTCCGGCGATGAAATGCCCGAACCCTCCGGCATGGCGCGCCAGCCAGCTTTCGGCGATGCCCGGATCCTCGGGCGCGGGTCCATAGTCCATCTGCGCAAGTATCTCCGTGATCGCCATGCCTGTCGCCGGTCCTGCGTCTGTCATCGCCCCCGCCCCTGTCATCGCTCCCGCCCCTGTCATCGCCCCCGCCCCGTTCATGCCGCCGCGTGGCGATGGGACGCGGCATAGCGCCCGGTCACGAAATGGTCGAGCTGGCGCTCGATATCGCCCAGCATCGACGATGCCCCCAGCCGGAACAGGTCGGGGCGCAGCCAGTCGCGGCCCAGTTCCTCCTTCATCAGGATCTGCCAGGCCAGCGCATCGCGGGCGGTCTTC
>SKMN01000082.1 GCA_007121015.1 Coriobacteriia bacterium
GGCAGCGAGTGCGAAATCATTGTCGACGCTTATAGGCGTCTTACCCCTGTTTTGCGAGGTGAGGAGACCTCGGCCTGCTTCTTCCCTCAGGACTATCGTGTCGAAACCAGTCGCCCCCACGCTTTCGTGGGCACGTGTTCCAGCGTTGTCAAGGTGCCCGTGCCACGGCCGCGGTGCGACCGCCTGGTTAGTATACCCGTGAGGTGCAAGCGCCGTGCCGAAAGCTAGCCCCTACCCCTTCTGCCGTTCCCGGAGCGCGCGCTGTACGTCGCGCTTGTGGTCGCGATCGGCGATCGAGGCGCGCTTGTCGTGCAGCTTCTTGCCGCGCGCCAGGCCGAGTTCGACCTTCACGAGGTTGCTCGGCGAGAAGTAGAGCTTGAGCGGCACGAGCGTGGCGCCCTTCTCGGCGACCTTGCCCGTGAGGTACCGGATCTCCTTCTTGTGCAGCAGCAGCTTGCGCACCCGGTTGGGCTCGACGTTCGCGCGGTTGCCGTGACTGTACGGCGAGATGTGGACGTTGTGGAGCCAGACCTCTCCTCGGCGGATGATGGCGAACGACTCGCGCAACGTAGCCTTGTTCTGCCTCAGCGACTTGACCTCGGTGCCGGTGAGCTCGATACCGGCCTCGAACGTCTCGTCGATGAAGTAGTCGTGGTACGCCTTCTTGTTGGTGGCGATGTTCTTCTCGCTACGGGCTGCCATGCGGCTCCTCGCGGCCTACGGGGTGAAGTCGGTGTCGGGGTCGAGCGTGCACACGAGCTCTGCGAGGAGCGCGATGGCCGCCTCGACGTCGGCGAGCGCGAGCACCTCGACGGGGGTGTGCATGTAGCGCAACGGCACGCCCACGAGCGCGGCCGCCTTGCCGCCGCGGGAAAGCTGGATCGCGTTGGCGTCGGTGCCGGTCGCGCGCGGCTGGCCGTCGAACTGGTGCGGGACGCCGGCGCGCTCGGCCGCCTGCGCGAGCAGGTCGAAGAGCACCGGGTTGATGTTGGCGCCGCGGCTGATGATCGGCCCCTTGCCGCAGATCGCCTCGCCGTGCTTGCGCTTGTCGACGTCGGGGTAGTCGGTCGCGTGTCCCACCTCGACCGCGATGCCGGCGGTGGGGTCCACGCCGTACGCGCTCGTGATGCCGCCGCGCAAGCCGACCTCCTCCTGCACCGTGCCGGCGACCACGAGGTCGACCTTCGCGCCGCCGCGCGCGCGGACCTCGCGCAGCACCTCGGCGCAGATGAACGCGCCCATCTTGTCGTCGAACGCGCGCGAGACCACCATGCCCTCGCCGAACTCCTCGAAGCCAACGTCGAACGTCACCGGGTCGCCCACGCGCACGACCTCCTTGACCTTCTCGGCGCTCATACCGAGGTCGATGAAGAGCTTGTGCGTCTTGGCGACCTGCTTGCGCTCGTCTTCCTCGAGCAGGTGGATGGGCATCCGGCCGAGCACGCCGAGGAGAGCTCCGTCACGCGTGTGCACGCGCACGCGGCTGCCCGGCATGATCGCCTCATCGACACCGCCGATCTGCTTGAAGGCGATGAAGCCCTCGGCGGTGATGTAGGTGACCATGAGGCCGATCTCGTCGATGTGTCCGGCGAGCATGATGCTCACGCGGCGGCCGTCGCGCTCTGCGTCGGTGCCACGGAGCAGCGCGTGGACCGAGCCCATGACGTTGGTGACGACCTCGTCGGCCTCGGCCGTGATGTTCTCGCGGAACACGCGGGCGGCCGGCTGCTCGAAGCCCGACGGCGAGGGTGCCTCGGCGAGTTCTTTGAAGAATGCGAGCGACTTCTTTCGCATGGAATGACCTCCGAAGTGAGTGCGAAACCTGGATTCACCAGTGTACTCGGCTTGAGGGTGAGTCGCCAGGATGCTCCGAGGTGCTCCGAGGCGCCGCGCGATGGGTACCATCCTCACGGGACCTGCACGCGACCGACCGCGGACCGCCGAGGAGGCGACCATGCACGACGCTACTGCGACCGGACCGCAACCGCTCCTCGTCATCGCAGACCTCCACGTCAGCATCGGCGGTCGAGAAGTGCTGCGCGGCATCGATCTCGCGATCCACGCGGGAGAGACGCACGTGCTCCTCGGCCCCAACGGGAGCGGCAAGACGACGCTCTTCAACACGCTCGCGGGAATCCCCGGATACGAGGTCACCGAAGGCTCGGTGACGTTCAAGGGCCAAGACCTCCTCGCGCTCACGATCGACGAGCGCGCCCGACTCGGCATCGGGGTAGCGTTCCAGCGCCCGCCTGCGGTGCGCGGCGTGCGGCTGCGGCAGGTGATGGAGGTCGCAGCGGCGGGTACGGATGCAGGTGCAGGTGCGGATGACATCGAGCGCATCGCCGCCGACCTCTCGGTGACCGATATGCTCGAGCGCGACGTCAACCTGGGCTTCTCGGGCGGCGAGGCGAAGCGCTCCGAGATGGCGCAACTCCTCGCGCAACAGCCCGAGCTCGCGCTCTTCGACGAGCCGGAGAGCGGCGTGGACCTCGACAACATCGCGGTGGTGGGCGGGGCGATCGCACACCTGCTCAAAGGCGACCGCGCGAGCGAGAGGCCGCGCGCCGGGCTCATCATCACGCA
The DNA here is from genome assembly GCA_007121015.1 of Coriobacteriia bacterium. GTDB lineage: Bacteria > Actinomycetota > Coriobacteriia > Anaerosomatales > SLCP01 > SLCP01. The sequence continues at coordinate 2,584 of SKMN01000082.1, forward strand.
CACCGGCCACATCCTGCAGTACGTCAACGCCGATGTGGGCCACGTGCTCTTCGACGGGCGCCTCGCGTGCGAGGGCAACCCGCTCGA
>SKMN01000012.1 GCA_007121015.1 Coriobacteriia bacterium
CTACACCATCGACCAAGCAGACATCGATGAGGGCTTCGTCACCAACGTCGCGCAAGGCTTCGGGTCCTTCGAAGGCGACGAGGTCGCCTCCAACGAAGACGACGAGACCGTCACCGCGCTCCAGTCGCCGTCGATCGAGATCATCAAGCTCACCAATGGCACCGACGGTGAGGGCTTCCTCGTCGGCACTCCCATCACGTGGAGCTACGCGGTGACCAACACCGGCAATGTGACGCTGACGGACGTCACCGTCACAGACGACCAGATCGGGCACATCGGCACGATCGCGGTCCTCGCGCCTGGTGAGACCGAGACCCTCCACGCGGAGGGTGTGGCGGGCGAAGGTCCGTACGTCAACATCGGCACCGTTGTCGGGACCCCTCCGATCGGCGAGGACGTTTCGGACAGTGACGAGTCCGACTACTTCGGCTCGAATCCGCAGATCTCGGTGGAGAAGTCCGTCGATTCCGATCTGGTCATCGAGGGCGAAGAGGTGACTTACACGTTCGTCGTCACCAACACGGGGAACACGCCCCTCTTCAACGTGGGAGTCGTAGATGACCACCTCGGCGTCATAGCAACTATCGAGATGCTCGGTGTGGGCGCCTCGCAGACCTTCACCCGTACGGTTGCGATCTTCGAGGCGACGACGAACATCGTCGTTGCGTCCGGGACCGACCAGTGGGGCAACGAGGTCTCCGATGAGGACGAGGCTTTCGTAGACATCGACGAGTTCCTCGGTTTCGGGCCTGACCTTTACTCGCAGAAGTCGGGCGACAGACGGACCGCCAACCCCGGCGACATCATCACGTACACCGTTGAGATCGGAAACGTGGGCGGCGATCCGGCGTACGACTACACGGTGACCGACACGTTCAACGGCCGATATCTGAGTGTCGTCGACGCGGCGGGCGGTACCGTCACGGGCAACACAATCACCTGGACGTTCCCCGGCCCGCTCGCCTTCGGTGAAACGCAGACGATCGTCTACAAGCTAAAGGTCGCCGATGATATGCCGGACGGCACAACGGTTCTCGACAATGCCGTCGTGGTGAGCCATCCGGAAGACGACTTCGCCGACAACGATCGCTCGACGTGGCGTGTCACCGTACGAGTGGATGAGCCGTTCCTGCCATTCACCGGAGGTGACGCGCTGACGCTGATCGCGCTCGCGGCCGCTACTGCGGCACTCGGTGCCGCACTGCGCAGGCGCGCCCGAATGGTCTCCTAGCCTACGCTCTGGCTACCACCACTTCGTAGGCTGAGGAAGACGCGGGGCCCCGGTGGGAGTGACTCCCACCGGGGCTCTGGCACTTCCAGCGGCAGAACTCACAGACCCTACCGCCTGAAGTCGTTGGCGTTCGCCGGAGGCACGTTCTCGCCCCAGTTGATCTGACCGTTGTCGCGCCAGTCGATGATGTGCCAGATCTCGTGGGCGATGATGCGCTCCAGGCTCACGGTGTGGTTCGGGTTGATGATGATGCGCGCGGACTTGTAGTAGACGATCGCTTGCGGGTTGCCGCGGCTGTCCCCGAACTCGACGGTCGTCCCTTGCAGGATCGGATAGGTGGAGACGTAGCGTGCGAGGATGGCCCGGGCCTCGGCTATCCCTCCGCTGCTCGCAGGTGCTGGCGCCGACGGCTGAGCATTGTTCGCCGCGGCCACCGGAGCGCTGTTCGAACCGGTCGCGGCAGCGGCCGGACGGCGGACGGCGGTCCGGGTCGCCTGTGCGGGAGGAGCGACCGGCTGCGGCAGCGGAGCTGCGGTCTTCGCCGCCGGCGTGGGGGCCGGCTGAGGCATCTCTGCGACCTCTTCGGCGCTCTGTACCGGCACGATCGCCTTGGCCACCTGGATGGTAGGCACGGTCGGGACCGGCTCGAGGCGTGGTGCGAACTTCGCTTGGGCATCGACGGTCGAACGGGTCGTCTCCGTGAGTACGGTCGCCATCGCGGGTGCCGCGGCGCCCGCGAGGAGGGTCGTCGCGAGTGCGACGGAGAGGAGCTTGATGGTCGTGTCCGTGCGTTCTACGTTCCTGATCACTCTGATCACCCCTGGTACGAGCCCGTGCGCACATCGACCCGGTCCCCTCCCGTGTGGCGTGTGGGTGGGGACCGGGTCGATGGGGCGACCAGATCTCGTACCCGGCAGTCCGGCTGTCGTGGGAAGATCGCTCTTCCGTTAGACCCGTGACTTTGCGAAGCGCGCCTTTCGGCGAGCGGTGCCTTTTTCGGGGAGTCCGTCTCGATGTGCTGCTGTCAACTGCTTACACTGGGTATATCGGCACGAGAGCGGCGTGACTGAAGTTATTTCTGTAATGTACGTCACAGGGATACTCGGGTTTCCAACTCAGAGAGGACGACGAGTGGCATCATCACAGGTAGCGGGTGCACGCTCGCGAACACGGATCACGCTCCATGCGCTCGGTAACGTCTTTCTCGGCGTTGCCATAGGCCTTCTCACGTATTACTTGGTGACCGATGTCGTCACACGGCTGGAACAGGCTCGACTGCGCAGTGAGCTTTCGGCCCTTGGAAACTCCGGGGCACCACCACCCGACCGGTTGGTGTCGCCGGAGGAGCCCGACGAGCCCGACGAGCCCGACGAGCCCGAAGAGCCGCCATCGGTGTGGGACACATGGCGAACCGAAGACGTCCGCTACTGGGCGAACCTCGAAGACTACGGCGTGTTCGGACGGCTCGTCATCGAGAAGATGGAACTCGATGTGGTCGTCGTGCGCGGGGTCGATCCCGAGGCGCTGAGACGAGGACCGGGCTGGATGCCCTACACCGACATACCCGGGGAGACGGGCAACGTCGGCATCGCCGGTCATCGCACCACGTATGGAGCACCCTTCTTCCGGCTCGACGACCTCGAGCCAGGCGATGCCATATACTTCTACTCGCCGTTCAGGCGCTACACGTACGTCGTGTCCGAGAAGTACCAGGTGACGCCCGACCAGGTGGAAGTCGTAGCGCCCACCGAGGAGCCTCGTCTTACCCTCTCGGCGTGTCATCCACCGTATAGTGCTCGATATCGACTGATCGTCCACGCAGACCTCACCGAGGTCGACTGGCTCGAAGATACGTCCGAACCTGCGTCGTAGGGAGACGTGCATGCGCATCATCGTCACCGGGGGAGCCGGGTTCATCGGCTCGAACCTCGTCCACGTGCTCGTTCAGGCACACGAGGTGTGCATCGTCGATGACCTGTCGAGCGGCAGACCGGAGAACCTCCACCCTGCGGCCATGATGCGAACGATGGACATCCTCGACCAGCGACTTCCCGGGGTGTTCGAAGAATTCGCCCCGGAGGCCGTCGTGCATCTGGCGGCACAGCCGAGCGTCACGGCATCGTTCGCCGACCCAGAGCGTGACCATGCCGTGAACGTCGAGGGGACGCGAGCGGTGGCGCGCGCTGCCCGTGCGGCCGGCGCACGCAGGGTCCTGTCAGCCTCTTCTGCAGCCGTCTATGGCGAACCCGCCGAGATACCGCTGCGCGAGGAGTCGCGCACCGAGCCGGCCAACCCGTATGGGACCTCCAAACTCACAGCCGAGAGCGTGCTGGCGGAAGAGCTTGGCGGATCTGAGTGCGATTTCGCGTCGTTGCGCTTTGCGAACGTGTATGGCCCGAGGCAGGACGCGGCAGGTGAGGGAGGGGTCGTCGCGGTGTTCTGCAGCGCACTGGCCGAGGGGCGTGCTCCGGTCATCCACGGTAACGGGATGCAGACGCGCGACTTCATCTACGTCGGCGACGTTGTTGGCGCGCTCGTCACGGCGGTGGCTCACGAGGGGGCTCTCGGTGGTGAGGGCATACAGGGCGTCTACAACATCGCCACGGGCGTGGAGACGACCATCCAGGCGCTCGCCGACACACTCCGGCCAGCGGCTCAGTTCTTCGGTCCGTTCGAGCATGTCCCCGAGCGCGAGGGCGACGTGCGTCGAAGCGCGCTCGACCCGGCGAAAGCAGCCGACACGCTCGGATGGCAGGCGGCGGTCCCGCTTGCGACGGGGCTTGGCGCGACGTTCAGGTGGTTCGCGCGGCGATGAGTCCGAGCAGCGCGGATCGAGCGAGCGCGCACGAACTCGAAGCAGCGTTTGTGGCGAAGGCCGAGGAGGAGTTGCGGTACGCGGATGGCGTTGCCGAGGGGGGCGAGGCCGTCCCGTGGAGCGGGGACGTGTTCGCCGAGGTATTCCTCGTCAAAGGAGATCCTGGTCCTGCCGAAGTCGCGGGTGGTCCCGCGCTCAGTGGACCGGACGGACAGGCCGCACGCAAAGCACTTGAGGCACTCGGTTTCGATCCAGCGTCGGTCTTCGCGAGCGTTGCACGCCCAGAGCCCGATCTCGAGCGAGAGGCGCTCTACGCGCGCCTGCGGATTCAAGTGGAGACGGTCGATCCCTACACGGTGGTCGCACTCGACCGGGTCGCAGCCGAGTTCGTGTGCGCAGCGTTCGGACTGAGAGCGTTTCGGCCTGGTCGGCCCGCGCACGCGCACGGCAGGGTGTTCGTGGCAGTCGACGGGTTGGAGGAATCTCTCGCGGACGCGGGTCTCAAGCAGCGAGTCTGGCGACAACTCAAGACCTTGTCGCCACGGCCCCCCTCATTCTGAGTGGACGGGGCGCCCTGATAGTCCGAGGCGACGGCCCGTTCAGGCCCCCGGCTCAGTCCTCTTCGATCTCGCTGATCGCGCCCATCGGACACTCTTCCAAGCACGCGGCACACGCGGTGCACTCGTCGTCTTTGACCGGCTCCGCAACATCGCCTACGAGTTCGAGGACGTCTTCCGGACAGACGTCGACACATATCCCGCAGGCGGAGCATTCCTCTTGTACGATGATCGGTCGGGGCATCGATCCTCCTCGCATGACGCGCGGACGGTGGAGCAGGCCTCCAAGTCCTGCCGTACCTTATCGGCCATCTGTCGGGCTGTAAAGGGGCGATTCCGATACCGTGCCGGGGCTTTCGTGCAGGACCCAGGATCATCCAGCGAGCGAGCTGAGGTGAACGCTCGGTACCAGCCTGTTTTGGCCGATGGTAGGATGGGTATAGAGGAAGCGTTGCCACAAAACTTGACAACGAAACACTTAGATTCTAGGATTTGTCGGGCGGCGCGGTCTTGATCCACAGGGCCGCGCCTGCTCGCATGAGACATGTGCTGCGCCTGTGGGGGCGCAGGCGCCAGAAAGGAGAACACACGATGGGAAAGGTAATCGGTATCGACCTCGGCACGACGAACTCGGCGGTCGCTGTGCTCGAGGGCGGTGAGCCGGCGGTCATCATCAACGCCGAGGGGGATCGCACGACGCCGAGCGTCGTCGCGTTCCGCAAGGATGGCGAGCGTGTGGTCGGCAAAGCGGCCAAGAACCAGGCGATCACCAACCCCGAGAACACGATCACCTCGATCAAGCGGTTCGTCGGGCGCAAGTTCGAAGAGACCGCCTCCGAGCGCAAGACGATCGCCTACAACGTCTCGAAGGGCAAGGACGGCCGGGTGAACGTCGACATCGAAGGCAAGGCGTACACGCCTGAGGAGATCTCGGCGATGGTCCTGCAGAAGCTCAAGGCCGATGCGGAGGCCTACCTGGGCGAGAAGGTGACCGAGGCGGTCATCACTGTGCCCGCGTACTTCAACGACATGCAGCGCCAGGCCACCAAGGATGCCGGCAAGATCGCGGGCCTCGACGTGAAGCGCATCATCAACGAACCGACCGCTGCCGCGCTCGCCTACGGCCTGGACAAGGGTGACGAGAATCAGACGATCCTCGTCTTCGACCTCGGTGGTGGTACGTTCGATGTTTCGATCCTCGAGATCGGAGAAGGCGTGTTCGAGGTCAAGTCGACCTCTGGTGACAACCACCTCGGCGGGGATGACTGGGACCAGCGCGTGATCGACTGGCTCGGCGACAAGTTCAAGGCCGACCACGGCATCGACCTGCGTGCCGACAAGATGGCCCTCCAGCGTCTCAAGGAGGCCGCCGAAAAGGCGAAGATGGAGCTCTCGACCACGCAGACGACCCAGATCAACCTTCCGTTCGTGACGGCGGACGCCAGCGGGCCGAAGCATCTCGACTACACGCTCACGCGGGCCGAGTTCCAGAAGATCACGAGCGACCTGCTCGACCGCTGCAAAAAGCCGGTGGAAGCCGCGATCAAGGACTCGGGAGCCAAGGCCTCCGACATCGAGCACGTCATCCTCGTGGGCGGCTCGACCCGCATGCCTGCGGTTGTCGAGATGGTGAAGTCGATCACCGGCAAAGACCCGCACAAGGGTGTCAACCCGGACGAGGTCGTGGCAGTGGGCGCCGCGATCCAGGGCGGCGTGCTCGCCGGCGACGTCAAGGACATCCTGCTGCTCGATGTCACCCCGCTTTCGCTGGGCGTGGAGACGCTCGGCGGCGTCATGACCAAGATGATCGAGCGCAACACCACGATCCCGACACGAAAGACCGAGACGTATACCACGGCGGCTGACGGTCAGACGTCGGTGGAGATCCATGTGCTGCAGGGCGAGCGCGAGATGGCCGCTGACAACAAGACCCTCGGCAAGTTCCACCTGATGAACATCCCGCCTGCGCCGCGCGGGGTCCCGCAGATCGAGGTCACGTTCGACATCGATGCCAACGGCATCGTGAACGTGTCGGCCAAGGACAAGGGAACCGGTCAGGAACAGAAGATCACGATCTCCGGTACGACGGCGCTTTCCGACGAGGAAGTCGAGCGCATGGTCGACGATGCAGAGACGCACGCCGACGAGGACCGTGCCAAGAAGGAGGCCGCAGAGGCGCGCAACACCGCCGACACCCTCGTGTACTCGACGGAAAAGACACTTTCCGACCTCGGCGACAAAGTGCCCGAAGAGACGAAGACCGCGGCCGAGGAAGCTGTCGCCGAGGTGAAGTCCGCGCTCGAGGGTGACGATGCCGACGCCATCAAGGCCGCGACCGACAAGCTCCAGCAGGCGGGTTACAAGCTCGCCGAGATCGTCTACGCGGAGGCCCAAGAGGCGAGCGAGTCCGGTGGTGAGGCGGCCGACGAGGAAGCGCCTTCGGCCGACGAGGAAGAGGTCGTCGAGGCCGACTACGAGGTCGTCGATGAGGACGGAGACAAGTAGTCATGGCTAGGAAACACCGTGACGCACACGAGGAGTCCCGCGCACACGAAGACCGGGACACGCCGGTCGACCCCGAGCTCGAGGCGGATCTCGGCGAGGAGTTCGAGCTGCGCGGTGACCAGTTGATGGCGGAGATCGAGGCGGCGCGTGGGGAAGCGGCGCGCCATCTCGAGACCGCCCAGCGGGTGCAGGCCGATTTCGACAACTACCGTAAGCGCATGGCCCGCGACCACGCCGATGCGGTGAAACGGGCGGGCGAGCGTATCGTCGAGAACCTGCTGCCGGTCGTCGACAACCTCGAGCGAGCAATAGCGCACGCCCAGGAGGGCGGCGACGTCGCAGAGTTGCGGACCGGGGTCGAGATGGTCCTCGGCCAACTGCGTGACGTACTCGCAAAGGAGGGCGTCATCGAGGTGGACCCCGTGGGCCAGCCGTTCGACGCGCTCGTGCACCAGGCGGTGGGCCAGAAGGAGGACACGAGTGTGCCCGAGGGCACGGTCACCGAGGTGTTTCAGAAGGGCTACGAGATGCACGGGCGAACCGTTCGTGCCGCGATGGTCGTCGTGTCCACCGGAGGTCCTCGAGCCGAGGAGTAGACGATGCCCGCCACCAAGGACTACTACGACATCCTCGGCATCAAGAAGAGCGCTTCGGCCGACGAGATCAAGAAGGCCTTCCGCAAGCTCGCGCGCAAGCACCATCCGGACGCCGGCGGCTCCGAAGAGAAGTTCAAGGAGCTCAACGAGGCCTACGAGGTCCTGTCCGATCCGGAGAAGCGCGCGCAGTACGACCAGTACGGCGCGTACTTCGGCGGAGCAGGCGCCCCGGGTGCCCCAGGCGCCCCGGGCGGTCCGAGTGGAGCTCCCGGCGGGTGGCCCGGCGGCGGCGGCGGGTTCGGCTACGAGCACGTGGATCTCGGTGACCTGTTCGGTGACATCTTCGGCGGCGGCGGGTTCGCAGGAGCGCGCTCCGGAACACGTGCCGAACGCACCGCGCGTCGCGGACGCGACCTCACGTACGAGATCACGCTCGGGTTCGACGAGGCGTTCTCCGGCGTGTCGACCAAGGTCGACGTCCAGCGTGCCGAGACGTGCTCGGTATGCAAGGGGGCTGGAGCCAAGCCCGGGACCTCCGTGATCGCGTGCCCCACGTGCGGCGGTACCGGCCACGTGAGCCAGGGGCAAGGTGGCATGTTCGCGTTCTCGCGCACGTGCCCGCGATGTGGCGGCTCCGGAAGCGTCATCGAGGACCCGTGCACCGCGTGCAAGGGGGCAGGGCGGGTGACGCGGGTCAAACCGGTCACCGTCAACGTCCCCCCAGGCGTGACCGACGGTGGCAAGCTCCGCTTCAAGGGGAAGGGCGAGCCAGGAGAGGCTGGCGCACCTGCGGGCGATCTCTACGTCGTGACGCACATCGAATCGCACCCGTACTTCAAGCGGGACGGCGCCGACGTGGTGATGGAGCTTCCTATCACGATGGCCGAGGCGGCGCTTGGCGCAGAAGTCACGATCCCGGTGCCTGGCGGCGGCAAAGTCAAGCTCAAGATTTCCTCGGGCACGCAGGACGGGACCGTGCACCGCCTGAAGGGCAAGGGCGCGCCTCGCCTCAAGGGTGCCGGCCGAGGAGACCTCAAGGTCAAGGTGAAGGTCGTCGTACCGAGCGCCCTGACCGCCGAGCAGAAAGAACTGCTCAACAGGTTCGCGTCATCGCAGGAGGACGACGTTCGCGCGCACATCACATAACGGTCGCAGGATGCGGCCGCCACACGCGGCGGTCGAGTGCGATCCGAGGAGGACGACAGTGGCTACTCGCAACAACGACATCGGGAAGTCCCGGCCGCTTTACATGATCAGCGTGGCGGCGGAACTGGCGGGGGTGCACCCGCAGACGTTGCGTATCTACGAGCGCCGCCGGCTCATCAGACCGCAACGCTCCTCAGGTAACACTCGTCTGTACTCCGAGGCCGACATCGAGCGGCTCAAGACGATCCAGCACCTGACCCAGGCCGAGGGTATCAACCTCGCAGGGGTCGAGCGCATCATGGAACTCGAGCGCACCGTCGAGTCGATGCGCACGGAGATCGAGCGGCTCCGGCGTCACGCTGAGGAGGCCGCCCGCAGCCGCCCGGCGCACTCCGCGGTGAAGGCGAGTATCGTTATGGTACGGCGTGGTTCCCTCGCACGGAAGGAAGACCGATGAGTCCTGTCCGACAGAACATCTGGTTCATCGTGGTAGGCGTTGTGTTGCTCGCGGCCCTCGTCGGCTCGCGTGTCGCGGGAGATTTCGGCAGGGGTGCGGCAGAGCCTACGGCCCCTTCGCCCACAGAACAGGGTTCAGACACCGCGGACCCCGGCGCAGACGGTACGTCGAACGGCGGCGGGCAGACCGGCACGGACGAGGGTGTCACCGATGGTGGCGACGACTACGACTTCGAGGCCGTTCCGGTGGCGCTCATCTACCAACTCGTAGATAAGCTCCGTGCGGCAGGTATCCCTCCGGTCATGCCGGCAGACGTCGCCGTCGAGTACGTCGACGGGTACGAGACTATCGTGATGAGCGGCGAGTTCGAGAACACGTCGGCCACCGAGGCCCGTTTCGCGTGGAGCGATGGCACGTGGTATCTCATCGAGCCGTCCGGACCGGAGTGAGATGGATGGCAGGGTGCATCGCTGTGACGGCTGTCGGCGGCCGATGGAGGACTGAGACATGAGGTTCGACAAGCTGACGATAAAGGCCCAGGAGGCGCTTCAGGCCGCCCAGGGTATCGCCGAGGAGGCGACCTCGCAGGTCATCGAGCCGGAGCACCTGCTCAAGGCACTTCTCGACGCTGCCGACGGCATTGTCCGCCCCATCGTGCAGAAGGTGGGCGCCGATGTCGACGCGCTCGAATCCGAGGTCACAGCGGCGATCGAGCGCGCGCCCAAGGTGAGCGGTGCCGGGCTCGCGCAGGCGGGCGTGGGGCCGCGGCTCAACACGGTGCTCTCGGAGGCGTTCAAGTACGCCGAGAAGCTCAAGGACGCCTATGTCTCGACCGAGCATCTCGCGCTCGGCCTGGCCGAGGACTCCGGTGAGGCCGGCCGTCTGCTCGTCGGTGCGGGCGTGACGGTGGAGCGCTTGCTCGAAGCCATCGAGGAACTGCGGGCGGGCTCGCGGGTGACCGACCCCAACGCCGAGGCGCAGTTCCAGGCGCTCGAGCGCTACAGCCGAAACCTCACCGCCGCTGCGCGCGACGGCAAGCTCGATCCGGTCATCGGCCGGACCGAGGAGATCCGCCGCGTCATCCAGGTGCTCTCGCGGCGCACCAAGAACAACCCGGTGCTCATCGGAGAGCCGGGCACGGGAAAGACGGCCATCGTCGAGGGTCTCGCGCAGCGCATCGTGGCAGGCGACGTGCCGTCGTCGCTGCGCGACAAGGATGTGGTCGGGCTCGATCTTGGCGCGATGGTGGCCGGCGCCAAGTACCGGGGTGAGTTCGAGGACCGCCTGAAGGCCGTGCTCCGCGAGATCGAGCAGGCCGAAGGACAGCTCATCCTGTTCATCGACGAGCTCCACACGCTCGTGGGCGCCGGTGCCGCCGAGGGCGCGATGGACGCGAGCAACATGCTCAAGCCGGCGCTTGCCCGCGGCGAGTTGCACGCGATCGGCGCGACCACGCTCGACGAGTATCGGAAACACATCGAGAAGGACGCTGCGCTCGAGCGGCGTTTCCAGCCGGTGTTCGTGGGCGAGCCGAGCCTTGAGGACACCATCGCGATCCTGCGCGGCCTCAAGGAGAAGTACGAGGTACACCACGGCGTGCGTGTCACCGACGGTGCCATCGTGGCAGCCGCCACTCTTTCGGACCGCTACATCACCGACCGCTTCCTGCCCGACAAGGCGATCGACCTTGTGGACGAGGCGGCTTCGCGCCTGCGTATAGAGATCGACTCGATGCCCACCGAGATCGACGCGGTCGACCGGCAGGTGCGCCAGCTCCAGATCGAGGAAGCGGCGCTCGCCAAGGAGACGGACGCCGCCAGCGCAGAGCGCCTCGAGGCGCTGCGCGCCGAGATGGCCGAGCTTACCGAGAAGCTCTCCGGGCTCAAGGCGCGCTGGGAGTCGGAGAAGGCCGTCATCGGGGAGGTGCAGCGACTCAAGGCCGAGCTCGATGGGGCGAAATCGGATGCCGAGCGCGCGGAGCGCGAGGGCGACCTGCAGCGGGCCGCGGAGATCAAGTACGGCCGCATCCCCGAGCTCGAGCGCGCTCTCTCGGAGGCCGATGAGCGACTGCGCGCGCTCCACGAGGGCTCGGCGATGCTCAAGGAGGAGGTCACCGACGAGGAGATCGCGGAGGTCGTCTCGGCATGGACGGGCGTGCCCGTGTCCAAGCTCATGCAAGGCGAGCTAGCGAAGCTCGTACACCTGGAGGAGCACCTCCACGAGCGTGTCGTCGGCCAGGACGAGGCGGTCGCGGCGGTCTCGGCGGCGATCCGCCGGTCGCGCGCCGGGCTTTCCGACCCCGACCGCCCTATCGGCTCGTTCATCTTCATGGGGCCGACCGGCGTGGGTAAGACGGAGCTTGCCCGTGCCCTCGCCGAGTTCATGTTCGACGACGAGCGTTCGATGGTGCGCATCGACATGAGCGAGTACATGGAGAAGTTCAGCGTGCAGCGGCTCATCGGTGCGCCTCCGGGCTACGTGGGTTATGAAGAGGGCGGCCAGCTCACCGAGGCGGTGCGCAGGCGACCCTATAGCGTGCTGCTCTTCGACGAGATCGAGAAGGCGCACCCGGATGTCTTCAACGTTCTGCTCCAGGTGCTCGACGACGGGCGGCTCACCGACGGGCAAGGCCGGGTGGTGAGCTTCAAGAACACCGTCATCATCATGACGAGTAACGTCGGCTCGCAGTTCATCCAGGAGTTTGCGCGCAGCGGCGGCGACGAGGCGACCATGAAGACCGCGGTCGAAGAGGCGCTCCGCCAGACGTTCAGACCCGAGTTCCTGAACCGTATCGACGACATCGTGCTGTTCCACTCGCTGTCGATGGAGCAGATCGCCGACATCGTCGAGATCCAGCTTCGCAAGGTGCGCGAGCGCCTCGCCGAGCGGGGCATCGGACTCGAGGTGGCGCCGGCTGCCGTCGAGCGGATCGCACTCGATGGGTTCGACCCGGTGTTCGGGGCAAGGCCGCTCAAGCGCGTCATCCAACGAGAGGTGGTCGACCGTGTTGCGAAAGCGCTCATCGAGGGTACGGTATTCGATGGGGAGACCGTCACCATCGACGTGGCGGATGGGGAGATCGTTCTCGCGTAGGGGCATACCGGTTCAGGTGCCGAATGCAAGCTGCCGCCGTTCGCCATGACGGCGGTGTGCTCGATACAACGGAGGTGATGTAGCCATGGCGATCATGCGTTGGGACCCGTTCGGCGAGATGCTGCGCATGCAGCGTGATATGGACCGCATCTTCTCGCGGATGGGAACGGCAGAAGGCAGGGGAGAGAGCGCGTCCGCCGTTGCGTGGATGCCCAAGATCGACGTGAAGACCAAAGGCGACGACATCGTGGTCCGTGCCGAGCTCCCCGGCATCGACCCGGATGGCGTCGACATCGAGGTGACCGACGGCGTGCTCACCATCAAGGGCGAGCGAAAGGCCGAGGAGGAGCGCGAGGACGAAGGCTGGCTCATACGCGAATCGAGCTACGGTGTCTTCGAGCGTTCCATGGTGTTGCCCGAAGGAGTGAACGCCGAGGACATCAAGGCAGACTACAACGACGGTATCCTCGAGGTGCAGGTGCCCAAGGCGCTCGAGGCAGCGAAACCCAAGAGCACCAAGATCGCGATCGGCGAAGGCAAGACGAAGTAGCGAGAAGCGCGAGACGAACCCCGAAGCACTATAGAAAGGCCCTGCTATGGCGGGGCCTTTCGCATTCCGCAGTGCCGCACGAAGTCACAACGTATCGGTTGTATACGGCGTCGACGGGGGTATCATCAAGGGCATGGGGAGCCTTCTGGACATCGGTCACCTGCTCGTGCATGCGCGGCAGAAGCGCGGCATGTCCCAGCGCGAACTCGGGGAGGCAGTGGGGGTCAAGCAACAACAGGTCGCACGGTGGGAGACAAGCGCGTACCGCACCGCGTCGCTGGAGAGGGTGAGCCGGGTCGCAGAGGTGCTCGACGTCGGGCCGGTGCGCAAGCGCAGGCAGCAAGAGGGGCAGGCCGCGACCGCGGACCAGTCGCCCGCCGCCCACGCGCCTTCGTCCACGCCCGTCACGGCGGCGCGTTCCGGACCGGTCAGCGATCTCGATGAGATCGCCGCGCGCGTACGCGAGCACGGTCCGGTCCTCGCGGAACGCTATCGCGTCGTGAGCATCGACGTCTTCGGCGCGTTCGCCCGCGGCGAGCAGAGCGATACGAGCTTCGTGGGGCTCATAGTCGAGCTCGAGGAGCCGACGTTGCCCGTGATGATCGACTCCGAGGTCTACCTGCAGGAGGTGCTCGGCAGGCGGGTACAGGCCGGGCCGCTCACTTCTATATCCGAAGGGATACGGACCGAGGTCGAGTCCGAGAGGGTGCGGGTCTGGCCCATCTGACACGGGAGCGACGGATCGGGAGGATGCGCACCGAAGATGCGGACCTGCGGCGTCCGATGAAGTAAAGGTATCGGTGCACAAGCGGCGAAGAAAGTCCGAAACGGCACGGTGCGACTGATGGAGGTGCGGTGTCGAACGAGGAGCGCAGACAGGATGCCCGGGTGCGCGCGCTCATGGGCGCTTCGCATGAGGGCTTCGTCGTCATCGACTCCGAGGACCGCATCCGGCTCTTGAACGAGGCTGCGGAGACGCAGCTCGGTGTGGAGCGGATCGCGGTCATGTACGCCCACGCGAGCGCGCTGGAGGCCCCCGAACTCGAAGCGGCACTGGTCGAAGCACGGGTCAACGGCCCGTGGGACTCCTCGGCCGCCACGCTCGACGTCAAAGGACGCTCCCTTGCGTGCACGCTCATCCCCTTCGCCGACGTCGAGCGAGGGGCGGGGGAGAGTGTGGCGATCGTGCTGCGCGACGAGGCGCGCTCGATGGATGACCTGGAGCGCGCGGAGGCGATCCTCGATGCGACAGGCGACGGCATGCTCGTTTTCTCGCCCGACGGTGCGCTGACCTATTTCAATCCAGCCGCCCGCGACATCATCGGGCCTCGCATCGACGACTACGTAGGCACTCACGTGACCCTGGCCGAGATCCTCGATACCGAGCCCCTGTTGCCGGAGGGCGCGGAAGCCACCGGGGCGGCGTGGGAGGCGACACTCGTGGAGCCGGAGCACCGCATCGTCCAGGTGCGGACGAGTCCCGTCCTCGACTCGAGCGGAGCGTCGATAGGGACGGTCTCCAACATCCGCGACATCACCACCGAGCGTGAGATGGCGATGATGAAGAACGAGTTCGTCTCGACCGTCTCGCACGAGCTGCGCACCCCGCTGACGTCCATCAAGGGCTACGTCGACCTCATCGTCGACGGCGAGGCAGGCGAGATCAACGAGATCCAGCGCGAGTTCTTGGAGATCGTGCAGGAGAACTCCGACCGACTCGTGAGCCTCATCAACGACATGCTCGACATCTCCCGTATCGAGTCGGGACGCATCCACCTGAAAGTCGAGCCCATCGAGATCACCGACTTGATAGTCGGGGCCGCCGGGACATTCAAGACGATGGCCGACCAGTCCTCGGTCGAGCTTGTCACGTCGGTCACCGAGGACATCCCTCGGGCCGCCGGCGACCGGGATCGGATCGGCCAGGTGCTCATGAACCTCGTGAGCAACGCCATCAAGTATTCACCGGGTGGAGGTACGGCGACGATCGCCGCACGGCGTGACGGGGACGATGTCATCGTCGAGGTGAGCGACACCGGTATAGGCATCAAGCCTGAGGACCAGGCGGGACTCTTCTCCAAGTTCTACCGGGTCGATTCATCGCTGACCCGCGACATCGGCGGCACGGGCCTCGGACTCTCGATCTGCAAGAGCATCGTCGAGCTGCTCGGTGGGAGGATCTGGGCCGAGAGCGAGTTCGGCGAAGGCAGCACGTTCGGGTTCAGCCTGCCGGTCGCGCCGCCGGACCTCGTGCGGACCCCGGCGGTCGAAGGGCCCGACGCGGCCGCGGGCACCGTGCTCGTGGTCGACCGCGACCCTGATGTTGCGAGCCTGATCGAGACCTACCTCGCCAAGCGCGGCTACGACGTGTTGACCGCTCACTCGGCTCAAGCGGCCGCACAGCTCGCTGCGCAGCACCGTCCGCGGGCCATCACACTCGACGTCATGCTCGACGACAGCGACGGCTTCGACCTGTTGCAGCAACTCAAGGGCAATCCGGAGACCGCCGACATCCCGGTGCTCGTGCTGTCGGTCGTGTGCGACGAAGGTAAGAGCATGCGGCTCGGCGCTGCCAACTACCTGGAGAAGCCGGTCAACCAGAAGCGGCTGGTGGACGTCATAGACGGGCTCGTCGGATCGGTCGCCTCACCGCTCGTGCTCGTTGTCGACGACGACCGGGGCATCGTCGACTCGATCAGCCGCGTGCTCAAGGCGAAGGGCTTCGCGGTCATGCCGGCGTACGACGGCAAGGAAGCGATGGCCGCGGTGAGGCGAAAGCGCCCGCATCTGATGCTACTCGACCTCAAGATGCCGGAGATGGATGGCTACCAGGTGATCCAGGAGATCAAGACGGACCCCGAGATGTCCGACATCCCCATCGTCGTGATGACGGCACACCGGATCGACCATTCAAGAATGGGCATCATAGCTATGGCGGCCGAACAAGTCCCCAAGCCTTTTTCCGCAGAAGAGCTCGTGGAGCGGGTCGAATCGCTCCTGACCGAGGAAGCGTGATCGGATGGCTCGAATCCTCGTCGTCGATGACGAGCCGCATATCTTGAGACTCATCTCCTTCTCGCTCGAGAAGGCGGGCCACGAGGTGCTGTCGGCTCCCGACGGTCCGACCGCAATCTCCACCGCCAAGGATAGCGAGCCGGAACTCATACTCATGGACGTGATGATGCCGCTCATGACCGGATACGAGGCGGTGGAGCGCCTCAAGGCTGCGCCGGAGACCGCCGACATCCCGGTGATCATGCTGTCGGCCAAGAGCCAGCAGTACGAACAGGAGAAGGGCATCGAATGCGGGGCGGCTCGATACATCTGCAAGCCGTTCACCCCCAAGGAGCTTGTCGAGCAGGTAACCGAGTTCCTCGAGACGCGCTAGTGCGGGAAGGAGCACGTCGACATGGCCAAGATACTGTCCGTCGATGACGAGCCGTCCATCGTACGTCTGGTGACGGCGACACTGACGGCGCGCGGGCACAGCGTCACGGGCGCACACTCCGGGGCCGAGGCGCTTGCCCTCGTCAAGACCGACAAACCCGACCTCATCGTGCTCGACATCATGATGCCGGGCATGGATGGTCGCGAGGTCTACCGGCGACTCGCGGCCGATCCGGCCACCAAGGACATCCCGATCCTGTTCCTCTCGGCCATCGGCGAGTTCGCGAGCCAGATCGACACCGTGGAGATGGGTGAGGCGGAGTACATGACCAAACCGTTCACCCCCAAGGACCTGGCCGAGCAGGTAGCGACGATGCTCGATCCGACCGCCGCCGAAGAGCGTGCGTCGCGACGACACGCGCAGCTGAGTAAGTTGCGCATGATGGTCACGATCATGCATCGCGAGCACGATTAGCCACTGCCAGCAGGGCATGAGACGCTCGGGTCTGTCTGGGCCCCTGTGATGGTCGACGGGCACCGTTCACAGATTCGTCGCTACCGCTCACCTGATGGCTGCGGCTCGATTGAGGCGCGATACGGACGTCTCAGCGATACTGAGATGTTGAATGCATGGACGCGCCCGGGGGCGCTTCTCATCGCACGATCGTTGCCAGCTCAACGGGAGGGACGACCGTTATGGCTCGGGGGTTTTTTCTTGCGCGCGGATGGATAGTCACGCTCGCGGGCCTCGGCATCAACTGCGCACTCGGCGTCTTGTACGCCTGGAGCGTCGTGGCGAAGACCCTGACCGCCGAATGGGGCTGGTCTGCCGGTGAGGCGAGCTTGCCCTACGCGCTCGCCGTGGGCGTGTTCGCGCTGTCGATGGTGTTCGCCGGCAGGGCGCAGGACCGCCTGGGGCCACGAGTCGTGGCCACGCTCGGTGGCGTTCTCACAGGCTCCGGGCTCATGCTTGCGGGACTCGCCGGCCCCGACCGCGCGTGGCCCGTGGTAGTGGGGTTCGGCTTGCTCGCCGGGATGGGTATCGGGCTCGGTTACGCGTCTGCCACCCCCGCTGCCGTCAAGTGGTTCCCGCCCGCCCGCAAAGGGCTCATCACCGGCATCGTCGTGTCGGGCTTCGGTCTTGCGAGCGTCTACATCGCGCCTCTCACCAACGCGCTTCTGGCGAGTCGAGGGGTCGCCGAGACCTTCTTCATCCTCGGCGGGGTGTTCCTCGTGGTATGTGTCGCACTCGCCCAGCTGTTGAGCAACCCGCCCGCCGGATACGTGCCTAAGGGGGCGGTCGCCCCCGCCGTCACACAGCCCGCGTCGACGCCCGCCGTCGCCGTCGCTGGAACGGCGGCCGTCGATCCCCCCGCAGATGCTGACCACGACCCTGACTATGACTGGCGCGAGATGGTCCGTACGCGCCAGTTCGCGCTGCTCTGGCTCATGTACGCGTTCTCGGCGTTCGCGGGACTGATGATCATCGGCCACATGGCGAACATCGCTGCGGAGCAGCTCACCGGTATAGAACTCGGGTTCCTGCTCGTCGCCGTGCTGGCGATCGGCAACGCGGCGGGCAGGATCGTGGCTGGCGTCGTGTCCGACCGCATCGGCGAGCTCAAGACGATGTTCGCCGTCTTCGCGCTGCAGGCCGGTCTCATGCTCGCGCTCGCGCAGGCGACCACGACCGCTCTGCTCGCGCTCGCGGCTGCCGCCGTGGGCTTCTGCTACGGCGCGAACCTCTCACTCTTTCCGTCGACGACCGCCGGCTTCTTTGGCACGAAGCACCTCGGCGTGAACTACGGACTCGTCTTCACGGCGTGGGGCTTTGGCGGCGTGTTCGGATCGATGACGGCGGGAACAATCGTAGATACGACCGGTTCGTATTCGACCGCGTACGTGGTCGCCGCCGTGTTGTGCCTGCTGGCCGCCGGGCTGACGTTCGTCACGCGCCCGCCGGCGCCGAGGGCCGTGGCGACGGTGCGCCCGATCGCGCAGCCTGCCGAGGAGCGCTCCGTGGCGTAACGCGCGGGGACCGTCCCCGCAGGCCGCGTGCCGAATCCGTGCGGCCGAGGAGGGTGGTCCGACGTGTACGAGATATCGACGCACGGCGTGCCTATCAAGGTGTGGGGCGCTGATCCCGACGAGCAGACGCTCGCCCAGACGCGCAACCTCGCACAGCTGCCGTTCGCGCATCGGCACATCGCGCTCATGCCCGACGCGCACGTGGGGTACGGCATGCCGATAGGCGGCGTGCTCGCGGCGCTCGGCCAGGTGATCCCGCACGCGGTCGGCCTCGACATCGGGTGCGGCGTGCGTGCGTGGTCGACGGGGATCGCGCATCGCGAGTTCGCCTCGGCCCGTGACGGCATCTTGAACGACGTCCAGCGCTCGGTACCCACCGGCTTCGAGTGGCACCGCGCACCGCAGACCGACCGCACCGCGCTCTTCGACGACGTGCCCGACATCGCCCCGCTGCGCGCCGAGGTCGACAAGGCCGTGCGCCAGGTGGGCACCCTCGGCGGCGGCAACCACTTCATCGAGGTGCAGGTCGACCCCGAGGGCGTAGTCTGGGCGATGGTGCACTCGGGCTCAAGGAACCTCGGCAAGCAGATGGCCGAGCACTACGACGGGATCGCCAAGGCCGAGAACCGGGCATCGGACTCGCCCGTGCCGCCCGAGTGGGGCCTCGCGCACCTCGCCGCGGAGTCGGAGGCCGGGCGGGAGTACCTCGAGGTGATGGGGTTCTGCCTGCGGTTCGCCCGTGAGAATCGTAGGCTCATGGCAGAGGCGGTGCGCACGGCCATCGAGCGCAGGTTTCCCGGGACTCCGGTGCAAGACGAGGTCGACGTGCATCACAATTACGCGGCCGCCGAGGAGCACTTCGGCGCAGAGGTGATCGTGCACCGCAAAGGCGCGGTGCACGCGGTGGGGACCGTGCTCGTGCCCGGCTCGATGGGGACCGCCAGCTACGTCTGCCGAGGCCTGGCCAACCCCGAGTCGTTCGAGTCGTGCAGTCACGGGGCCGGGCGGGCGATGGGGCGCAAAGCGGCGATGCGGGCGTTCCCGCGCGAGAAGGTGCTCGCCGACCTGCGAGACCGCGACATCCGCCTCTTCAAGGCGAAGAAGCGCGACGTGTCCGAGGAGGCGCCCGAGGCCTACAAGGACATCGAGGACGTCATGCGCCACCAGCGTGACCTCGTGGAACCGCTCGTGCGGCTCACGCCGATCGGGGTGGTGAAGGGGTGATCGGCGACGGCGGAAACGCCCGGCGCGCGGCGCGCATGCACCCTGGGCGCGCTGTGCGCGGCATCCTGTTCGTTACTCCCACTCGAGCAGACGCCGCTGCCCCTGAAGCGAGCGCACGTGCGTGGCATCCTGCACCACCTCGAGGCAGCCGCGGTACGCGCCCTCGGCATCGCGCAGCGCGTAGTAGCGGATGTGGATGAACGTGCCGCCGAGCTCGATCCAGAACTCGGCGAGGTCCTTCTCACCAGCCTTGAACGCTGCGAGGATCCGCTCGACCACGTCGACACTCTTGGGCGGGTGGCAGTTCTTCACTTCCCGGCCGATGACCGCGGGCGAGCGCGGGAAGACCCGGTCGCCTTCCGAGTAGAAGCGTACGCGGTCGTGCTCGTCGACGTAGGTGACGTCGAACGGGAGCGCGCGCACCATGAGGTCGATCTGTTCGAGCGTGAGCGCGCCGGTGGTGAGGGGCAGGTGGGCGTCGCGTCCGGAGGCCGCGCCGGTCGTTGTCTCACCGACGGCCGCTGGACCCGGCGTTGCCGCGCGGGCGGGCGGCTCGATCCACGCGAACCCGATCTCGGACTCGCCGGCGGCCATCGCCTCCCACTCTCCCTCCGAGAGCGCTTCGAGCGCGGTCGGGAAGAGTATCTTCTCCTCCTTGTAGATCATGTCCTCGACCATGCCGAGGGTCTTCGGGAGTTCGCCGAGCAGCGTCGCGACATCGCCGGAACGCGCCGTCGTGAGGTCGGCTTTGAGGCGTGCGCGGATGTCGTCGTCGATACCCCACATGACCTTCGTGGGCCCCTCGATGCCGTGGTTCTCGAGCATCGGGAATAGCTGGTTCTCCTTGCGCGTGTAGTGCACGGCGAGGCCGTCGAGCAATCGCTCGATCCCGGTCGCGAGCGCCTCGAGCACGGTCGCGGAGTCCTCGGCGGCAAGCGACTCCACCTCTTCGAGCCCGCACCGCACCGACGACACGATCTCGCCCGCGACCTCGTTCTCGCGCCGGTATGTCGTGACAGGGTGATTGGACGGGAGCTCGGTCTCCTCGGCCGATTCAAGCGACTCTTTGAACACGGTTACGTGCACGTCGCAGAGGCGCTGTACCTCGGCGACGGGCATGCCCTCGGCGATGAGCGCCTGCTCCATGGCGGCGATCTCGGCCGCGTCGACCTCGGAGGCGAGGGCATCGAAACGCGCCTTCACGTCGTCGACGGAAGCCCCCTCGTGAAGCTCGCGGATGATCTCCTTGAGGACGGCCTGGCGACGGGTGCGCGACTCCTCATCCGCTGCCCCCATGCTGGATGAGGGCGCCTGCGTGTGGATCTCGTGCCGGGCGATCTCGTCGGTTACAGCCACGACGAGCTCGTCTGCGTCCATGTCGCCCATCTCGGCGACGGTGCTCAGGCTTGCCACGCGTGCGACGGTGGTGCGCAGCACCGGGTTCTTGAGCTTCGCGAACTCGGGACGGAGCCCGGCGAGGAAGTCGAGCATGAACGGATAGGCTTCGATAAGGTCGTGGACCTTCGTCTCGCGCGTGACCTGCATCGGGGACTCCTTCCGGGGTGGGCCGCCAACGCGGCTCGCGCACGCGCGGGCCGCTACGAAGGTGTGTACCCGATGAGGCGGGAGTCGGCGCGGTCGCTCACGAGCCGGTCCCACCGTCCTGCTCCGCGTCCGGCGCGGCGATCGAGCGGCCTATCGAGAAGGCGTCGGCAACGACCGGTCCGAGCGCGCGATACTCCCGGCTGCCCGCGATGTAGACGAGCGGGTCGAGCAGGCCGACGTCGACCTTCTCGCCGGTCGCGTCGAGGACGTGTTCATCGGCGTGTGTCTCGACGACCTCGCCCACGACGAGCGTGTAGTGGCCGATGTCGACCTCGTGGGTCACACGGCACTCCATGTTGTACGGGCACTCGGCGATGATGGGGGTGCTCACGACCGCGGCGGGCACGAGGGTGAGCCCGGTCGCGGCGAACTTGTCGGTGGCCTTCCCGCTCGTGATGCCGCAGAAGTCGACCTCGGCGGCGAGGCGGGTGGCGGGGATGTTGACGGTGAATTCGCGTCCGTCGCGGATGAGAGCGAGCGTGTGCCGAGTGTCGCGGAGCGCCATCGCGACACTCGGGGGTGAGCCCGCGGCTATGCCGATCCACGCGACGGCGAGCGTGTCGACCTGCTCGCCGCTGCCGCCTACCACGAGAGGGCAGGGCATCGGGTAGAGGCGGTCGGACGGTCCGAGACGCTTCTTCATCGGGTGCTCCTTGCGACGGTACGGCAGGTTCGGCAGCGCGGCGAGGTGGCGTGAGCCGGCCGACCGCCGCGCGTGTCGAGAGTGTACTTCAGCGTCCGCACGTGCCGAAAGGTGAGCCGGCCCGGTATGGGATGTCAGGGCTATCCCGACTTGACGGATGCGGCCGAGGCGGTCAGGATGCAGAGCACGTTACGTGGACTGGCCTGCCGTTTGCAGGACGGTCACCCCCTACGAGATGGCGGAAGGAGGTGCGGTACCAACAGCCATGGTTCGCTACTCTGTGTTCGCGATGATGATGGAGATGATGATGACCCAGCCCGGGTCTCGTTGCGCATGCGACGGGTCTGGGCGCCTCGGCCACCCGGCCGGACGCTAGGTCGGGTACATCTATCCTCAGCATCGATGACACGGAAGTGAGACGACCATGAGCGAGCACACCGCACCCCAGGCGGGCCCCGGCGACGACGCCTCCGCCCCGCAGCGCCCCCGGTTCGATACCCTCGCCGTCCACGGCGGCGCGACCCCCGACCCCACGACGGGATCGCGTGCGGTCCCCATCTACCAGACCGTCGCATATAACTTCCGCGACACCGACCACGCCGCCGACCTCTTCGGCCTACGCGAGTTCGGCAACATCTACTCGCGGATCATGAACCCCACCAACGACGTGCTCGAGCAGCGCATTGCCGCGCTCGAGGGCGGGACGGCGGCGCTCGCCACCGCCTCGGGCCACTCGGCCGAGGTCATCGCGCTCCTCAACGTCGCGGGTGCGGGCGACTCGATCGTGAGTTCGACATCGCTCTACGGCGGGACGTGGAACATCTTCCTGCACACCTTCCGCAAGCTCGGTATCGACGTGCGGTTCGTCGAGACGACCGACACCGACGGGTTCGCAGCAGCGAGCGACCCCACCACGAAGGCGTGGTTCGTCGAGACCATCGGCAACCCGCGCCTCGACGTCCCCGACATCGCCGGACTGGCCGAGGCGGGCCGCTCTCTCAACATCCCGCTCTTCGTGGACAACACGTTCGCTACGCCGTACTTGAGCCGCCCCATCGAGCACGGCGCGGCGGTCGTCATCCACTCGCTCACCAAGTGGATCGGCGGGCACGGCACGAGCATCGGCGGCATCCTCGTCGACGGCGGCACGTTCGACTGGGGCGGCGGACGCCACCCGTGGTTCACCGAGCCGGACCCGAGCTACCACGACCTCAAGTTCTGGGACGTGTTCGGCGACTTCCCGGGGCTCGGCAACGTCGCGTTCGCCATCAAGGCGCGCGTGCAGCTCCAGCGCGACATAGGCGCCTCCCTCTCACCGTTCAACTCACAGCAGTTCCTCCTCGGCATCGAGACGTTGTCGCTCAGGGTACAGCGCCACTGTGACAACGCACTCGCGGTCGCACGCTGGCTCGCCGAGCACCCCAAGGTCGCCTGGGTGGCGTACCCGGGTCTCGACGATCATCCCACGAGGGAGAACGCGGATCGCTACCTCGCCAACGGCTACGGCGGCGTCGTGGTGTTCGGCGTCGAAGGTGGCAAGGGGGCCGGCCGCACGCTCATCGACGGGGTCGAGCTCTTCAGCCACCTCGCCAACGTCGGCGACGCGAAGTCGCTCATCATCCACCCGGCGACCACGACGCACAGCCAGCTCTCGGCCGAGGAACTCGAGCGCGCGGGCATCTCGGAAGAGTTCGTGCGTCTCTCGGTGGGCATCGAGGACATCGACGATATCATCGCCGACCTCGATCGAGCGCTGGAGCGGGTGTGAACGCCGTGAGTTCGCCGTCAGGTCCGCAGACCATCGAACTCACCGGCGGCGTCGACCTCGTGTCGGGCCGCCGACTCGAGCACGTCGTGGTGACGTACGAGACGTTCGGAACGCTCGACGAGTACGCCGCGAACGCGGTGCTCGTGTGCCACGCGCTCTCGGGAGACGCGCACGTGGCCACCGGACCGGACCGCTTCGGCGAGGAGCAGCCGGGATGGTGGGACCCGGTGGTGGGGCCCGGTAAGGCGATCGACACCGAGAAGTACTTCGTCATCTGCGCGAACGTCCTCGGCGGATGTTCCGGCACCACCGGTCCCGGCTCCGCCGACCCGGTCACCAAGACGCCGTATGGGCTGCGCTTCCCGCTCGTGACCGTCGAAGACATGGTCGACGTCCAGATCACGCTCCTCGACCACCTCGGCGTCGAGCGCCTCGCGTGCGTGGCGGGCGGTTCGATGGGCGGCATGCAGGCGCTCGCGCTGGCCAGGCGGTATCCGGAGCGTGTGGCTTCGGTCGCGGCGATCGCCACGACGTGGCGTCTCGCGGCGCAGGCGATCGCGTTCAACGAGGTGGGCCGCACCGCTATCCTCGGCGACCCGACCTTTGCGGATGGGGACTACTACGAGCACGGTCAGCCGTCGCACGGTCTGGCCGTCGCGCGGATGATCGGCCACATCACCTACCTCTCCGACGACTCGATGCGCGACAAGTTCGGCCGCCGTCTGCGCGACCGCGTCGAGCACGCCTTCGAGTTCGTGACCGAGTTCGAGGTCGAGAGCTACCTCGCCTACCAGGGGCGCAAGTTCGTCGAGCGGTTCGACGCGAACACGTACCTCTACATGACCAAGGCGATGGACTATTTCGACCTGTCCGCCCAACACGGTTCACTCGCAGACGCGCTGGCCGAGGTACGCGCCCGCTTTCTCGTGCTCTCGTTCTCCAGCGACTGGCTCTTCCCCACGTACCAGGCGCGCGAGTTGGTCGACGCGCTCAAGGCCGCCGACGCCGAGGTGTCGTTCGCAGAGATCGAGAGCCCCTACGGGCACGATGCGTTCCTGCTCGAACCCGAGCAGCAGCGCCGGTATCTCGAGCCGTTCCTCGCGCGGGTCGTGGCCGAGGAGCGCGGGCGCGCTGCTCCCGCCGGCAGCGCAGCGCATGGCAGGGGAGGTGACGGCCGATGACCGCGGCAGACCTCCTGCGCTCGGACCTGCGCCTCATCACCGAGATGGTCCCGCCGGGGAGCCGCGTACTCGACCTCGGGTGCGGCGACGGCTCGCTCATGGCGCACCTGCGTGACGAGAAGGGGTGCACCGTGCGCGGTGTCGACCTCAGTCCGGAAGACATCGCGAGCGCGCTCGCGCGGGGGCTCTCGGTGGTACAGATCGACCTCGACGAGGGGCTCACCGGTTACCGGGACGACTCGTTCGACTTCGTCGTGCTCTCCCAGACGCTGCAGGTCGTGCGGAGGCCGGCGTTCGTCGTGCGCGAGATGCTCAGGGTGGGGTGCCACGGCATCGTCACGTTCCCCAACTTCGGGCACTGGCGCGTGCGGGGCTACCTGGCGCTCCGCGGTCGCATGCCGGTGTCGCGGTCGATCCCGTTCACGTGGTACGACACGCCCAACATCCACCACACCACGATCACCGACTTCCGGGAGTTCGTGACCGCGAACGGCGCTGTCATCGAGAGGGAGGTGCCGCTCGCCACGAGCGGGTGGGCCGGATCCGCCCGCCCGGTCCGCGTGTGGCCCAACCTGCTTGCCGACACCGCGGTCGCGCTCGTGAAGCGGGCGTAGGCGCCACCGGGTATGGCACGCGTGCGCGACACGCCTCGCGCGAGCGGGGTATCCTGTACGACGTGTCCACAGACGACCACAACGCCGCGGTCCCAGACGCCGCGCCCCAGGGCGCAGCGCCGCCGCGCGACCTTCCCGCCCTCGGCTTCACCGAGCGCTTCGAAGCGCTCTTCGCCCCGCTCGCCCCAGGCGGCCTGATCCCCGGCAGGGTGAGCCGCATCGACCGCGGCCAACCCCTCGTGTTGACCGCCGATGGGCCCCTCCGTGCCGAGCTCGCCGCGCACCTGCGCGGAGTCGCCGACGCCGCGATCGCGGTCGGCGACTGGGTCGCGCTCGCTCGCCCCGAAGGCCACGACCTCGCCATCGTCGAAGCGGTCCTGCCGAGGACCTCGGTGTTCACCCGCAAGGATCCGGGCGACCACGCGGTCGAGCAGGTCGTCGTGGCCAACGTCGACACCGTGTTCGTCGTGCAGTCCCTCGCGCCGCGCGGCCCCAACCTGGCGCGGCTCGAGCGCGAGCTCGTGCTGGCGTGGGAGAGCGGCGCCCAGCCCGTCGTGCTCCTCACGAAGCCGGACCTCGTCGACGACCCCGAGGCCCTGCGGGCCGAGGCGGCCACCGTCGCGCTCGGCGTCGACCTCCACGTCGTCTGCCCCATCACCGGTGAGGGGTTCGACATCCTCGCCGGTTATCTCGGCCCGGGTCGAACGGTGGCGTTCTTCGGCGCGTCGGGGGTGGGCAAGTCCACCATAGTGAATCGGCTCGTGGGAACGGACGTGCAGGAGACCGCCGAGGTACGAGACGCCGACGGCAAAGGCCGCCACACCACCGTCGCACGCGAGATGTTCTTCATCCCCGGCGGGGGCATCGTCATCGACACGCCGGGCATGCGCGCTCTCGCGCTCTGGAACGCCGAGGAGGGCATCGCATCGGCGTTCCCCGACGTCGAGGAGCTGGCCGGGGGATGCCGTTTCGCCGACTGCGCCCACACGGTCGAACCCGGCTGCGCGGTGCGGGAGGCGGTCGAAGCCGGCACGCTGCCTGCGCGGCGGCTCGAGAGCTACCTCGCGCTCCGCGAGGAGCTCGAACGGTTGGCCGTCAAGCAGGATGCCCGGGCGCGGGCAGACAAGCACCGGTCCGACAAGGCGTTCGGCCGCCAGGTGAAGAACTTCTACAAGCAGCGTGAGAGGTAGCATTCTCGCTGGTCTGGCTTGTAAGCGCACGTGGTCAGGGCTATGCTGACCGAGGGTGTGAGAGCACGCTCGGTCACCGCCGCACCTCATGGAGGGTCATCCATGCGCGTCTATCGGTTCCACAACCCGCTCCAGCACTGGCTCAGGGGGTTGCTCGCCGAGCTTCTCGCGCTCGTCTCTTTCGTCGCGTCGATGTTCGTGATCGTGTGGGTGGTCATGTGGCTGCGGTAGGGTGTCGCCTATGTGGATGAGGTTCCACCCTTCCGACATACGGATCATCCTGCACTTCGTGGGCATGCTGCTCCTCGGCATAGGCATCGCGATGACGGTTCCGTTCGTGACGGGGCTCGTGACCAGGGAGTGGAGTGCGGCCCTCGACTATCTCGCCGGTATGGGCGTGGCGACAGCGGTCGGTGCGCTGCTCATGCACGCGGACCCGTCACCTCGGCAGATGACCCACACGCACGCGCTCGCGATCACCGCGCTCGGCTGGGCGGCGGCGGCCGCGGTCGCAGCGGTGCCGCTCTCGCTGTCGGGCCACTACCCGAGCTACCTCGATGCGGCTTTCGACGCTGTCAGCGGGCTCACCGTCTCGGGACTGACCGTCGTGGTCGACCTCGACCACATGGCGCTCACCCACAACATGTGGCGCCACCTCACGCAACTCATCGGCGGACAGGGCATCGTCGTCGCGGCACTATCGCTCGCCGTCGGTCTGCGCGGTGGCGCGTTCTCGCTCTACCTGGCCGAGGGGCGCGACGAGCGGATCCTTCCCAACGTGCTGCACACCACGCGCTTCATCTGGGTCGTCACCGCGGTGTACGTCACGCTCGGGACACTCGCGTTCCTCGCGATCGCCACGTACCTCGGCATGTCGCCCGGCCGAGGTGCCCTTCACTCGTTCTGGCTCGCCGCTGCGGCGTTCGACACGGGCGGGTTCGCCCCGATGCGGATGAACCTCATGTACTATCACAACTACCTGTTCGAGGCGGTGGCGCTGCTCCTCATGATGGCCGGATCGATAAACTTCGCGTTGCACGCCCATGTGTGGAGGGGCGATCGTGTCGAGCTGCGCAAGAATCTCGAGCCCAAGGTACTCGCGTTCGTCGTGGCGACCATGTCGGCGCTCGTGGCCGTCGGACTCACGCACAGTGCTTCGTTCGCCGAGCCGTTCGGAGTGTTCCGCAAGGGTGTGTTCCAGGTGATATCGGGTCATAGCGCCGGCCACCAGACCGTCTACGGTCATCAGCTCGCGACCGATTTCACCGGCGTGGGCCTCATCGCCATCATGATAGGCATGGCGGTGGGCGGCTCGCTCTCCTCGACAGGGGGCGGCGTGAAGGCGCTGCGCATCGGCGTGATCACCAAGTCGATCGTCTTGCATGTCAAGCAGGCGCTCGCGCCGCGGAGCTCGGCGATGGCCGTGCGCTACCACCACCTCGGCGAGCGGATCCTCACGCCGGAGGTGACCGGCGCTGCCGCGACGGTACTCATCCTGTACCTCGGAACGTACCTTGTCGGGGGAGTCGCTGGTGCCGCATACGGCTACGGGGCTGCCGAGGCGATGTTCGAGTCGATCTCTGCGACGGCCAACTCAGGGCTCTCGATCGGTATCACATCCGCGTCGTTGCCAGCGGGACTGAAGTTCGTCTACATGTTCCAGATGTGGGCAGGCCGGCTCGAGTTCATCGCCGTGCTCGTGCTCATGACCCAGCTGGCGCTTGCGGTCGATATGAGGAGGCTGCGCAGCGCATGAGACGGATCGTGACGACCGTGCTCTTGGCATCGGCGCTCCTCGGGGCGGGTGCGTCCGCAGCCCTAGCGCAGTTCGCCACCGCGCCGATGTCGCCTGCCGAGGTCGTCGTCATCGACCGCGTGCGCGACGGTACGATGATCACGGTCCAAGGCGAGGCGATCGGCGAGCATCTGAGAGCGATGGGTGGCGGCCGGTGGGTCAACATCCTCGGTGATGACGTGGGTCTCGGCATCTGGGTGACCGACGAGATGGCCGAGGAGATAGAGTACTTCGGCGACTACCGGCACGACGGCGACATCGTGCGCGTGACCGGGATACTGAACGTGGCGTGCGAGCAGCACGGCGGCGAGTTCGACGTGCACGCGCGCGATTTCGAGATCGTCGAGCGCGGGGGACCTCGCGAGCACGACATCCAACCGCTCAAAGGCCTGATAGGCATCGCCGGACTCGCGGTCGCGTTCGGTCTGTGGCGCCACTACGTGCGGCGCCGCGACCGCCGCCTCGTGTAGCTGGCGCAACCTCGAGCCGCACGATACAGCTGGTTGTCACGACAGGAGCAGATACGCGTGCCCAACGAACGACAGACTGGCTCCTCCGCGCTCGTCTCTCTCCGCGACGTCGTGAAGGTCTACGATACCGGCGAGGTCCCCTTCACCGCCTTGCGTCACGTCGACCTCGACGTACGCAGCGGCGAGTTCGTCGGGCTCATCGGCAAGTCAGGTTCGGGCAAGACGACGCTCATCAATATGATAACCGGCATCGACCGGCCCACGGCAGGTGAGGTCGTGGTCGGCGACACTCCGGTGCACGCGCTGAACGAGAACCAGCTCGCGATGTGGCGCGGGCGGACCATCGGCGTGGTGTTCCAGTTCTTCCAGCTCCTGCCCACACTGACCGTTATCGAGAACGTCATGCTGCCCATGGATTTCTGTGCGATGTACTCACCGGCCGAGCGCCCCGAGCGCGCGATGCACCTGCTCGAACAAGTCGAGCTCGCAGACCAGGCCCACAAGCTCCCCTCGGCCCTCTCGGGTGGCCAGCAGCAGCGCGCAGCCATCGCCCGCGCGCTCGCCAACGACCCGCCGATCCTTGCCGCAGACGAGCCTACCGGAAACCTCGACTCCAAGACCGCCGATGCGGTCTTCCACCTGTTCGAGGAGCTCGTCGAGGCGCACAAGACGATCATCATGGTCACACACGACACCGATCTTGCGACCCGCGTGCGCCGCTCGCTCGTTGTGAGTGACGGTGAGATCACCGACGAAACCATCCACCGGCCGCGGGCCGAGCGCACCGGGCTATGAGCGCACTCGCCCCCAGGTGGCGCAAAGTCGTCCGTGACCTCTCCAGCCATCGGTTCCGGACGCTGCTCGTGGTGCTCTCTATCGCGGTGGGCGTCTTCGCGATCACCGTTGTCATGGGTGGCCGAGGGATCCTGCTCCGCGAGTTCGAGGCGGTCTACGCCGCCTCGGCGCCCGCCACCGTCTCCTTCACGGTCGACGCTGCGGACGCACACGTCGTGCGTGCGGTCGAGCGGTTCGAAGGCGTGCGCTTCGCCGAGGGGCGTCGCACGCTCGCGGTACGCTACACGGAGGGCGAGCAGCCCGAGACCGCTTCCTCGGCCGGGTGGGACACGCTCCAGGTCCGGGCGATGCCGGAGTTCGAGCGCAGCCGTATGGACCTGGTCACCCTCGAGAGCACCGGCTCCTTCCCTCCGGCCCCCGGCGAGCTATTCCTGGAGCGCTCGGTCAACATGGTCGCCGACTACGCCGTGGGGGATGTCGTCAGCGTCGAGACGCCCGCCGGCGCACGCGTGCTCCTGCGGGTCACCGGCATCGTGCACGACATAAACGCGTTCCCGGCGACGTTCGTGGCCACGGCGACCGGGTATGTGTCGATGGACACGTTGCGCCTGCTCGACCAGCCGGCGCACTTCAACGAGATACACCTCATCGCCGAGGGCGCACCGACGCGCGCCGAGGCGAGCAGGCTGGCGACCGCCATCCGTGACGACGTGCTCATGGCGCGCGGTGTCCGCGTGTTGCAGACGAGCGTCCCGGAGCCGGGCAGCCACTTCCTCGGCGACATCTTCAGAGCGGTCTCACTCCTCTTGCTCGCGCTCGGCGTGCTGAGTCTTGCGCTCTCCGGCTTCCTCGTCGTCACGACCGTGCAGGCGATCATGGCCCAGCAGGTGAGCCAAGTCGGGATCATGAAGGCTATCGGCGGTCGTGCCGACCAGGTCATGAGGATGTATCTCGTGATGGTCGCGGTCTACGGTGTTCTCGCGGTGGCGGTAGGGCTGCCGATCGGTGCCGTGGCGGGCCACTGGTTCACCGGGTACGCCGCCGACCTGCTCAACTTCCGCATCACCTCGTACGCACCACCTCCGTACGTCGTGGCGCTCGGAGTGGCCGTCGGCCTCGCGGTCCCGCTCCTCGCGGCGTTCGTGCCGGTACGGCTCGGTACGCGGATCAGTGTTGTTCGGGCCCTCAACGCGACCGGGATGTCGGGAGCGTCGTTCGGACACGGTCTCATCGACCGGGCGCTCGGGTTGGTGCGCGGACTCCCCCGGCCGGTCGCGCTCTCGCTGCGCAACACCTTCCTGCGCAAGGGTCGGCTCGCACTCACGCTCGTGACGCTCACGCTCGCCTCGGCGGTGATCATGTCGGTGATGAGCGTGCAAAGCTCGATACTTGCGACCGTCGACGAGGTCGACATGTGGGACTTCGATGCGCAGATGTGGTTCGCCGTGCCGCAGGGCCGAGAGGCGGTCGAGCGGATCGCGTCACGGGTCGAGGGCGTGGTCGCGGTCTCGGGCATGCCCGAGTACAGGAGCGTCTTCACGCGTGCCGACGGCACCGAGTCCCAGCCGATCGACGTCATCGGCGTCCACCCGGAGTCCGACTTCGTGGCACCGCGCATCTCGGAGGGTCGCTGGCTTGCACCCGGAGATCGTGCGGCGATCGTCCTCAACGCCGACGTCGCTAAAGACGAACCCGAGCTCACCGTGGGCTCCTCGGCCACGTTCAACGTGCTCGGCGAGGGCCGTGAGTTCGAAGTCGTGGGAGTGGTGACGGCAGGGCTCATGGGGCCGGTCGGCTTCGCGCCCGTGCAGCATGTCGACAGCATCACCGGCGGCACCGGGGCGATCACGCGACTCCAACTGCGTGCCACCTCGAGCGACCCGTGGGAGCAGGCGCGCATCGCCCGTGTCGTCGAGCGCAGGCTCGAAGAGCGCGGTGTGCCGGTGGCATTCGCCCAGACCGCTGCCGACCAGCGAGAGCAGGTCGCGAATCAGCTCGGGATCCTCGTGACGTTCCTCGCGATCATGGGGGCGATCCTTGCGGCGGTCGGGGTCATCGGGCTCACCGGCACGATGACGATCAACGTGCTGGAGAGCACGCGCGAGATCGGGGTGATGCGCGCTATCGGGGCATCGCACGGGTCGATCTACCAGATCTTCGTGACCGAGGGGGTCGTCATCGCGCTCATCGCGTGGTTCTTCGGGGTGCTCGCATCGTACCCGATGAGCGTCGCTCTTCTCGACATGCTGGAGGGCGCGATGGGGCTGCCGCTCGTGTTCGACTACGCGTGGAGCGGGATGGGAATCTGGCTTGCGGCGGTCACGGCGATCGCCGTCTTAGCGAGCCTGTTGCCGGCGTTCCGTGCCTCGCAGGTGAGCGTGCGCGACGCGATCGCCTACGAGTAGCAGGGCGGCCGCGCCGCGCACGGCGCGATTCTCGCTCCTCGGCCGGGAACGCGAGGGATGGTCGATCTACGCGTCCATCTCGACGGCCGAGACGAGGAACCCTTCGCCGCTCCCATCCCGCTCGAGAGCGATGTTGAGCTGGAACTGCGAGTCGGTGAACTCGACCGTGTCGCTCATTCGGATGAACACCCAGTAGCTGCCCTCATGCTCGGCGACGTTCGTTATCTGAGCGAACACCACACCGCCTTCGCGGAGGTAGTCTGTAGGTTGCTCGGCGATGTGCTCGGCAAGTGCGGGGGTTGCGAGCGCTTGGAGCACGTCCTCGTCCCCGCCGTACATCGCACGCACGAAGGCTATAGCGTGCTCCTGCGCGAGCGTGTTGTCGGCCGCATCGAGCACCGGCTCGGTCTCGACGAGCGTGACCTGTTCACCGTCGACCTCTGCGAGGCGCACCTCCAACTCGGCGACCTGCGCGGAGAGTTCGGCCGTGTCTGCCTCGAGTGCGGCGATCTCGCGTGTCACCGGCAGCAACGGCACCTGTTTGGCGAGCGCAGGCACGGTGAGCAGCGTGGCCGAGGCGACCGTCAGCGCCGCGAGCGTGGCAGCCACCGCGATCCAGCCGCGTGAGACGCGTATAGGGGTGCGGTCAGGCGGGGGCGCACTTGCGAGTGGCACCATGCTCGCGGCGGGCTGCAGGGCTTCTCCGGCATCGAGCAGCATCGTCACGAGCGTGCGCGTGTCCTCGTATGCGGCCTGACACCGTTCGCACCCGGTCAGGTGCTCGGCGACCGCACGTGTCTGGTCGGTCGCGAGTTCACCCCGGATGTAGGGCTCGAGGACCTCATCGATATCGCGGCAGTTCATCGGGAGCTCACCTCCATGTCGGCGGTGGCAAGCAGCTCCTTGAGCCGGGCCATCGCACGGTTGATGCGGGACTTCACGGTGCCGGCCGGTATCCTCAAGACCTCCGCGATCTCATCGACCTTGAGGTCGGCGAAGTAGCGGAGCGCCACCACGGCCCGGTGGTCACTGTCGAGTCGTCTCACGGCCTCGATGAGTACGAGACTTGTCTCGGGGCCGATCACCTCGTGCGCCTCTCGCTCAGGTACCTCGTCCACCACCACGAGGCGTTTCGTCTTCCGTCTCGCAGAGTGACACTTGTTCACGACGATCCGCGCCATCCACTGCGCGAAACTGGATGGGTCGCGCAGTGCCCCGATCTTCGTCCATGCTTCCAAGAACGCATCCTGGCAAGCATCCGAAGCGTCCCAGCTCGAGCCGAGGATGGCGTACGCCGTGGCATACATCCGTCGCTCGTTGCGGCGCACGAGCGCCGCGAACGCACGCTCGTTGCCCTTCTGGGCCGATTGCACGAGCATCATGTCGTCCACACGCACACCTCCCTGATCGGTCCGTTCGATACGTAAGACGCAACCGGGCAAGCATATCGTTCCCGGGTGTCGTGGTTTCGCCGCGGTGCGGCTCTGGGAACGAACCGTGCAGGGTGTCCCTCAGACCAGGAGGTCGAGATGGTGTACGACGCGTACACGTCGAACCGGGGAGCGTCCGCAGTCCTGATCGCGGCGGTCATCGTCCTCGGCATGCTGATGTTCGCGGGCTGTGCGCCCGATGCCGCCGAGCAGCCCGTCGCGCCGCCGTCTGCCGTCGACGAGGCACCGGCTCCCCCGGAGCAGCCCGCCGAGGAGTCCGAACCGTCTGCGTTCCCGTGGCTCGACGTGGAACTGGAAGACGTCCAGACCGGTGAACGGTTCCGCATCGCAGACTTCCGAGGGCGGCCTGTGCTCATCAAGTCGTTCGCTGTGTGGTGAAGCGTGTGTCGCCGCCAGTTGGCGGAGACGACCAAGCTTGTGCGCCAGGCCGATGACGCGGTGGTGATCGCCATCGACGTCGACCCTAACGAGGACGCCCAGATGGTCCGCGATCACATCGCGCGCAACGATTACGAAGGCATGTTCGTGGTCGCGCCGATCGAGATGACCGAGATGCTGCGCGAACAGTACGGAAGCTACATCATCACACCGCCACTCTCGCCAAAGGTCGTCGTGAACGCGGACCAGACGAGCGCCGAGACGATGGGGCGAGGCGTCAAGTCCGCCGAGGACCTCCGCGTGGCCCTCGAGGAAGCAAGGTAGGTGCGCTCCACGTGACGTTCCTCGCCGACCTCGCGTTCACTTTCTGGCTCGGCGTGCTCACGCCCACGACCGCGCTGTGCGTGATCCCGCTGTACCCGGCGTTCCTCTCGCGCCTCGCGCGCACCGTGGGCGAGCACCACGACTCTCGCCGCTACCTCGCGCTGTTCGGGGTGCTCGTGAGCGCGGGGGTGATCGCGTTCATGGGGCTCGTGGGCGTGGTCTTCACGTTCTGGCTTCAGGAGTCGCTCACACGGGTGATCGGTATCGTCTCTCCGATCGCGTTCGCTATCATCATCGTCGCAGGCGCGCTGCTCATCGTGGGCTGGAAGCCCAAGCGGAAGGTGCGCCCGAACCGTATCGCCAACCCTTACGTCGCCGCAGTGGCGTACGGTTTCTTCTTCGGCGCCATCGTGATCCCGTGCAACCCGGCGCTTATCGCGGCCTTCTTCGCCCGCGTCGTCGCGGTCGCCGACGCGGCCGCCAACCTTGCGCTGTTCACAGCGTTCACCCTCGGCATCTGCACGCCGCTCCTCGCGTTCTCGCTTGCGAGCCGTGCAGCGAGCCGCTGGATGGTCAACGCGCTCGTACGCCACGAGCGATCCATCGGCATCTTCGCGGGGGTCGTGATGATCGGGGTCGCCGTGTACTACCTCGTCTGGGTGTTCGAGGTATTCGGATAGACGGTTCGAGCCTGCGGGTATGTGGTTTTTCCCGGTATTCACAGGTTCGCAATACACAATCTTCCACAACACGCTACAATACTCGCTTAACAGGTTGCATCAGCAACAGGGTCAGAAAGGGGTTGGAAATATGTGGCACGAGCGAACACGTAAGATTCTCGCGTCCACGCTCGCCATCGCGCTCGCGCTCAGCATGCTTGGTCTGGGTGGATGCGGGCCAGCGGACGAGCCGGACGATGAGGACGAGGACGTCGCACGGACCGAGACGGTCAAGATCGGCGTACATACGTCGCTGACGGGTGGCCTCGCCGACTACGGCTTCGCCGCGGCTGAGGCGCTCAAGATCGCCGCCGAGGACTTCTCGGGCTTCGAGGTCGACGGTGTCGTCTACGATATCGAACTCGTCATCCGTGACGACAAAGGTGAGCCGGCCGAGGCTCCCGTCGTCGCCCAGCAGCTCATCGATGAGGGCGTCGTTGGCGTCATCGGAACGCTGACCTCTGGCGCGGCCAATGCGGCGCTCCCGATCTACCAGGGTGCCGGCATCCCGATGATCTCGGGTTCCGCGACCGCTCCCGACCTCACCGAGCAGGGTTACGAGAACTTCTTCCGTACCTGTCTGCGCGATGACGTGCAGGGCGAGGCCCTCGGTCTGTGGGCCGCAGAGCTTGGCGCCGAGAGGGCCGTCGTCATGGACGATCGCGGTGATTACTCTGTCGCGCTGGGCAACGAGGTCGAGCAGACCCTCGAGGCCGAGGGCGTCGAGGTACTGCGTCAGTCCGGCCAGGAGGGAGATGTCGACTTCTCCGCTCAGGTCAGCAGCATGATGGCGTTCGATCCCGATGTCGTGATCTTCACCGGGTACCACCGTGAGGCGGGCCTGCTGTTCAAGCAGCTCCGCGAGGCCGGTTCCGACGCCCAGTTCATGGGCGGCGACGGCATCAAGTCGAACGAGATCGCCGAGGGCGCTGGTGGCGCCGAGAACGTGGAGGGCACGTACTCGACGTTCGGTGGCTTCGCACAGGAGGGCATGCCCGGTTACACTGAGTTCGCCGCGAGGTTCGAGCAGGAGACCGGCGTCGAGGCCGGCCCGTACGCTGAGAACAACTACGACGCACTCGGTGCGCTCGTAGAGGCGATCACCACTGCCGGGTCCTTCGACGGGGCCGACATCATCGACGCGCTCCACGAGATCACGTATGCGGGCGTCCAGGGCACCCTCTCGTTCGACGAGAAGGGCGATGTGTCCGTTCCGGGTGGCGCGGGCACCGACCTGATCCCGCGGTTCCAGTTCAGCGACGGGAACTGGGAGTTCATCGGTTAGTCTATCGTTTCAAGCACGCGATACGGGGGCCGGACGATACGTCCGGCCCCCGGCGTGCGCTCCTCTGGTACAGTGTGTGACACTGAAATGCGAATGTGGACGCCGGTAGCGCATCGGCATGCGTGAATGGAAAGGCTTCTATGTCCCCAGAGCACATCTTCGGCCTGACGGTCTCTGGCCTGACGGTCGGCATGATCTATGCGCTCATCGCGCTCGGCTACACGATGGTCTACGGTGTCCTGCAGCTCATCAATTTCGCCCACGGTGAGGTGTTCACGATAGGCGGATACATCGCCGCGAGCACGCTTATCTGGATCGGTGTAGACGCCACTACCCCGCTTGCGGTCAAGGTGCTCTACTTCACGGTCGCGGTGCTCGTTTCGCTCGTGCTTACTGCGACACTCGGCTGGTTGATCGAACGCGTGGCCTACCGCCCTCTACGGGGGCAGACGCGCATCATCGCGCTGCTCTCCGCGATCGGCACCTCGATCTTCCTGCAGAACATGATCGTGATCATCTTCGGCCCGCAGCCCATCATCATGCCGACGGCGATAGTGCCGACCGGCTTCGTCGAGATCTTCGGGGCGCGCATCCGTATACTGCAGATCGTGATCATCGTCGTGTCGCTCCTTCTCATGGGGTTGCTCACGTGGATCGTCAAGGGCACGCGCATCGGCAAGGCGATGCGCGCTACCTCACAGGACCGTGAGGCTGCCGAGATGATGGGCATCGAGACCAATCTCACGATCTCGTTCACTTTCGTGATGGGTTCCGCGCTCGCTGCTATAGGCGGCTTCCTGGTGGCGATGTACTACGGGTCGCTCCAGTTCAACACCGGGTTCCTCTACGGGCTCAAGGCCTTCACCGCAGCGGTCCTCGGAGGCATCGGCAACATCCCGGGAGCTGTTGTCGGCGCGCTCATCCTAGGCCTTGCCGAGAACTGGGGCGTAGGACTTTCGCTGGGCGTTCTCGCGTGGCTATTGGTCGCAGGGCTCGGCCTCGGGCTCTACTTCCAACTGGTGCGGGCCCCTCGGCAACGCATCTCTCACATAGCCGATGAGTTCCGCACGCCGGCATATGAGCGCCAGGTGCGCAACGTCTACCGGTTCGCCCCGGTCCTCGCCGTGAGGACGTTGCTCTCGGAGCGTACGGACGCTCTCGTTCACGTGTCTGCGCAGCACGCGCTGCGTCTCATGGTGGGCAACATCATCATATTCGGGCTCGCGATCGTCTTCTTCGCGAGCGGCGATATGCAATTCGCATCGAAGTGGCAACACGTCATCTCGTTCGTCGTGCTCATGGCGATACTCATGTTTCGGCCGTCGGGCATCCTCGGCGAGAACATCCAGGAGAAGGTGTAGCCATGGCAGCGATCACGGCACGCATCTCCAGCTTCTTCGGGCGCGTACCGCGCTGGGTCTACATCGTCGCAGTGCTCGCCTTCGCGATCGCGTTCCCGATGCTCGAGTACTTCGGCCTCATGCAGACCCTCTGGCTCAGGGTCGGCACCCGGGCGCTCGTCTACGTGCTCCTGGCGGTCGGACTCAACCTCGTGCTCGGCGAGACGGGCCTGCTCCACCTCGGATACGTCGCGTTCTTCGCCGTTGGGGCGTACACCACGGCGATCCTGTCCTCCCCGCGCTTCGACATACAGTGGAACTTCTGGGTGATCATCGCGATCGCCATGGGTCTCGCGATGCTGTTCGGGTTCCTCATCGGCGTGCCGACGTTACGGTTGCGCGGCGACTACCTGGCCATCGTCACGCTCGCGTTCGGCGAGATCACCCGGATGACGCTCAACAACTGGGAAGGTCTCACGAACGGTCCGGGTGGCATCCCGGGCATCTACCCGCCACAGATATTCGGCTGGACCGTGGATTCACCCGCCGAGTTCTTCTACTTGCTCCTTGTCACAGTGGTGATAGTCGTGTGGTTGCTCAACAACCTCAAGAACTCGCGGATCGGCCGCGCGTGGAACGCCTTGCGCGAGGACGAGATCGCGGCACACCACGCGGGTGTGGGACCCACGCGGGCGAAGATGCTCGCCGTAGTCATGAGCTCGGGCATCGCGGGCCTTGCCGGGGCGATCTTCGCCTACTATCAGCAGTTCATCAATCCCACGTACTTCCTGTTCATGCAGTCGGTGATCGTGGTCTCGATGGTCGTCATCGGTGGAATGGGTTCGATACCCGGCGCCATACTGGGCGCGGTCGTACTCGATACGACGCCGGAGATCATCCGGCAGACGTTCACATCGTGGCTGCCAGCCGCCATCGGACCCGACTTCCTGCCCGGTGTGCAGGCGGCGATGCAGACGGAGTTCGACCGGTACAGGATGGCGATATTCGGACTCGTGATCGTGCTCATGGTCGTCTTCAGACCCGAAGGCCTGCTTCCCAACAAGCTGTGGCGCCGAGAGATGCACGAAGAAGACCCGCGCGAGCTCGAGAAGACGGGCCAGCACCTCTTCGACTTCGAAGAGGGCACGCAGGACCTGGAGGTGTAGACGGTGGCAGAAGTGATCCTCGAGGTACGCTCCGCCACCAAGAACTTCGGCGGTCTCAAGGCGGTCAACAACCTTTCGTTCGATCTCCACAAGGGCGAGATCGTCTCGCTCATCGGTCCGAACGGTAGCGGAAAGACCACCACGTTCAATCTGATCACCGGGCTCTACGAGCCCGACTCCGGCGACATCCTCATGCAGGGTGAGTCGATCGCGGGCCTCAAGCCCGGTCAGATCTACGCACGCGGCATCTCACGCACATTCCAGATGCTCCGGCTATTCTCCAACATGAGCGTCCTCGAGAACGTGCTCGTCGGCATGCACGGGCGGACCAAGGCCAACGTCATCGACTGCATGTTCCGCACGCCGAGGATGCGTCGCGAGGAGGAGGCTTCGATCGTCCGCGCACGGGAGATCCTCGCGATGTTCCCGGGACGCTTCCCGCTCGCGCGGCACACGCAGCCGGCTGCTTCGTTGTCCTACGCCAACCGGCGTCGTCTCGAGATCGCTCGCGCGCTCGCCGGCGAGCCGAGGCTACTGTTGCTCGACGAGCCGGTCGCTGGCATGAACCCTGCTGAATCGATGGAGGTCATGCGCCAGATCCGTGACCTGCGAGATGCTGGATACACCATCCTCATGATCGAGCACGACATGAACGTCATCATGGGCGCATCGGATCGCGTGATCGCGATGGACCACGGCATCAAGATCGCCGAGGGCGCGCCCGTCGATGTAGCGAACGACCCGGCCGTTGTGGAGGCATACCTTGGTAGACGAGGCGCGGACACCGCTTCTTGAGTTCAGGGGCGTCAACACGCACTACGGACGCATCCCGGTCCTCAAAGACGTCAACTACAAAGTGCAACCAGGCGAGATCGTGTGCCTGCTCGGCGGCAACGCCTCGGGTAAGTCGACGACCATGAAGACGATCCTCGGCATCGTCAAGCCCACCACGGGCGAGGTGATCTTCGAGGGTAAGGTCATCAACAACCTGCGTACCGCAGAGCGCATCAAGCTCGGGATCGCGACCGTGCCCGAGAACCGGCGCCTCTTCCCCCACCTGACGGTGCTCGAGAACCTCGAGATGGGTGCGTACACGAGGCGCGATGCCGATGCCATCGCCGAGGACCTCGAGAAGGTCTACCAGGTCTACCCGCGCGTCTACGAGCGTAGGACGCAGCGTGCCGGCACCCTCTCCGGAGGCGAGCAGCAGATGGTGGCGTTCGGGCGGGCGCTCATGAGCCGCCCGCGCCTCATCATCATGGACGAGCCCTCGATGGGGCTTGCGCCCGCTCTCGTCGACCAGTCATTCGACACGATCGCCGAGATCAACAAGCAGGGGGTCGCGGTGTTCGTCGTCGAGCAGAACGCGACAGCCGCTCTCTCGATCGCCGACAGGGGCTACGTCCTGCAGAATGGCACCGTCGTGCTCGAGGGGAGCGCGCGCGAGATGCTCGAGAACGAGGAGCTCAAGCGGGCGTACCTCGGCGGGTAGGGTCGAGCGCGGACATCGACGGCGTCACGGTCTCCCGATCGGCAGGATGTAGAGCGGCTCCTCTTCGGCGGGCAACTCGAGTAACGCAGCCACAGGGTCGTCGCGGAACGCTCCGACCGGCACCGTCCCCAATCCCAGTGAGACCGCCTGGAGCGCGAGGTTCTGGGCGGCGTGCCCGGCTTCCATGTGCACGTAGCGTTCCGCACGGTCCCCGTACCGCTGTTCGGTACGCGCGTACGCGCAGGCGATGACGATACTCGCCGGCGCCTCAGCGATGAAGCTTTGCGAGAGTGCCGCAGCAGCGAGGTCGTTTCGGACGTCCCCGGCCCCGGTCTGGGCGAGGCGGTGCGTTCGCGGGTCGTAGCGGTAGATGCCCGCCGTAAGGCCGCTCACGTCACCGGCGACCAGATACGTCTCGAGCGGATACGTGGCTCCGGCCGAGGGGGCGGTGCGCAGGCCCCGCGATGTGTCGGTCACACCCTGGGTCGCCCACAACAGTTGGGCCACGTCCTCCAGACGCAGCGGCTCCGCGCCGAACGATCGCAGCGATCGTCGTCCCACGATGGCTTCCTCGAGTGACGCTCGACCGGTGTGCGCCGCCTCAGGGAGGACCACTTCTTGCACCGCGTCTTCATCGGTCGCGGGAATAGCGCCGTCTCCGGGCTCGACCGGCACGCATGCCACGAGACCGAAGCCACAGACGGGCAGTACCAGCCCGAGCATCATGGAGCGTGACACGCGACCACCTCCTGCTGTTTCGCGTGCACCGTGGACTTGCATTATCCGCAGTGCTCATACGATCAAGCTTCCCGGGAAACGGGGGTCTGAACCGATTGTGCGCTTACCCCACGAAAGCTTGGCCCACCCACAGTACCGCCATACCGCCGAGCATCGTCGCCATCACGCTCTTCGTTCGCACCGCTATGAGCAGCGCGATGCAAGCCGCCACCACACGTACCGGCGCGAACTCGTAGTCGCCGTCTGCGCGCACGTACAGCGAGCCGGGCACTACGAGTGCGGTCAGCGCCGCTGCCGGGACGTACCGCAAGAACCGGTCGACCCACGGCGGCATGAACGAGCGTCCGTGGAGCCACAGCGGGATGCTGCGCATGAGGAACGTGCCTGCGGCGAGGACCACGATCACCGCCCAGAAGCCAGCCACCTCATTCACGTCCCGCCACCGCCTCGGCGCCTGCCTCGTGGTGGCGGAGTGCACCCCAACCCATACCGGCGGCTATCGCGGCCAGTAGTCCCGTCTGCATCGGCAATGTCGGTACGAGTAGCGCAGCGGCAAACGCGGTCACCAGTGCGACCTCGACATCGGTACGTCGCTTGAGCGCGGGGACGAGCATCGCAAGGAAGACGAGCGGGACGGTGAAGTCGAGCGACCACTCGGGAGGGACGAACGAACCCGCGAGCGCCCCGACGATGTTCGAGACCTGCCACAGCGACGCGAGGATGAGCCACGAGCCGACGTAGTACGGAACCACGTCGACGTCGGTACGGAACCGCCCTCGTGTCATGGTCACCGCGTAGGATTGGTCCACAAGCGGATGGCCGAGGAGGACCCGGCCGCGGCGGCTCGTGTGCGGCACGACGACCGGCGCGAACGACGCCGCGTAGATGAGCATACGCGCGTTGATGACGAGCGCGGTGCCGATGGCGATCCACAGCGGTGCGCCCTCGGCGAAAAGTGCCGTCGCGGCGATTTGGGATGCACCGGCGTTCACCAGCAGCGACATCCCCACCGCCTCGATCAACCCGAAGCCGGCCTCGACGACGGCCGCGCCCGCTACGAGACCGAACGGGACGATGCCGAGGATGATCGGGGAGACATCCTTGGCTCCCGCGAGCATGCTCCGCACGGTGCGGGCACGGCCGGGGGCGGCGTGTGCGGCAGTCCGATCGGGCATACGTCAGGCCACTCCTCGGCAGTTCGGGTTCAGCGGATGTGGTTCACGTCTCGCCGAGGCATGAGATCCGAGCGAGGCGCCGTCTCGGCCGCCGACCACGGCGGCGATCATCGAACTGTACGCCTATCGTGTTGTGAGACTCAATATGTTGCCCTCGGAATCCTTGAACCAGGCGATCTTCATGTCGCCGAACGAGGCCACACCCGCCTCGGTCTTAAGACCGATCTCAGGTATGTCGTACTCCTCGAACTCGACACCGCCGCTGCGCAGGTCGTCCATGGCGGTATCGATGTCGTCTACGGAGAATCCGAGTGTCGTGTTCTCCGGCGCCGGCATGCCCGGGCGCTCGTAGAGCAGGATCGTCGATCCGTCGTCGGTCTTCGCGACACCTTGGCGCGTCGGATCACCCGGGATGTCTTCGACATCGAGGCCGAGAACCTCCGAATAGAATCGTCGTGCGCGGTCGTAGTTATCCACTTTCAGTACCGCGCTCGCGGTCGCCCCTGCCAGTCCTCCCACTGCGATCACCCCTCCCGTGCTCCGCCCCACCGAGGAACGGAGTTCGACATGCGTATGACAGTCCATACCCACATGGAGCGCAGGTGTCGCAGGAGGCCGAGTCGAAGATGTGTTTCCGGCGAAACCGGGAGGACGGTCCGAGATATTGGGTACCTGTACCTTACGGCCGTAGTGCGTGGCATGAAACGGGTGATCGCTATGAAGCTCACTTCTATTATCATCGTCGCACTCGTGGGGGCCGTGTTGCTGCTTCCCCTCGGGTGCGCTCCCGACGCAGACATCGACGTCGAGGACGTGGTCCCGGGTGATGTCACGGTCGGGATGGCGGGATCGACGTTCCAGCCCTCGAACGTGACCATCACGGTGGGAGAGAGTGTGACGTGGGCGAATGACGACGCGGTGATCCATACCGTGGTCGGCGAAACGTTCAGCAGCGGGAATATCGCTCCGGGAGCTACATTCACGCACACCTTCGATGAGCCCGGTATCTACGAGTACGAGTGTACGATCCACCCTGGGATGATAGGTACCGTCACCGTCGAGTGATGCCGTGCGAGGCCGCCCAAGAAGCGGACTTGGGCATCGCTCTGCTCAGGAATGCGTGCTCCGATCGTGAAGGGAGGTGCAACTATGGCGAAGGTACTAGAGGGCCACGTGCTGACCTGTTCGGCACTCGACTGCTCGTACAACGATGAGCGCTGCTGCAGCGCTCCGAACGTCGAGGTGGGCTCCGACCACCCCAAGTGCGACATGTACACGACAGCTCCGGTGGAGCGCTCGTCGATCGAGCCGATGATCTCAGGATGCGCGATCAGCGAATGCGCGTTCAACACATCGGACGACTGCCGCGCAGCGGCCGTGACGATGATGCCGCACAGCGGGCATGCGGACTGCGGCACGTTCCGTACCGCGTGATGAGGGACGTGGATGACGTCCGGGGCGGGGTCGCACGCTGTCTGCTGGCGTCCGGTCCCGCCGTTCGCGGACGAGGCTTCCCTTCAATGGCCACGTCCTGCAGAAGGCACGACGAAAGGTCTGATCGACATGGGTGTCGCGAAGCGCAGTGGGCGGGAGGAGCGGGACTCCTCTCGCCGGGGCCACGGCGATGCGCGCAAGCGGCCACAAGGGCGCGGCGAGACGGACGAACCGGGCGCGCAGGACGAGATATGCGCCGATGAGGTCGAGCCGGACCGTCCCGCGACCCCGGATGCCCTCG
This sequence comes from Coriobacteriia bacterium, assembly GCA_007121015.1. GTDB lineage: Bacteria > Actinomycetota > Coriobacteriia > Anaerosomatales > SLCP01 > SLCP01. The sequence continues at coordinate 43,859 of SKMN01000012.1, forward strand.
AGGGCTCGACGTTGAGCGTCGGGGCAGCGGTCGCGGGAGTGATGCCGGTAGGAGAGGACCGCCCGGCACGACCCGAGCCGGACGAACGCGACATCGACGCGCCGGTGAAGCCCCCGCCTCGGTCGTGCGGCTCGTGATTCTCGGAAACACACTCACGTGGACACGGCCGGTCTGGAGGGAGCGTCTTGACACCCTCGTCGCGAGTGGAGAGTGACCTCACATCGTGCGCACGAGCGCCACGCCTAACGAGACGGCGAGGACTAGAGTGACGGTCGCCACGACCAGCATGTCCGCGTAACGGTGGCGCATCGGGCCCCCTTAGGCGATCTCGAAGCGTTCGTAGTGGAGTAGCTTCCGATCGACGCCCATCTCTCCCAGTGCACGTTCTACGCCGTCGATCATCGCGGGTGGGCCACAGATGAGATACTCGTAGGCGTCGACATCGTCTATGGCTCTCTTGAGGAGATCGTCGGTGATGACGCCGACCTCGCCGTCCCATCCTTCCGGGGGGTTCTCGAGGACGTACGTGATCTCGAGATCCAGTCTCTGGGACAGTTCATCGAGTTCCCCGGAGAAGACGAGGTCTTGCTTCGCAGCGGCGCCGTACACGAGGACCATCGGTGTCGGGTCACCGCGTTCGGCGGCGTCACGGATCATGCTCATGATCGGCGTGATGCCGACGCCGCCGGCGATGAACGCGTAGCGATCTGCCGTGTGGCGGTCGGTGGTGAACGCCCCGAAGGGGCCATCGACGTACGCCATTGTGCCGGGAGGATACTCGCCGATCTTCGATGTGAAGTCGCCGAGCTCCTTGATGGTCATGTCGAACCCGCCGTGCTCGCGATCGGGGCTGGACGAGAACGAGAAGGGGTGCTCGGTGAGTGAGAACGGGGAGCGGCCGATGGTGACCCATGCATGCTGACCGGGCCTGAACCGGATACCCGGATGACCGTCCGGACGGAACGTGAGCGTCCACACGTCGGGTGATTCCTGCCGCACCTCGGTCACGCGGTATGGGTTGCGGAGCTGCCGGAGCGGTTTACCGACCCGGATGTAGCCGAGCGTCCCGACCCATATCGCCGCGTACGCTACGAATGCATGCGTCTTCCAGTCGCTCGTGTAGACCCCGGTGTTCAACGTGTGGAGTGCCGCCAGAACCAGGATGGTCAAGGCACCGAGGCCGTGGCTGAACCGCCACAGTTCGTAGCGCAGACGAACCTCACGGCGCCATACCGAGATCGCGACGATGCCGGCCACACCCAACACGGTCGCCACCGCGTACCGTGCCGACCATGGTGCCGTGATCACGTTGAGCAGCTCGACACGATCCGGGGTCACCACGAACAGAAGTATCGGATGCGTGAGCACGAGTGCGAGCGCGACGAAGGCCATCCGCCGGTGGAAATAGTACACGGCATCGATCCCGTAGGGTGCCTTGAGGCGGCCCACACGGGCGGATATGGCGAACTGCGTGCCGAGGATACCTACCGCTACGAACCCGAGCGCCACCGCGAACTCACGCAAGAACTCGCGGCCAGGTTCAAGCGGCGAGAGGAGCATGAGCGAGACCGGAGCGAGGACGAGCGCCAGGTACACGGCTATGCCGAGTGCGGCACGCCGCCGATAGGCCTGCCGTCCGATCCGATGTGCCACCGTTGGCTTCCTTATGCCTCGGCATCACTCTTGCGCGCAAGGACTGAAAGCTGCTCCTCGGCGATGTCCTTCATCACCTTGGCGCGGGCGATGGGGTCGAGACGTCCGAGTTCCGCCCGCACGGTCTCCTCGGCGACCTCGATCCGCTCTTCTCGGATCTGAAGCGCTCCAGCGATGAGGAGGGACGCTCCACCGGTGAGCAACACCGCAGGAAGGAACCACGCCCACATGCCCCGCCGGCCGCTGAGCGACGTCCACACAGCGGCGACTGCTCCCAGTCCGAACATAGCCGCACCCGCTGCAGTCTCGATGACCTCGGGCTCCGGCAGTTCCTCGCGCCACTCGTCTATGCGCTCCCGTATCTCCGGGATACGGTCTTTGTACTCGTCGATGCGCTCTCGATACACGTTCATGTCCATACCGATCACCTCTCGGGCCGATTCACCGTCATAGAGGGAGTGTTCCCGTTCCGGGGCGTGCTACATCATGTGGGATCGCTGAATCAGGCAGCGTGCTCGACCTCGGCGAGCGAGACGGCAGGTGTCGCGCCGGTGCGCACGGCCCGGGGGAGCGAAAGCAGGCGCATCCCGGCAGGGCGGGCACCGTACGTGAGGATGAGGCTCACCATGGCGACGCTGAACAGCAGGCTCACGCTGTTGGTGAACAGTACGGCGATGGTCCCGGTGGTGAGAAGCAGGTGGACGGCGTAGACCTCCATCGCGAGGAGGCCTGCAAAGACGCTGAGCCACATCGACAAGCTGAGGTCGTGGGCCGAGCGCGTGGTGATGATGCGCCGGATCTGAGGGACGTACCCCGCACACAGGATGACGCCGCCGCCGATCTGAAGAAGTTCCATGATGCTTCCCATCGCAGTGCCTTTCACACGCCTGCCCGCCTCATGTCGGTTGCAGGAGCCGTCGTTGCACGCCGAGCATAGGATGCGGAGGTCAGCCACCGCCAGATGGCGTTGCCATTCTGTCACCGAGCCGGGGCCGGGGCGAGAACGAGGGCGGCTCAACGGTAGGCGAAACGACGGCTCTTCATCGGCCCGAACCGGCGACTATAGCGGTCATCACGAGAAGGAACACGACCACGATCGCTGCGATACCAAGACTCGTGTCGCGCGCGTATCGCTGGATCTGTCGCCGGGTCTTGAGTACTGTGTCGGGGTCGATCTGCTGAGGAACGGACCAGCGCGAATGTTCTTCGGTGGCCGCCTCGATGACAAGCCGTACGAGCTCGATACCCCAGCGTAGGAACGCTTCCACCCGGCCGAACCAGCGGACTCGCAACCGGCCCAGTGCGCCGGTGGCGCGAGTTACACCTTCGCCGAGAGAGTCGTGGACGCCAGGGTGGGTAGGGGGTAGATGGTGCCTGGCGGTGCGGAGCCGTTGGTCGAACCGCTCTTCTTCGGACAGGCGGTCGACCGCGGCGGACATCTGATCGACGACGTCGAGTCCGCACATGCGTTGTTCGGCCAGTTCGAGAGCGGTGTGGGCGACCTCACTGCGGAACACCCGGATGTCGTGCAGCGCGTGCTCGAATCCACGCCGGACAGCCTCTACCTCGCCGGATCGCACCATCTCTGCGAGAGCCCGTGTGCGCTGCCCGTGCTGACGCCTGGTCATGTGTGCCGCTATGTCCCGGACGGCTTCCAGTGTCTCGTGAGCACGTTGAGCACTGAAGTCATCGCGTTTCTGGAGCCAGGTGTGGGCCTTCGTCACCGCGTAGCGCACGGTCACCTCGCGCTCCCTGTCAAGCGCGGCATGGGCGGTTCTAACGAAGTGCCGCCCCTTGATTCCAGGCGTGCCGGCGGCGACGACAACAGCGAGGTGGTCGATGTCCCTCTCGAGGAGGTGCCACAGCGAACGAATCCCGAGTAGCGCGTTGCGGACGGAACGAGAAACCGCATCCAGGTAGGCGCGGTGCGCACGGCCCGCCCACGACGACCAGTCGATGAAGCCGTTCGCGAAGGCGCGATACCAATAGTGTACGCCGAACCAGGAGGGGGCGCGCAGGTGGAACAGGCCGAACCGCATACCTATGGCGTAGGCTACAGCGCCGATCGCGAACGCGATCACCGTCGACATGAGGTCGGCGGGACTTAGGAAGTACACATCGAGGTAGTAGTCGAGCCCGTCTGCGGGGAGCGCCCACGCAATCAGGCCGGGTCCCAGCAGTCCCTTCAGGAGAAGTCCGGGCCTCACGCCGAGGACGACGATCGCGGCCGCAAGTATGCCGAGCGCGACGAGCATCCTCGGCGGCGGGTCTGCGACTTCGGGTCCGTACTCGCGCTCCGGTTTCCCGAAGAACACGAGACCTATCAGCTTGATGAACGAGCACGCGGTGCCACCGCAGGTGACGAGGTATATCTTCTCGGCGATGTCGAGCGATGCGAGGTGCTGGACCTCGTAGGCCTGCTCGAGCGCGTGGTGGACGAGGCACTTGCTCACGAACCCGTTGAAGAGCGGCACGCCCGTGATGCCCGCGGCGGCGACCAGCATGAACGCAAAGGTCCACGGCATCTTGCGCCACAGTCCGCCGAGTTCATACATATCGCTCCGTCCGGTGCGGTAGACGACCGCCCCGATACCGAGGAACAGCGCGCTCTTGAAGAGTGCGTGGTTTGCGGCGTGGAAGAGTCCACCGGCGGTCCCCATGGCGCCCTCGAGCCCTATATAGCCGGCGGCGCCTATGCCGACAAGGATGAACCCCATCTGGCTCACGCTGTGGTAGGCGAGCATCCGCTTGGCGTCGTGCTGGCCAAGGGCGAGTACGACGCCGATCGCCATCGTGGCTATGCCGAGCCAGAGCACCGTAAGTCCGAACGAGGCGGTCATGTGCCAGAGCTGTTCCGACACGTCGGCGACGACCTCGGGACGGAAGAGCGCGCTGACCGTGCGGAAGATGCCGTATGCGCCCGCCTTGATCATCACGCCCGACAGAAGCGCACTCGCGGGCGCCGGTGCGACCGGATGCGCATCGGGGAGCCACACGTGTACCGGCACCATGCCGGCTTTGACGCCGAACCCGCCCACGAGTAGGCCGAACGTGATCCACCGGAGTGTTTCGGGGCTGTCCGAGAGGGGCAGTGGGCCGAGCGAGGCGTCGCCTCCTAGCGCCTGCGTCAGGAAGATGCCGCCGATGAGAGCGAAACCACCGAGCACCGTCATCCACAGGTACGTGACGGACGCCCGTGATGCTTCTGCTGTACGCGCGTGGATCACGAACAGGAATGCGACGAGTCCGAGAGCCTCGAAGAACAGGTAGAGCGTGACGAGGTCGCCGGCAAGCACGACACCGAGCATCGATGCGAGTACGACGAGGCTCGTGCTGTGGTACAGGTCGCGGTGTTCGTGGTGCTTCAGGTAGTCGAACGAGTACAGGGTGGCGCAGAACCACACGAACGTCGCGAAGAGCGCGAACACCATACCGAACGGGTCGGCTACGAACGTCAGCCTTCCGATCATCGCCGGGATCTCAGCACCCACCCGGTGGTTCGCTGCGACGAGCGGGAGGAGGGCGGCCGCTCCGAGCAGTGTTGTCCCGCTTACGCCGAGTACATATGCGTTCCGGAGACGAGGACTCCATCTGCCGAGCGGCCGAACGGCTGCGGCCGCCAACAGTGGTCCGAGTACGAGGAGCACCGGTAAGGGGTGCGAGGCTATGTCGGCGATCCCAGTCATGGTGGACCTAGCGGAAGAAGGCGTCGACGGCGAGTTGCGCGAGTGAAAGCGGGGAGCCGGGCACGGTGGCAGCCAGGCCGAGCGCGAGGGTCATGAGCGATGCGACGATCGTGGGAACGAGCATGCCGGCGGGAGCCTCGGACTCAGTGTCGTCGCGCTCGGCCGACGAAGACGGCGGCTCTCGGAAGTAGGCGCTGTAGATGATCGGCAACAGGTAGACCGCCGCTATCAACGAGCCACCCAGCAGAACCGCCAAGTAGAACGGCTGGCCCGCATCGAGTATCCCGAGGCCGAGGTACCATTTACTGATGAAGCCGGCGAGTGGGGGCGTGCCGATCATGCCGAGCGATGCGAGGGAGAACGCCGCCATCGTCCACGGCATGCGCCGGGCCACACCCGCCATCTCGCTCACGCTCCGGATGCCCGCACGCTTGCTCAGGAGTCCAGCACACAGGAAGAGGGCACCCTTCATGAAGGCGTGATTCGTGATGTGTACGAGTGCTCCGACCGCCGCGCCCGCGCCCAGCAGGGCGATGCCGAGTGTCACGTATCCCATCTGGCTGATCGTCGAGTACGCGAGACGGCGCTTGATACCGTCCTCGCTCACGGCGAGCACTGCCGCGAAGAACACCGTGAATGCGGCGAAAGCCGCGACATACGGCATCACGCCTAGATGTGTGAGAATCTCGATTCCAAACACCTGGAACACCACGCGTGCTATCCCGAAGGTGCCCGCCGCGACCATCACGCCCGACAGCACCGCCGAGAAGGGCGCCGGCGCAGCCGGGTGCGCGTCGGGCACCCACCCGTGCAGGGGTACGATGGCGGCTTTGACCCCGAAGCCCGCGATGAAGCACCAGAAGATCGCGCGCAGCACGCCCACGTCCGTCTCGCTGCCAAGAAGTCCGCCGGCAGTGAGTGTCTGATCTCCAGCGACGAAATAGGTGAACACCACACCCACGAGGACAAGGCTGCCGCCGATCAGGATGTAGACGATGTACTTGGTGCCTGCCGCCAGCGCGGCCGGGGTCTCATCGTGGACGATGAGGGGGTAGGTCAGTATCGAGAAGAGTTCGTAGAAGATCAGAAAGGTGAGCAGGTTTCCCGCGTAGGCGACGCCCATCATACAGCCGAGGCACAACATGAGGAACGCGTAGAAACGGTTCAGACGATGACTGTCCGCCATATGTGATAGCGAGTAGACGAGCACGAGCACCCAGAGGCCGGCCACCGTCGCACCGAACAGGACGCCGAGCGCATCGACGCGCAGATGCAGCCAGATCTGCGGGGTCACGCGTAGCAGGTACGCCTCTCGGATCTCACCGGTCATCGTTGCCGGTACGAACGAGAACGCGAGTGCCGCAGTGACGGCGCAGGCCACCACTAACACCACATTTCGGGCACTCCTGGACGTGCGCCCAAGGATCGGCGCAAGCATGGCGCCGGCGATCGGCAGGAGCACCGCGAACACCGGGGCGGTCGAAGACATCAGTGAGTCGTCCACGGCCCTCACCTCACATCCTAAAGACGAAGCGCACGGCAGCCTCGGCGAGCGAGAACGGCATCCCGGCCACCTCTGACGTCGTTCCAAGTGCGATCACCCATATCGCGCACACGAGTGTCGGAACGAGGAGCGTCGGGCGCGCCTCCTTCATGGGCGCTGCGGCGCCCCGCGCCGGCTTGAAGAAGGCAAGGTACACGATGGGCAGGAAGTAGGCGGCGTTCAGCAACGAGCTCGTGATCATCACGAGCAGGAACCACCACTGCCCCGATTCGAGTGCACCGAGTGAGATGTACCACTTGGTGATGAATCCGGCGAACAGCGGCATGCCGATGAAGCTCAGCGACGCGACGGTGAACGCACCCATCGTCCACGGCATCTGATGGCCGATACCGGCCAGTTCGTGGACGTTCGTCTTTCCGGTGGTCCGCTGGATGGCTCCCGCAACGAAGAACATGGTGATCTTCGCGAGTGCTTGGTTTGCGAAGTGCACGATCGCCGCGGTCGCCGCGAATGGCGTGAGCATGCTTGCCGCCAAGACGATGTAGGAGATCTGGCTGATCGTCGAGTACGCGAGGCGGCGCTTGAGGTCGTCTTGGAAGATGGCGATGACGGACGCTGTGATGATGGTGAATGCAGCAAGCGCAGCAAGGGGGAGTGTGAATCCCAGACCGTCCAACAGGTCGACACCGAACACGTTGTAGACCGTGCGCACGATGCCAAATGCCCCGGCCTTCACCACGGCCACTGCGTGCAGCAGTGCGCTGACCGGCGTAGGGGCCACCATCGCTCGGGGGAGCCAGCCATGCAGCGGCATCAGCGCTGCCTTGGTCGCGAACCCGATCACGAGCAAACCGAAGATGAACCCGAGCCTACCAGTGCCTATGCCGGCGTCCAGGATGCCCGGATGACCCAAGCTGATCGTGCCGGTAGCGTCGTGCACCATCACCGTTCCTACGAGCACGAAGGCCCCTCCGATAAGCGTGTACGTCAGGTACGCCCGCCCCGCACTCAGTGCCTCAGGCGTCTCGTAGTGGATCACGAGGGGATAGGTGCAGATGGTAAGCATCTCGTAGAAAAGGAAGAAGGTCAGGAGGTTCTCGGCGAACGCGATGCCCACCGTCGTGGAGACACACAGCGCAAAGAATCCGAAGAAGCGGACGCGTTTCTCATCCTCTCTCATGTAGCCGATAGCGTAGACGGTCGTCGCCACCCACAGGCTCGAAGAGACGAGAGCAAAGAACATCCCCAGGGCGTCGGCACGGAATCCAAGACCGATGCCACCTGTGAAGTCGACAAGATCGAACGTGTAGACGACGCCCTGAAGCGATCCGGGCAGCATGGACAGCACGATGAGCATCTTGATGGTTGCGGCAGACAGCATCCAGAAACGGCGCCAATGCGTCTTGCGGCCGAACAAAAAGACCATGCCGGCGCAGGCGAAGGACATCGCGGGTGCGAGCAGCGGCCGGATGTCCACTACTTCCATCTCAGCCTCCCAGCGGGGCGAGGAGTCGAGCGACCCCGGGCTCGATGAATGTGAGGGGTACGCGGCCGAGGATGCCCATGATCAGGCAGAGGCTCGCGAGCACCAATGTGGGCAGGAGCATCGACACGGGGGCATCTTTCGCCTCGGCCACCTCGGCATGAACCGGCTCTCGGAAGTAAAACGCGTTCACCATCCTGATGTAGTAGATGAAGATGAGGAGCGCCCCGAAGATGAGCACGAACCCGAAGAAGGGCCGATCGGCCTGGAAGGCGCCGAGGGCGATGTACCACTTGCACAAGAAGCCGGCGGTTGGCGGGATGCCGACGATGGAGATGGCCCCGACAGAGAGCGCCACCGCGGTCAGAGGCATGGCCCGTCCCACACCTCGCAGGTCGGTCAGGGTGCGGTATCCGGTCCGATAGATGATCGCGCCGACGGCGAAGAAGAGCGTCGCCTTGATCAGGGCGTGGTTGAAGATGTGCACGCTTGCGCCGATGACGCCATAGGTGGTTGCAAGTCCGAGACCCATGACGATGTAGCCGATGTTGGATATGGTCGAGTAGGCGAGCATGAGCTTCACGTCGTCTTGGAAGACTGCGAAGAACGCGCCCATCACGATCGATATCGCACCGAGCCATATCAAGACGAGGTTGAGCACGGTGAGGTCGAACATGCCTGAGCCGTAGTAGATCCGGTACACACGGATCATCCCGATGACCCCGACCTTCACCACGAGTCCTGATAGCACCGCACTCACCGGGCTCGGTGCGGCAGCGTGGGCATCCGGCAGCCAGACATGAAGCGGGAAGACCGCCGCCTTCGTGGCGAAGCCGACGACCAGCATGCCGAGTGCGACTGCCGCAGGTGCAGTGGGTCCCTCGAATCCATGAAGCCGCGCGGTCACGTCGGCGATGTTGAGAGTGCCGGTGATGCCGTAGAGAAACCCTATCGCGAACAGCACGAGTAACGACGAGATAGCACCCATGAGCAGGTACTTGAAGGCGGCCATCTCGGCGATGCGTTCCCCTCCCACGGCTACGAGCGCGTACCCGGAAAGCGAGAGGACCTCCATGAAGACGAAGAGGTTGAAGAGGTCGCCCGTGACGGTGAAGCCGATCATCCCGCCACAATTGAGCAGGAGTAGCGTGTAGTAGTAGGGCGTGCGGCCTCGCGCGAACTCGGGCAACGAGTCGGTGTATCGGCTGGAGAAGAGGACCGCCAGCCAGCCTACGAGACAGATGACGCCGACGACCGCACTGAACTCGTCGAAATGCAACTCGATGCCGTACGGGGCGGTCCATCCTCCAGGGACATACGAGAACGGCCCTTCATGGAAGATGCGCAGCACAAGCATGGTCGCGGCGAACGACGTGACCGTCATTGTGCTGAGTGCCCACCACGTCGGTGTCCGACGGTCGATCAGGGCTACGACGGGAGTGAGCGCCGCTCCGACGAGCGGCGTCAGCACGATGAGCGCGAGCCAGTGAGGCCAGAGGTGCACTTACTCCAGCTCCCTCAGTTCGTCCGCCTCGATGGTCCCGAAACGGCGATAGACGCGGATGATGAGAGTGAGCGCAAGCGCCGTCGTCGAGACGGCGACCACGATGCCTGTCAGCACGAGCGTCTGCGGCAACGGGCTTGCGAACGGACCGTGAGCATCGCCGGTCATGATGGGCGGTTGGCCGTCCTCGATGACTCCGAGCGCGATGATAAAGGCGAACACCGCAGTCTCCATGATGTTCAAGCCGAGGAACTTCTTGATGAGGTTGTTCTTAGCGATGACCACGTACAACCCGATACAGAAGAGCACTACCGAGGCCACGTAGTCGATGTTGTGCCAGAGGGCAGTGAGCATCAGCTCGCCTCCATCTGCAGAAAGATCATGGCGAGGACGGCAGCGCCACCCAGGGCGATTCCGACCTCGAGAGCGATCAGCATGAGGTCGCGAACGATGCGGAGCGAGGGGTCGACAGGGAAGCCCAGGTAGACTCCGGTCAAAAGCGCACCGACGGCGCCAACCGCAGCGAACGTGAGTACCGCCGCACCCTGCATCCACGGGGCGAGAACCGGGCGTACGAGCGGTCGGGTCCGTTCCTTGCCGAGCACCATGGTGAGGGCGATGAACAGCCCGCCGAGAATGGCACCGCCCTGGAACCCACCACCCGGGGTCACGTGACCGTGCAGTATCACGTACGCCGCGTAGAGGGCTGTGAACGGTGCGATGAGCCGCACGACGAAGTGCACGATGGGGCTCACCGGATGATCGGGATGTCGCCTGTCCGCATCGCTTCGCCGAACACGGCCGTCGTGGTTGCTCGCGTCAGCATCTCGCGTGCTAGCAACGGTGAGCACGGCGAGTACGGCGATGAGCGCCGTGAAAATCACCGTGACCTCACCGGCAGCGTCGAGTCCACGGTAGTTCAACAAGACGCCCGTCACGAGGTTGGACGCGCCGGCCTCTTCCACGCCATGCTCGATGTATCGTGCCGACACGTGAGTGTGTACGGGTGCGGAAGGATCGCCGTGGACTGGAAGTCCTGCTACTCCCGCCAGCAGAGGGACAGCAGCGAGAAAGGCGAGGGATATGGCGATGGGCCTCCTCACTTCTCTCGCCTCGTCGTCCGGCCGATGGCTACGAGGAAGAGAACGGTCGTGATGCCGGCACCGACCGCCGCTTCGGTCATCGCCACGTCCGGTGCCCCGCGATACTGCCACAGCAGGCACAGCGCGAGACCGTAGGAGGAGAAGACGATCGACGCGGCGAGGAGGTCTTTGGCACGCGCGACCACCAGCGCTGCCGCGATCAGGTAGAGAAGCAGGAAGATGTCGAAGGTCAGGCTCATGACTCACTCCTCCTCGGCATGCCAGGGGACCAATCCTGTGCGGTGAGCAGCTCGTGCCAGTGCGTGCCCCGTAGTGGGGCTGGAGAGCAGCACGAGGCCAGCAAGGACGATGATCTTTGCGGTGGAGGGCTCTGCCCCGTTGAGGACGATGAGAGCAGTGAGCAGCAGGCCGGCGCCCACCGTGTCGCACTTCGTGGCCGCGTGTACGCGAGAGAAGAAGTCGGGTAGTCGCAGCAGCCCCACCGTCCCGAGCAGGAAGAAGGCCGCTCCGGCGGCAGCGAGGACGACGATCGTCGCGAAGCGGATGTCGCCGACACCGATCATGACCAATCACCAGCAAGACGTCCGGTCTCGAGAAAGCGGCTGGCAGTGATGGTGATGACGAAGTTCAACAACCCGTAGACGAGTGCGACATCGAGAAGCATGTCCCTGCCGAAAGCCATCGCCAGGACCACGAGTAGGACGAGGGTCTTGGTACCGATGATGTTCACGGCAAGTACGCGGTCCACCACCGTTGGGCCCGTTGTGGCCCGCCAGAGACACGCGAATGCATTGACGAGCAGGAATATCCCGAGGCCCCATACGAGCGTTACCACAGGTCGTCACTCCTCGAAGATGCGGGAGATTCGTCGCGCAAGATCACCGCGCGAGATGTCATCGGCGAAGCTGGCGTCGAGACAGTGGATGAGAAATCGGTCGTCTTCTACGTCGATCACCACCGCACCTGGCGTCATGCCGATCGAGTTCGCGTACGCGACACGCGAAACCTCGCGCTCGAATCTGGCGCGGTGTTCGACCGTCACCGGGGCCAACGGCATGCGAGGGTCGAGGACGATGCGGGCAACATGTGTCGCTGCGAGAAGCATGTGTGCGAGCAGGTAGGGGACGAATAGCAGCAGTCGGGATGTGTGTCCGAGAGTGAGCAGGGGGGCGTCGTCTGTCCACAACAGCCGTGCCGCGAGTACGCCGAGGAGGCTGGATAAGGCGAGTCCCGTGACCAGGTCGGCTGCAGCGATCGATCCGGTCAGGACGAGCCAGAACGCGAAAAGCGCCACCGATGCCTGCACGGCCTTCACTGTCGGCCTCCTCAAGCCTTGGCGGAAACTCCCGTCAGGCCTCCCTCATACTGGCTCAGCCACAGTCGTCTACGGTGCTCATACCCGTTGAGCACACGTTGCACCTGCGCAGCTCGTCGACGTCATCCGGCACAAGCAATCGCGCGCATTGGGTAATACACACCTACATGGGAGTCGCGCAGACACTGATAGCGCTCGGGTGGGCGACGGGGTTCGTGGTGGCGGCGAAGGTCGCTCACCGGCATGTGAAGGTGTTTCGGACGCTCTTCATCCCGAGTTCGGTCATCGCCGGCATCGCGGCGCTGCTCATCGGGCCGCAGGTGCTCGGTGCGCTCGCGACGTCGCTGGAGTGGGGCGACCCCTTTGCGGGCGGGCTCGTTCCAGAGAGCGTGCTCGACGTGTGGTCGGCGATACCTGGACTCCTCATCAACGTGGTGTTCGCCGCGCTCTTCCTCGGCAAGAGGATCCCGCCGCTGCGCGACATCATCCGAATCGCCGGTCCGCAGGTCGCGCTCGGCCAGAGCATGGCGTGGGGGCAGTACGTCGTGGGCATCCTGCTGGCGATCGCGGTCCTGCAGCCGGTGTTTGGGATGAACCCGGCAGCCGGGGCGCTCATAGAGATCGGCTTCGAGGGTGGCCACGGCACGGCTGCCGCGCTCGAGTCGACGTTCGCGGAGTTCGATTTCGCCGAGGGCTCCGATCTCGCGCTCGGGCTCGCGACGTTCGGGCTCGTCGCAGGAGTGCTCTCGGGGCTCGCGATCATCAACTGGGGTCTTCGCACCGGGCGGATCGACCGCGAGCTGATCGAGGGCGACGGGATGCCTGCGGAAGAGGAGGCGGAGTCGCTCGGAGAGTTCGACGAGCGCGAGCATGATCAGGGCGATCCTCACGAGGACGTCGCGATCGATCCGCTCTCGGTGCACCTCGGGCTCATCGCCGTGGCCATCGCGCTCGGCTGGCTGCTGCAGCAGGGGCTCATCGCGCTCGAGGCCGCGACGTGGGCGCGCGATGACGGACTCGAGCTGTTCCGCCATATCCCGCTCTTCCCGCTCGCGATGATCGGGGGTCTGGCCCTCCAGATCGGGCTCACCCGGCTCGGCGACGCGGGACCGCACGTCGATCGCGCACTCGTGAACCGCGTCTCCGGCGCTTCGCTCGATCTCGTCATCGTCACGGCGCTCGGCACACTCTCGCTCGCGGTGCTCGGGGACAACATCGCGCCGCTGCTCATCTTGGCGGTAGCCGGACTCACCTGGAGCGTCGTCGCATTGCTGGTGCTTGCCCCGCGCATCGTCCCGGACCACCCTTATCAGCGGGGATTGGCGGATTTCGGGCAGTCGACCGGCATGACCGTGACCGGTCTGCTCCTCGTACGGATGGTCGACCCCGATGGCCGCACGAAGGCGATGGAGGGCTTCGGCTACAAGCAACTCCTCTTCGAGCCATTCGTGGGCGGCGGGCTGTTCACCGCGATCTCCGTGCCGCTCATCGTGCAGCTTGGCCCGTGGCCGGTGCTCGGCATCACCGCAGCTCTCATGGTCATCTCGATGGGGGTCGGGATCCGCTTCTTCGGCCCGGACGGGCGCTAGGAACGGGCTGTAAAGGCCCGGTTCGCACCCGTTTGTTATGATAGAAGGGACTCAAGGGTGCACATTTCGGGGTAGACGTGTGCGCCCGAGCCCTGTCCCCGGCCTTTGGGAGGCCCTATAGCTGTGGGTATACACGAGACCCGGCTCGAAGCCGTCGCCGCGCGCATCGAAGGCGCCGACGACCCCGCCCGCTGGCGGGACTGGCGATGGCAGCTCCGTAACTCGCTTACGACCCTCGACGCTGTCGAGGAGGCGCTCGGCATCGAGTTCGATGCGGCCGAGCGCGTACTGCTCGAGGAGACACTCCAGCAGTTCCCGTTGTCGGTGACCCCGTACTACCTCTCGCTCATCGACACCGGCGACTTCCGAAACGACCCTGTGTTCCGGCAGGCGCTCCCGTCAGACGAGGAGATCGTCGTCGAGGAGCACGACATGGTCGACCCGCTCGCCGAAGACCAGGACAGTCCGGTACCGCTCATCACACATCGGTATCCTGACCGGGTGCTCTTCCGCGTGAGCAACACGTGCTCGATGTATTGTCGCCACTGCACGCGGAAGCGCACCGTGGGAGACAGGGACTGCGTCCCGACGACAGAAGAGCTCGCGGACGCGCTCGACTACATCCGCGCCACGCCGGGCGTGCGCGACGTGCTGCTGTCCGGCGGCGACCCGCTCATGCTCTCCGACGACCGCCTCGACGAGATCCTCTCGGCGCTCGACGCTATCGAGCACGTCGAGGTGGTGCGGATCGGTACCCGTATGCCAGCGGTGCTCCCGTACCGCATCACCGACGAGTTCTGCGAGATGCTTCGGCGCCATCGGCCGGTATGGCTCAACACGCATTTCAACCATCCCAAGGAGCTCACGCCTGATGCCGAGGAGGCCCTTGCGCGGCTCGCAGACGCGGGCGTACCCCTCGGCAACCAGACGGTGCTCCTCGCAGGCGTCAACGACTGCTCGCGCATCATGTTGCGGCTCGTCCAGCGTCTTGTCGCCAACCGCGTGCGACCGTACTACCTCTACCAGTGCGACCTCTCTGAAGGACTCTCGCACTTCCGCACGCCGGTCGGTAAAGGCATCGAGATCGTCGAGAGCCTCATAGGTCATACGAGCGGGTTCGCGGTACCTACGTACGTCGTGGACGCCCCGCACGGGGGCGGCAAGATCCCGGTAATGCCCAACTACATCGTGTCGTGGGCATCGGACAGGGTCGTGCTGCGCAACTACGAGGGCGTCATCTGCACGTATCGCGAGCCGGATCGCTACAAGCGCGCAGCGTGCAACGAGGAGTGCGACGACTGCGAGCGCTCGGTCGCCGCAGGCTGCCGCGGCCACGAGTCGAGCGGGGTCGCCGGACTGATGCGTGAGTGCGACCCGGTCGAAGCGCTCGTGCCGAGCACCAACGAGCGGCACCAGCGCCGCGAGGGAGTGTCCGCCGATGAGTGACGCGACCGCATGTGCCGTCGCACGCGACCGCACGGAACCCATCGGCGGCGCGCTCGTGCATCACGGGACGGCGAGCGACCGAGCCTACCTCGTGAAGGCAGGTCCCGACGCGGCCTCCGATGTAGCCGTGCTCGAGCGGCTTGCCCGCGAGCACGGCTACGGCAAGCTGTTCGCGAAGATCACCACGGAGGCCCTCGAGCCGTTCCAGGCGGCGGGCTTCGCGGTCGAAGCACGGGTCCCGCTCGCCGACCGTGACGACGAGCTGCTGTTCTGCTCGCGCTTCGTCGATCCGGAGCGTGCTCGGGGAGGCGACCGCGCACGCCTGGAGCAGGTGCTGGCCGAGTGTGCCGTCGCCAACGTGCATTCTCAGGTCGACGACGGTGCCACCTCTCCGCCGGTCGACGTGCGCGTCGCCGGTCCGACCGAGGTGGACGAGATCGCCCGGCTCTATGCCGAGGTGTTCGAGAGCTACCCGTTCGACATCGACGATCCCGGATTTCTTGCGGATGCGATGAGCGAAGGCACCGTGTTCGCCGTCGTGAGCGAGAAAGAGCGTATCGTTGCCGCCGCATCCGCGGAGATCGATGTGGCCACCGCAAGCTGTGAGATGACCGACTTCGCCACCGCTCCTGCCCGGCGCGGCCGGGGGCTTGCATCGTCGCTGCTCCACGCGTTGGAGACCGAGGCAGCCGCTCGTGGCTGCGCGACCGCATACACGATCGCGCGGGCGACCTCGGCCAGCATGAATGTTGTGTTCGCGCGGCGCGGCTACGGGTTCGGCGGGACGCTCGTCAACAACACGGGGATCTGCGGTCGTGTGGAGAGCATGAACGTGTGGTACCGCAGTTTGCATATCGATACTCACGGTTAGACTATACTGTACGCGTCGAGTGCCTGTACCGGGGGCCGAGCGGCTCGTTCGTCGACGGCTCCCCGCTCTGATCGAACACCCGCACCGGACCCATGAGGTGCGGCTGCTGCGAGACCGCCTGGAGCGACCGCCGTATCGCGGCGCCTCAGTTCCGGCCAGTGTAGGCGGTGGTGTGCGGCGCGAGTGCGGGTGCGATAGCGAACCGATAGGGAGTGAGAATGCCGAAGACCGATGCCAACCTGGAGAGGTGGAGCCGGATCGCCGAAGCCAATAGCGGTTTCGATCCGGAGTACTTCGTCAAGCACGACGTGAAACGCGGCCTGCGGGACGAGTCAGGTCGAGGAGTCGTAGCGGGGCTCACCCAGGTGGGCGACGTCATCGGCTACTCGACCGACACAGGTACGAGCCACCCGGCGCCTGGAGAGCTGCTCTACCGGGGCATCGAGGTCACCGACATCGTCAATGGGTTCGCGTCAGGCGGGCGTCAGGGCTTCGAGGAGATATCCTACCTCCTGCTCTTTGGGGACCTGCCCGATCCAACCGAGCTCCATGAGTTCGAGCAGACGCTCGCCTCGTACCGGAAGCTTCCCCGGCAATTCGTCCACGACGCGATCCTGGACATGCCGAGTAACGACGTCATGAACGCGCTTGCGCGTAGCGTGCTCTCCCTCTACACGCTCGACAAGCGAGCCGAGGACCTGTCGATCCCCAACGTGCTGAGGCAGAGCCTGCACCTCATCTCCAAGATGCCGATGCTCTCCGTCTACGCGTACCAGGCGTATCTCGATGCGGTACACGGCCGCAGCCTTGTCATGCACCGCCCGCTCCCCGAGCTCTCCACCGCCGAGAACTTCCTGCACATGCTACGGCCGGACAGCAAGTACACCGAGCTCGAGGCCACGCTGCTCGACCTCGCACTCGTCGTCCACGCCGAGCACGGTGGCGGCAACAACTCGACGTTCACGACCCGCGTCGTCACGTCGACCGGTACGGACACGTACTCGGTGGTCGCGGCCGCGCTGGGGTCGCTCAAGGGTCCCCGGCACGGTGGCGCCAACATCAAGGCGCTGCAGATGCTCGAGGACCTGCGCAAGAGGGTGCGCGACTGGCAGGACGAGGACGAGATCGAGGCATACCTCCTCGGCGTGTTGAACAAGGAGCGCTTCGACAAGGCGGGCCTCATCTACGGTATGGGACACCCGGTCTACTCGATCTCCGACCCGCGTGCGGTCATCCTCAAGCAGTACGCGGAGATGCTCGCCCGCGAGAAGGACCTCGAGCCGGAGTTCGAGTTGTTCGAGCGCGTCGAACGGCTCGCGCCTCAGACGATCGCGAAGCACCGCACGATGTACAAGGGTGTCAGCGTGAACGTCGACTTCTACTCGGGCTTCGTGTACAAGATGCTCGGTATCCCGCAAGAGTTGTTCACGCCGCTGTTCGCCATCTCGCGCGTGGTGGGGTGGTGCGCGCACCGGATCGAGGAGATCGCGACCGGCGGGAAGATCATCAGGCCCGCCTACAAGGCCGTGGGGCCTCGTCGGACATACGTGCCGATAGGCGAGCGTCCGCCGGTGCAGTGAGGCGTTAGAGCCAGCCGAGGCCTGCGGCTACGCCGATACCGATAAGGAGTGCCCCCGAGACGATCTTCGCGCGGCGCTCCCAGTGGCGCCGCGACGCGTTCCCGATCTCGAGTCCGAGGAGCGTGAACGCCACGGCGAACACAGCGATGGTCGAGGCGACGAGGAGCGGGTTCGCTTTGGCGAGTCCGAGACTGAATCCGACGAGGAGGTTGTCGAAGCTCAGTCCGGCCGCAAGTAGGATGGTCCCACGCCAGCTCGTGATCTGGGAGGCGAGTGCGTCGGAGTGTTCGTGCAAGCGGGTCCCTGCCACGATGGTCCACACGCCGAGCGTCACGATAAGGACGGCGCCGATCGTGCCCGCTATAGTGCCGATGCGCTCGGCGACCGTCGCACCGAGCCAGATACCGAGGAGGGGGATCGCGAACTCGAATGCTCCGAACACCGGGACCACGCGGCCGCGGCGCTCGCGCTGCCCGTGGGCTCCGAGCGCGAGTGCGACCGCGAAGTTGTTCGAGCCGATGACGAATCCAAGTACGAGAAGGCTCCAGGCCACGCTGCCTCCGTGTGATCGTAGGGGCGTAGGCCTGAGTCTAGAAGGCGCGACCGGGTATCCACAACCCGGACTGCATCTGATAGCTGTACACGAGCGATCGCTCATGGAGGTATGACACATGGAACCTGTGACCGGCATGCTGTGGGGGCTCACGACGTGGCGGGATGTCGCCATCTCGGTGGGGCTCGTGCTTGCTGCGGTGGTCGTCGGCATCGTGGTGCACGCGATCACGTATGCGATCCTCGGGAAGGTCGCCCCCAAGGCGCGTACGCCGTGGGCCGAGCGGGCCATACGGTATTCCCGCAAGCCCAACAGGCTCATCTTCCCGCTGCTCGTCATCAGCATCGTCGTGCCGTCGCTTCAGCTGCCTCCGCGCGCCGTGGGGATCATAGGACACCTCACGAGCTTGCTGTTCATAGCGGCCATCGCATACTTGTTCATCAGCCTCATACAGGTCCTTCGCGACCTGCTCCTCGCGGGCCACAAATTCGACACGACGGACAATCTGGCCGCTCGCCAGGCCCACACACAGGTGCACGTGCTCGAGAAGGTGCTCTACGCGGTGGTCGTGGTGGCGACCGCCTCTTTCATGCTCATGACGTTCGATGGGGTCCGGCAGATCGGCGTGAGCATCCTCGCGTCGGCGGGTATCGCGGGCATCGTCCTTGGCTTTGCGGCACAGAAGACGCTCGGGACGCTCCTCGCCGGGATCCAGATCGCGATCACCCAGCCGATCCGTCTGGACGACGTGGTGATCGTCGAGGGCGAGTGGGGCTGGATCGAGGAACTCACACTGACCTACGTCGTGGTGCGCATCTGGGACCAGCGCAGGCTCGTGCTCCCCATCACCTACTTCATCGAGACGCCGTTCGAGAACTGGACGCGGCGATCCGCCCAGATCCTCGGGACGGTGTTCCTGTACCTGGACTACACCGTGCCGGTCGAGGCGATACGGCAGGAGCTGAACCGGCTCGTCGACGGCAACGATCTGTGGGATGGCCGGGTGGCCACCGTGCAGGTGACCGACGCGCGCTCCGATGCGCTCGAGGTCAGACTGCTAGTGAGTGCGTCCGACTCGGGAAAGGCATGGGAGCTGCGCTGCCTGCTGCGCGAGAAGATGATCGAGTTCGTCCAGCGAGAGTATCCGGAGAGCCTCCCGCGCGTCCGTGCACGGCTGGAGCGGGAAGAGGGCGGCGGCGGGCCCGCCGTGCAGATGGCATCCGAGGGCTACGAAGCCTGACCTCCCGCTTCGTTGCGGGCACATACCGACATCGTGTGCGCTCGCTGGAGCGGTTCGGGTACGCGATGACGCTCGCTCGACCACGCAAGGGCGAGCGCGATGGCGCCGTCCAGATCGATCCGGTGACCGGGCGACACGTAGACCGGTTTCACGCCTGACTTCAGGCGTATCGACGCACCCTCGGCGCCCCACTCCTTGGTGAGCACGTAGTAGTCGCCTCGCCGCAGACCTGGCTCGTGGTCGATGGCGTGGAACGGCGTCTTGGGCACACCGATGGCGGGGAGATCGAGCAGCACGCCGATGTGTGATGCGAGGCCGAGGCCGCGCTCGTGCACCACGCCGTGGCCGTCGAGGAATACGACGTCGGGCTCGACGTCGAGGCCGAGGAGTGCTTCCAGCGTGAGCCGACCCTCCCTGAAAGCGAGGTAGCCGGGAGCGTAGGGGCCGTCCGGCTCGCCGTGGACGGCGTGAGAGGCGACCACCCGGAAGCGCTGGTCGAGAGCGACGGCCACGGCCCACGCGTGCGTGCCGTCCTTCGTATACGCGACGTCGACCCCGGCTGCGATGTGCGGTTCGAACGGCTCGGTGGCGCGTGACGAGTGAAGT
The DNA here is from genome assembly GCA_007121015.1 of Coriobacteriia bacterium. Taxonomy (GTDB): domain Bacteria; phylum Actinomycetota; class Coriobacteriia; order Anaerosomatales; family SLCP01; genus SLCP01. The sequence goes on from SKMN01000012.1 coordinate 63,992, forward strand.
TCGACGTGAGCGGCGAGACGTCGTTGGATGTCAGCCGCCGCGGCGTGCGACACCCGCCAGGGGTGTGCGAGATCGGTACGTAGGCGTGGCGTCATCGGCAGGGGTCCGCAGCGTTCAGGGCGGTGCAGATCGCCGTCGCTCGCTTCCACGGTTCGGCCATGGTCCCCCTTGCGATCGTCCGAGCCTGTCCAGATGGTACCAGTGAAGGCAAGGAGCGAAACCCTCGTGAGGCGTGTCGCCGTACGGTCATGCGCGATGCTCGGTTCTCATACGTGCTATACTTCGTGCACTTCCCCAACAAGACTCGGTTGTCCTGTGCCGCCTGCGTGCGTCGCGAATGAGGATCGACTGCGTCTGCAACGCAGTGCGACCTCGAAAGGCGCACGGTACAGGAGAGACAACTGATGTCGTTCGAATCGC
>SKMN01000017.1 GCA_007121015.1 Coriobacteriia bacterium
CTACGCCCTGCACGCGAGCAACGGCATCCTCTTCAACCACGAGTCGCCGAGGCGCGGCTTGAAGTTCGTGACACGCAAGATCACCGACGGGGTCGCGCGCATCAAGCTCGGTATGGCTGATGAGCTGCGGCTCGGTAATCTGGAGGCGACACGCGACTGGGGGTTTGCCGGCGACTCGGCACGCGCGATGTGGCTGATGCTGCAGCAGGACGAGCCGGACGACTACGTCATCGCGATGGGCCACGAGCACTCGGTGCGCCAGTTCTGCGAGATCGCGTTCTCGCGTGTCGGGCTCGACTACCAGGACTACGTCGTAGAGGACCCGGAGTTCTGGCGCCCCGCCGAGGTACACCACCTGTTCGGTGACTCGACCAAGGCCCGCGAGAAGCTCGGCTGGGAGCCGGAGGTCACCTTCGAGGAGCTCGTCGCGATGATGGTCGACGCGGACTCGGAGCGGGTAGGGGCGGAGTGCGGGTAGCATGAGCGCCGAGCGGCCGCTGCGGGTGCTCTCGGTCAACGCCGCGGTGATCGGCGGCGGGGCCGAGAAGGTCTCGCTCACGTTGCACCGTCGTCTGCTGGAGCGCGGGCAGGAGTCATGGCTTGCGGTGGGTAACCGCAACGCCGAGGAGCCGGGCACGTTACAGATCCCGCGCGACGCGGGCAGGGGCGCCTGGGCGCGCGCCTAGCTCGGACCGGCATGGCGCCTCGAGGAGCGTGGCGCTCGGGGGTCCGGGCCGGCACGTCTGGCGTCGCGGGCGCTGCGGGTGGCGGCCGAGCCTGCACGGTGGATGCGGGTCGCTCGCGGGCACGAGGACTTCGACTTCCCGTGGACTCCCGGGCTGCTCGATCTCCCCCCGGCGCCTCCCGACGTGCTCCACCTCCACAACCTGCACGGAGGCTACTTCGACATCCGCGCGCTGCCGGAGCTGACGAGGCGCGTCCCCACGGTGCTCACCTTGCACGACACCTGGCTCCTCACGGGCCACTGCGCGCATCCTCTCGGGTGCGAGGGGTGGCGCCGTGGCTGCGGGTCGTGTCCCGACCTCGACAGGTACGTGCCGGTCAGGCGGGATGCGACGGCTGCGAACTTCCGGGTCAAGCACCACGCCGTGGGCGCGAGCAGAGTCAGGATCGCCGCGCCCTCGCGCTGGCTGCTCTCGATGGCCGAGGAGAGCGGTCTGTTCGCGGGGGAGCGCGAGGGACGCGTGGTGCCGAACGGCGTCGATGCGCAAGCCTTCTCACCGGGCAGCAGGACCGCTTCGCGGGAGGCGCTCGGGTTGCCGCCCGACCGGGCAGTCCTGCTCGTCGCCGCACGAGGGGTGCGCGACAACCCGTTCAAGGGCTTCGACACCTTCGTCGAGGCGCTCGGCCGCCTGCCCGGCGACCTGGCCAGTGGTGTCCTCGCGGTCGCGCTCGGCTACGATGGACCACCGCCCGCCGCAGGCGTCGAGTTCCGCGGAGTTCCGTTCGTGACCGAGCCGGCCGCGGTGGCCGGGTACTACCGTGCGGCCGACGTGTTCGTGCACCCGTCGCTGGCGGACAGCTTCCCGCTCGCCCCCATCGAGGCGATGGCGTGCGGCACCCCGGTGCTCGTCTCCGACGCCGGAGGCTTGCCCGAGATCGTGACGGACGGCGAGTCGGGCCTGATGTTTCCCGCAGGGGACGCCGCGGGACTCGCTGCCGCACTGGAGGCTTTGCTCGGCGACGGCGCACTGCGGGACCGGCTCGGGGAGTCGGGACTTGCGCGCGTGAGGGACCGGTTCACGCTCGACAGGCAGGTCGACTCGTACCTGGAGTGGTACGAAGAGCTGGCCGAGGAGTACCGATGAGCGCACGGTCCGACAAGCGCCCTCTCGTCTCGATACTCACGCCCTCGTACAACCAGGCCGAGTGGCTGTCCGACAACCTGCATTCCGTGGCGTGTCAGACGTACCCGAACGTCGAGCACGTGGTCATGGACGGCGGCTCGACCGACAGCAGCGTCGGGATCCTCGAGGCCGCGGGAGACTCGGTCACCTGGCGAAGCGAGCCCGACGAGGGCCAGTCGCACGCCATCAACAAGGCGTTCCGGGCGTCGAGCGGTGAGATCATCGGCTGGATCAACTCCGACGACGCGTACTTCGACTGCTCGGTCATCGAAGATGTCGTCTCGCTCTTCGAGGCGCACCCCGAGGTCGACGTGGTCTACGGCCACTGTGCCCAGACTACGGCCGCAGGTGGGCTCATCCAGATACTCTGGGCGCCGCCATTCTCGAGTGAACTGCTGCGGACCACGAACGTCATCAGCCAGCCGGCGACCTTCGTCCGCCGCCGCGTGCTCTCCGACCCGATGCTCGACGAGAGCTTCCACTTCACGATGGACTACGAGTTGTGGCTGCGCCTCGAGGCGCGCGGGGCGCGGTTCGAGCGCATCGGTCGCATCGCCGCTATCGACCGCCACCAGGCCGAACGGAAGTCATCCACCATCCTCGACGTCCACGCCTCGGACTCGCAGCGACTCGCCGGGACGTACGACACGCGGTTCGGACCCCAAGGCGACCGGACGCGGACGCGCTTCTACCTGCGGCAGCGGGTGGCCGGCGCGCTCCTGATACCGCGGGTGCGCCCACCGCTCGCCTTCTCGCACCCGCCCGACCTGCGCCGGGGCCTCCTGCGCCGGCAGCTGCTCACGCGCCGCTCCCGCTGGCCCGAGGAGTACCGATGAGCGCACGGTCCGACAAGCGCCCCCTCGTCTCGATACTCACGCCCTCGTACAACCAGGCCGAGTGGTTGTCCGACAACTTGCGCTCGGTGGCGTGTCAGACCTACCCGCACATCGAGCACGTGGTCATGGACGGCGGCTCGACCGACGGCAGCGTCGGGATCCTCGAGGCCGCGGGAGACTCGGTCACCTGGCGAAGCGAGCCCGACGAGGGCCAGTCGCACGCGATCAACAAGGCGTTCCGGGCGTCGAGCGGCGAGATCATCGGCTGGATCAACTCCGACGACGCGTACTTCGACTGCCGCGTGATCGAAGACGTCGTCGCCTTCTTCGAGAAGCACCCGGACGTCGACGTGGTCTACGGTCACCTCGCCCAGATCGACACGCGCGGCACCATCATCTGGCTCAACTGGGTGCCGGGCTTCTCCCGTCGCCTGCTGCGGATCGTCAACTTCATCGGTCAGCCGGTCGCGTTCATCCGCCGCCGCGTGCTCTCAGACCCGATGCTCGACGAGAGCTTCCACTTCACGATGGACTACGAGCTGTGGCTGCGCTTGCAGGCGGGCGGTGCCCGGTTCGCGCGCATCGGCCGAATCACAGCCGTCGACCGCCACCAGCCCGACCGTAAGACCGAGACCATCGCAGAGGTGATGCACTCGGACATCGGCCGGCTGGCGGAATCCCATGGCAGGGGCTACCCGCGTGGTAAGCGGATACTGTCGTGGGGGTTCTACACGTGGCGGCGAGCGATGGGTGCCTTGCTCATCCCGCGAATCCCGCGCGAACTCGCCTTCACCGATGCGCGCACGAGCAAGTGGGCGCTCCTCCGTCGCCAGTTGCTGTCGTGGCACAAGAAGTGGCCAACCGATTGGGATGCCGAGAAGGAGTAGAAGCCCGTCGCGCGGCAGGGAAGACCAAGTGGTCCTTCTGGAGCCTCTTGCGTTACTCGCTCGATGGGATCAGCAGCTTCTCGGCGATGCCCTTGCGGCTATCATCAATCCTCGGCATCGTGCTATGTGCTTTGTCGCTGGTGTACGGTGGGTACATCGTGATCGATACCGCGGTCGGCGGGGCCGACACGCCTGGGTGGCCAACACTCGTAGTGTTGATACTTTTCCTCGGCGGAATCCAGTTGCTGTGCATTGGGATACTGGGTGAGTATCTGGCGCGCACATACATGGAGACGAAGAGGCGGCCCCTGTTTGTTGTGAGGGAACACTCGGAATAACCTCCTCGAATAATATCCACATGCTAGAATCCCTTCCACGCATCCATCCGGGAGAGGAGTCCCCGTGAAGTTCCACGGCACCGCCCACAAGTACGGCCGCGACATCGATACCGACGTCATCATCCCCGCGCGCTACCTCACTACGAGCGTCCCCGAGGAACTCGCGAAGCACTGCATGGAAGACCTCGACCCCGAGTTCGTCAACAAGATCGAGTTCGGTGACATCCTCGTTGCCGAGGAGAACTTCGGCTGCGGCTCGAGCCGCGAGCACGCGCCCATCTCCATCAAAGCGGCAGGCATCAGCGTCGTGATCGCGAAGTCGTTCGCCCGCATCTTCTACCGCAACGCCATCAACACCGGCCTTGCCATCATGGAGTCCGAGGAGGCCGTCGATGGCATCTCCGACGGCGATGAGGTCGAGGTCGACGCGGACGCCGGTGTGATCGTGAACGTGACCAAGGGCGAGACCTACCGGGCCCAGCCGTTCCCGCCGTTCGTGAAGGACATCATCGAGAAGGGCGGCCTCATCGAGGCGGTCAAGGAGAAGGTCGCGGCGCACGGCGACTAAGGCGCGCACTCCCGCTCGGCGAATCCCGGTTCGAGACGCTCGATGGTGGCGAACAGCGCGTTGCGATCACCTTCGAGGGCGTGCCCGATCAGCCCCTGCACGTCCTCGGCGAACGTCGGCTCCGGCACGGCCACCTTGCTGACGCGGAGTATCTTCTCGCGTCCGGTAGGGAAGAGCTGCTCGCTCTCGGTGATCAGCTCTTCGTGCATCTTCTCGCCCGGACGCAGCCCCACGTAGGTGATATCGGCCGGGACGCCGGAGAGCGCGATCATCTTGCGCGCCATGTCGACGATCCGCACCGGTTCGCCCATCTCGAGGACGAACACGTCGCCCGGCTCGCCGATCGCCTGGGCCTGGAGCACGAGCCGCGAGGCCTCGGGAATCGTCATGAAGTAGCGGGTGACCGCCGGATCGGTGACCGTGAGCGGACCTCCGTGGCGCAGCTGCTCCTCGAATATCGGGACCACCGAGCCCCTGCTCGCGAGCACGTTACCAAAGCGCACCGCGACCGCGTTGAGGTCGGTCCGGCGAACGGCGTCGAGCATCACGCGCTCGGCGAGCGACTTCGTGAGCCCCATGACGTTCACCGGCGAGACCGCTTTGTCTGTCGAGATGAGCACGAATCGTTCGACGCCGTGGCGCTCGCACGCCTCGATCACCTGGAGCGTGCCGAGAACGTTCGTCTTCACGGCCTCCTCGGGGGAGAGCTCCATGAGCGGCACGTGCTTGTACGCAGCTGCGTGGAGCAGCACCTGCGGCTCGTGCTCGGCCAGGACCTCATCGAGCTTTGCGGCGTCCCGGATGTCGCAGATACACATCACCGACACGCCGGCGCCCGTGCCCTCGAGTTCGAGCCACAGCTCGTACAGGCGGCTCTCGTCGATCTCGATGAGCAGCAGTTTCTCGGGTCCGAACCGCATGATCTGGCGGCAGAGCTCCGCCCCGATCGACCCCGCCGCGCCGGTCACGGCGACCACCTTGCCCGCGAGCGTCCCGCTTACCTGTCCCACATCGATCGGCGTGAGCTCCCTGCCGAGAAGGTCTTCGACGTCGACGCTGCGCAGGTCGCGCAAGCTCACCGAGCCCTTGGCGATGACGAGCTCCGGCATGATACGGGTCTGGACACCCACGTCCGCCGCGACGTTGAGCAGGCGTCTTACGGTCTCTTGAGGCGAGGATGGCATCGCCACGATGATCTCTTCGATACCGCGTGCCTCGACCACGTCCGCTAGTTCGGACGTGTGGCCGAGCACGGGCACTCCACCGATGGTACGGCCCTGGATGGCCTGCTGGTCGTCGAGGAAGCCCACCACGCTCAGTTCGAGATCGGGCCGGTTCTGGATCTCTCGCAGAAGCAGAGACCCTGCACTTCCCGCGCCGAGGATGAGCACGCGGCGACCGGTCACGGAGCGCGCCGAGCGCAGGTAGACGAAGATGCGTGCCGTGAGCCGTGCTGCGGATGCTCCCAGGAAGACGAGGACCGCCTGGAAGAAGAGGACGCCTATCGGGACGACACGCATATCCTCTTCGAGCGGCAGTACCAGGTCGATCGTGAGCAGGAGTGCGAAGCCGATGGCCACGGCTGCGAGGAGGCGCAGTAGCGTGTCGACCCCGACGAACCGCAAGACGAGCCGGTAGAGGCCGAAGAATGCGAAGAGCATGCCGTAGACGACGATCGCCGCACCGGCCAGCGGTAGCATCCATCGGGCGAAGAAGGACGGGATGACGCCGTCGAAACGGGCGTAGTACGCGAGCACGGTCGCGACGACGACGACGGCCGCGTCGAGCAACACGAGGAGCGTGTTCCAGAGGTGGCCGGTGGCGCGTACCCGTGTGAAGAGGTTCCGTGGGCTCACAGGGAGGCGACCTCCATCACGTTGCGCACGGCCGCGACCGTATCGTCGATGTCGGACTCGCCGAGAGTCGGGTGGACGAAGAATGCGAGCGACGTCTCATGGACGGCCGCAGCGTTGGGCAGGCGGTCGGCAGGACCGAGCCCCGCGTCGATGAAGGCCCGCTCGCGGTATATCTCGGCGCACGTGCCGTACTGGCACGGCACCCCTTCCGCCGCGATCGCGCGGGCGATACGGTCACGGTCCCAACCCGGGGCGAGCACCTCGGGCTCGACACGGGTGTAGAGACGGTAGAAGGCGTGCTCGACGTCGTCCGGAGGCAGGGGGACGCATAGCCCGTCAAGGCCGGCCAGACCCTCGGCGAGGCGGAGCGCGTTACGGCGGCGTGCGGCGTGCCATTGCGGGAGCCTCTGCAGGCCGATCCGGGCTACGGCGGCGGAGAGCTCGGCCAGGCGCCAGTTGCTGCCGAACGTGTCCACCAGCCAGCGGTACGACGTGCCACCTGCGGACCCGCGCTTAGAATCGGGCGGAGCCTGGAGCAGGCGGAGCGACTTGCCGTGGTCCTTGTACGCCCAGGCCCGCTCGAACGCGTCGTCGTCGTCGAGTACGAGCATGCCGCCTTCACCCGCCGGGACGATCTTGTCCTGGCAGAAGGAGAACGTCGCGGCGTGGCTTCCGAGCCCGCCCGCGGGAGTGCCCCGGTAGACGGCGCCGTGCGCTTGCGCGCAGTCCTCGATGACGATCAGGCTGCGCTCGGAGGCCAGCTCGTTGAGTGGCGCCATGTCGACCGGCCACCCGCCCAGATGTACCGGAACCACCGCGCGCGTGTCGTCGCCGAGCACGTCCCTCACCGTATCCGCGGTGAGGTTGCTGCTGTCCGGATCGATATCCGCAACGACCGGGGTCGCGCCCACCGCCACGACCGCGCTCGCGGTGGCGATGTAGGTGCGGCTCGGCACGACGACCTCGTCGCCCGGGCCGATCTCGAACGCTCTCAGTGCGAGCTCGAGTGCGAGAGTGCCGTTCGCCACAGCTACCCCGTGTGCCCTGCCCAGCGAATCGGCATACTCCTGCTCAAGCGCCCGGCCGTGTTCGCCCGTCCAGTAGTTGAGCCTACCGGTGCGCAGCACCTCTGCGGCGAGGGCGACCTCCTCCTCGCCCGGAGCGGGCCAGGCCGGCATCGGTTCCGTCCGCACGGGGGTGCCGCCGTCGATCGCGAGTCGGGACACGGCGCTCATTCCTCTTCTCCAGCCTTGCGCACGACGCGCGCCGGCACGCCGACGCACACCGAGCGCGGGGGCAGGTCGCTCACGACCGCTGCTCCCGCCCCGACGGTGCTCCACTCGCCGATCCGCGCGCGAGGGGTCACGCTCGCTCCGGCTCCGAGCAGCACGCCCTCGCCGACCTCGACACCTCCGCAGAGGCTCGCGGTGGGGCCGATGAGCGCGTGGTCGCCCACCACGCAGTCGTGGTCGATGGTGCAGCCGGTATTGAGGATGGAGTTCGCACCGATCCGTGCCTCGACGTTGACCACGACGCCCGCCGCGACGAACGCGCCTTCGCCTATCTGGACCCCTGTGGCCACCACCGCGGAGGGGTGCACGATGCTAACCGGCGGTGTGCCTCCACGCTCGAGGTGCGCGTCGAATGCGCGGGCACGGGCGGCGTTGTCGCCGATGGCCACGATGAACCCGTCGGCTTCGACATCCGATGCGTCGCGCGACACCGCGTGGCCGAGCACCGCGTCCGGGTCTCCTTCTCGCCCGAGGACGCCCGCGATCGTGAAGCCCGCACACCGCACGGCGTCGATGACGACCTTCGCATGGCCTCCCGCTCCGATGACCAACACTCTCATGGCTTCTCCTCGGTTCGTCGGGATCCTCGGCCGGGATCGAACGGCTCGACGGTCGCCTGGCCTTCTGCCGAGACACCCTCTCGTTTCACGATCGTCGACACGGTCATCAACAGTATCTTGAGGTCGAGCAGAAGCGAGCGGTTGTCCACGTACCAGACGTCCATCGCGAGCCGCTCGTCCCAGTCGACCGCGTTTCGGCCGTTCACCTGCGCCCATCCGGTGATGCCGGGACGGACCTCGTGGCGTCTGGCCTGCTCTTTATTGTACCGCTCCAGGTACTCGACGAGCAGCGGGCGCGGCCCCACGATGCTCATCTGGCCGAGAAGCACGTTCCACAGCTCGGGAAGCTCGTCGAGGGAGGTGGCGCGCAGAGCGCGGCCGAAGCGCGTCAGGCGCTCGGCGTCGGTGGAGACCGCCTCGGCGTCGCCCTGGGACTCACCGGGGACCTCACGTCCGGGCGCGGCGGACGGGGGCTTCATCGTGCGGAACTTGTAGAGGGTGAAGAGCTTCCCGTCCTTCCCGGGGCGCTGCTGCCTGAAGAGCACCGGTGAACCGAGTCTCACACGCACGAGGAGGGCGACCACGAGAAGCACGGGGCTGAGGACGACGAGCAGCACCGCCGCCACGACGACGTCCAGCAGCCGCTTCACGGAGTCATACGCGCGATGCGAGCGCTTCATCGTAGAGCTCCTCGTAGGCGGTGATGATGGCGGGCAGGGCGAACTCGTCAAAGACGCGCTGGCGTGCGGCGGCACCGCGGGCGGCGCACTCGGCCGGATCCGAGGCGGCCTCGTCTATCGCAGCGGCGAGCGCGTCAGCGTCCTCCTTATCGACGAGCCAGCCCGCGTCGGGACCCACGGCGTCGGCGATACCTCGTGTCCGGGTGCCGATGACCGGCTTGCCCGTCGCCATCGCTTCGAGCACCGAACGGGCGAGCCCTTCCCGTTCGGAGACGAGCGCGAGCGCGTCGCTCGCCGCCAGCACCGCAGGAACGTCGCGACGGTAACCGGCCCAGCGGACGCGGTCGGACAGGCCGTGGGCGACCATCTTCTCGCGCAGCGTGGACTCGAGCGGCCCGTCGCCGACGAAGACGGCCATCACTCGTTCGTCGCGCACTTTCGCGAGTGCCGCCAGCAGGTGCTCGTGGCGCTTCACGGGGGCGAACTCCGCGACCATCGCGAGCATGAACGCGTCGCGAGGAACGCGCAGGCCCGCTCGCACGGCGGCGATCTCCGAGGGGCTCGCCGCGTCAGGCGAGAACCGCTCGGTGTCGACGCCTATCCCGGGTATCAGCCGGACCCGCTCAGGCGCGATCCCGCCGAGCTCGCCGGCCGCCTCGTAATCTTCACCGTTGATCGTGACGAGGAAGTCCGTCCAGGGCGCCGCGAGCCGCTCGATGGAGCGGAACACCGCGTGCCGGACAGGGTCCTGGCCGCAGTAGAAGTGGAAGCCGTGAGCGGTGTAGATGACCACCGGGCGCTCGGCCCTGGGTATCGACCGGAGCGCGTAGCGGGTCACGAACGCGGCTACCGGCGTGTGGACGTGGACGATGTCGTAGCGCTCGCGCCGGACGAGGGCGCGCAGCTCGGCCGAGGAGCCCGCGAGGTTGCGCGGGTCGAGCGGGTTGCGGCTCCACGCGATGTCGAAGCGCTCGTCGAAGTGCTCGGCGATGCGGGGGTTCGCGGTGGCCCCGTTGGCCAGGGCGTCGACCCGCCACCCCACGCTCCGGAAGCGGTCCGCGAAGGGGGTGAGGAAGGCCTCGAGCGTTACGGGCACCGTGGTTATTAACAATGCTGAGCGCGTCATGAGGCTAGTGTATCCTGAATCGACGTCGATAGCTGCGGCAAGAGGCATGCCGACTACTTCGCTGAACTGGCGGAAGGGGCCGTTCGTGTCACCGGTTGACGCACCTCGTCGCATCGCATACGTGAGTGCTCAGGCCATCGTGCAAGGCCAGGACACCTGGGCCGCCGTGCTCGAGATCACCGGGCCCATCGAACGCACCGGCTGGAGGGTCGACCTCTTCTA
>SKMN01000049.1 GCA_007121015.1 Coriobacteriia bacterium
ACAGAGGTCGTTTTCACCCGACAAAATCGCACTTGCTTTTCACGAACCGGAGATGTGGGAGCGGACCAACCTTGATGATCGCTCTGTTGTGCTCGCAGCGCGTGAGCTGGTGCCTGGTGAAACTTTCGTAAGTTGATGGCAACCTTTGTTAGGGGGACGACTATCGAGGGAGCTCCCTCTTTCCCCAGAGAGCGGCAAGGCTTCCTGGCTGGACACCATGACCAATGCAACCGGGGCCATTGACCAAGCGGCGCGCCTGCGCCTCTGAAATGAAAAAGATGTCCCGAAGGGCTGGACCGGGGCCTGGAGGCTGCCGTTTCCGTAGCCGAGGTTTTCCGAGAACCATTGTCCGGTCTTTAGGGTGGTGAGCTCGCGCTGGCTCAGGCGACCTCGTCGAGGTGTGACCTGATCTTTGCAGTCATCCACACTGGAGATTGCGCAAGGCCACTCGGCTCGGGAGCATTCCGAGGACATGACAAGTAGGAGGGTGCAGGAGACCTTGACGATCCTTTCCATGCGGCCATTTGAACTAGGACTGTGAGGACTGGGCTTCCAAAAAACCGTCTTGGTTTGATATAGTTAGCGCCTTCAGGGGTAACGAATTGAGTATTGTGAAGCTAAAAAACAAGTGCCTGTTGTTTAGCGCATTCTTTGGCTGTCTGTTAATAGGTGATGCCCTTCGGTCCGCTGGCGCTGGCAACTCGCCTTAGAGTGTTTCCCAGAATAGAGATGTTCGGCCTACTGTGAATGTCGAGCGTTGGCGCTTGACTTCGCGTTGAATTCATTCAACGCTGTAGCCTTCTTCCCCCTAGACAGCCTGAGCCCCTACCAGAAGGCGATGAGAAAAATGACCATGATCTACACAGTTCAGTAAGAAACCCATGATCAATGACTTAATATTGTTGTTGTAGATGTTATTCAACGTAATTCCTAGCTAAAGGTGGGCCATAAAATGCATCAGTTAGTCCTAGTCCTAGTTTTTGTTTTTTTAGTTTTTTCATGGACAACATCAGCCGCCGGAGAGAATCAACCATTTGTGCATTCTTACACTATGGAAGAGATGTATGGCATGGCCCTTTCCTTTAGAAAGATTCGACAAGGCGAAGAACTCGAAGGCATCCAGGAGTACATGAAAGCCGCTGAATTTAGGGGGTATGTTGCCGCAGTACTTGATGCTTCCTCAAGCCAGCATAATGAAATTTCCCGATGCGCACGTCGCATGCCTGTCAATGATATTGCTTACCGCACAGCCGTTATGATGACCAGCAGCGAGTTGGACCGAGCGGCTCTATCTCCGATATATTTGAATATGGCCATCCAATTCGCGTGTGATGAATCAAATTGGGGCTCTGCTCCCTAGCACCTTATGGAGGCAGGCAGCGATCACGTCAGCCGCTCCTGAGCTTCGCTACTGGACGAGAGTGGCGAGCCAATGAAAAAGCCGATTGGCACCCTAAGGATCAACCGTTTTCCCTCAGCGAAACCAGCTGACCGAGACCCCTTACTGGGAGAGTCAGGCTGGGTGAAAATACGGGTACATACCTAACATAACTCTTTTATGGCGCATTTGGACTACCCGTGCAGCTAGCCGCTCTTTTGGGACGTGCACTCTCTTTCAGCCGCCGACTAGTGGGCTGTCGGCGAGTGATTAAAAACCACTCGCCGCAGCTCATACCTTACCGAACAGGCTCATCGCGGAATTGACGATACGCCGATGCCACACCCACTGCAGCTCCGAAAGTTACATGCTTGAGCCACTCGCCTGCATCGTCTTTTTGTGGGGGATAGGCATTAACCGCAACCGCACTGATGAATCCAGCCAACGCATCAGAAGCAGGTTGCAAGGTCGCTCCTCTGCTAAAGAAAGCCTGCCGTTCGGACTCCTCAAGTGCCCGATTCCAGAACGCCCGGTCAAAGGCCTCACCTGGGCGAGTCACCGCAAGGCCAGACTGTGCGGCGCTATAGGCAGCCAGCAACATTTCACTTTCAGCAGGTTTCAACCCTGCGCCGCTAGCGTCCATCATGACCTTCTCTAGCCCTGCTAATGCCTGTCCAGGAGCCGATGATTGGTCGAGGACCTGGGCCATCTGACCAAGAAAGGTGACAGACAACCTTCCATAGCGGCCCTCGTCAAGGATTTTCTCCAAAGCCTGCGGAATTCCTATTGACCCAGGGTAAGGCAATGGGCACCAGGTGGGCTGGCAACCCGGATACTCATCCCCCACGACATCTGGAAAATCCGGGAAGGTTAGAATTTTCCCAACCAGATCCCTCACCGATGCGGTTCCAAATGCGCTAATGAGGTCATCAATAATGCTACCCACAATAACGTTTCGGGGGCATGTCGGATAACTGGCTAAAATTGGCAAAATCGGATCTTGAAAATTATACCTTCTCACACAGGGACGCAACAGTACCGAATCTGAACCCTGTTGACCTTCCACTGCGTATTGGACAGTCGCGTGTCGAGCTTGGAAACCGCCGGATCCGTCAGCTAGATAGCTGCCTGGTACTGTCGCATTTTGCCCTAATTGCGGTTGCCCAGACAGATCAGAAAGCGAACTACCGGTGTCAGTCAGCCA
>SKMN01000037.1 GCA_007121015.1 Coriobacteriia bacterium
ACGAGCCAGAAGCGGCTCGCGCGGCGTCTCGGTCTCCGGGTCGCCGACGACTATCTGGTAGGTGTGCCCTTGGACGAGGCGCTCGCGTTCATCGAGCGCTCGCGCTTCGAACGGTGCGTGATCAAACCGAACCTGTCGTACGGTGCGAAGGGGTTCCGGGCGCTCGAGCGCGTCGACGGCGCCTTCCGCGACCTGCGCACGGGCGCGATCGCGAGCGTCGGCCGACTCGAGCACCAGCTGCGGCGCGAGTTCGATATGCGAGCGAGGCCCGACGAGTGGGTCGTCGAGGAGCTGCTGGAGTCGTTCGACGGGTCGGCGGAGCTGCCGGACGACTACAAGGTCTACTGCTTCGGGGGCACCGCCGAGCTCATCGCGCACAAGCGTCCCATACCCGGCACGCGGCGCTATCACGCGGCGACGGTCTCGCGTGACTGGGAGCCGCTCGACGTCGGCCTGGAGCCCGTCGATGACGCCGCGGTGGTAGCGCCCGTCAACGGGGGCCGGCTGGTCGAGGTGGCGGAGGAGGCGGCGTCGCAGCTGTGCTATCCCTTCATCCGCATCGATCTCTACGACACGACCAAGGGCGTCGTCTTGGGTGAGTTCACGCCCGGTCCCGGTCGCCGTCAGGAGTTCGACGCCGAGTGGGATGAGCGGCTCACGCGCCGCTGGCACGAGGCCGCCGCGGCGATCGACCGCGGCATCCGATCCGGAGAAATCTCACCCCTCTTGCCCGAGTGAGGTGCGTAGCCTGCACCTAGATGACTGGAACGGTTGATAGTTGGTCGATCGCGTACGGCGTCGTGGCGAGCAGGTAGGCCGCCGTGTCGAGATCGGCCCGCACCACGATCCGTTCGCTGGCGCCCGAGAGCCTCAAGGCGCTGTGGCGGCGCCTGCGTCGTGCGGAGGCAGCCGGCGACAGGCCCTCCCGGCCCTGGGCGACACCCGGTTCGTTCGGTGCGATGGTCGCCGACAGGAAGCAGTGGCTGTTCGAGACGCTGCCGCCGGATGCGGCTAGCTACCACTACGACATCTTCGCGAAGGTGAGCCAGAAGCGCCTCGCGCGGCGGCTCGGCCTCTCTGTGGCCCGTGACTACGTGGAACGCGCGCCGCTCGCCGAGGCGCTCGCCACCGTCGAACGCCTCGGCCTCGAGCGGTTCGCCCTCAAGCCCGACTCGTCGCACAACGCCGTCGGGTTCCGTCGCATCGTGCGCGTCGGTGACGGGTACCACGATCTCGGCAGCGGGAAGCGGGGTTCGCTGCGGTGGCTCGAGCGGAGCCTCCGGCGCGAGGTCGCCGCTCGCGGTCGGGCCGATGCGTGGGTCGTCGAGGAGCTCCTGATGCCGCCGGACGGCCCCGATGCGCCGGTCGAGGACTACAAGTTCTACTGCTTCGGCGGCGTCACCGAGATCATCCTCCACAAGTGGCCCGCGCCGAACGGCGTCGGCACTCAGCGCAACTGGTACGCGCGCGACTGGAGCCCGATCGTCGTGAGTGTGCGCGGCCCGGGCGAGGGCGTGCCCCGCGCGCCGCTCGCCGGCGCGCAGTTGGTCGACGTCGCCGAACGGGCGGCTTCGAGGCTCTGCTACCCGTTCATCAGGATCGACCTCTACGACACCAGCCGCGGCGTCGTCTTCGGGGAGTTCACCCCGGGACCGGGGCTGATCAACGCCTTCACGGACGCGTGGAGCGAGCGGCTCCGGCTGCGCTGGCTCGAGGCCGAGGCGGCGCTGCGGGAGCGCATCCGCTCGGGCGAGCTGGTACCGCTCGCCGCCGCCGCGACCGGAGCCCAGACCGACGGCCACGACCCGTAGCTGTGATGGGTCAGAACGCGCCGACCGCGAGGACCCAGTCGGACTCGTACGGCGCCACCCACGCCTCGTCGAAGGCGCCGAGCGGACCGATCTCGACCTCGGCGTAGGGCGCGCGCGTGTCGACCGCGACCGCCGGGAGCGAACCCCGCGCGTCGCGGAGGTCGAGCGACACGCGCTGGGTCGCCTCGGCGTAGAACATCGCCCGGTCGGGCTCCGTCCCGTGGAGGGCGATCGTCCCGTCGATGAGCCTCGTGGGTCGCTCGAACGCGTGGTCGAACCGCGCCTGCCAGAAGTCGCGGTGCGTCCGCCCCTGGGCGGGCTCCGGGTACGGCGGACCGTCGCCCCACAGCACACCCCAGATCGCGCCCGCGCCCCCCGCGAGCGTGAACTGCCAGAGTGCGCGGCGCGTCGTGTCCTGGTCCCACACGTCGTCGCGCGTGTGGAGGAACCGGCGCTCGAACAGGACCGGCAGGCCGTGCCCCTGATCGAAGAGCGCGAGGGCCTCCTCGAAGAAGTCCGACTCCGGGCGGAGATCGTTCGAGAAGTAGCCGAGCTTGTCGCGGCCGAGCTCGAAGGTCTGGTCGCGCCACGTGCCGAACTCGCGCGCGCCGATGAGCCGTGGGAGCGTGTTGAACCCCGTGAAGGTGGCGTGCCAGGCGCGCGCCTCGGCGGGCGTGACCCACTCCTCGAGGTCGTAGCCGAGGCTCATGGTCCAGTTCGGGATCGAGCCGAGCCGCCCGGCGATGTAGTACTGCAGCCGCACG
>SKMN01000066.1 GCA_007121015.1 Coriobacteriia bacterium
GGCCACGATCCGCCGCCTGTCCGGTGAGGCGAAACACGTCTCCTGAGCTGATGATTCTTGCACTGAGGGTGGCAGGGGCTCAGTGCCGTCCGGCCCTTGCACTTACTTTGTCAATCAACCCCGGGAACGCACCGGCCAGGATCATCTAGGCCGAGGTGTGGAAGTGGGTCAGGGCCTCGTCGCTCCCACGAAATCGCCACGATTGGTGATCCTCGAATCCAGCGAGTGCACCTGCACGGGCTGGCCTCTCATCGGAGCGTGCAGGTAGTCTCCTCCGCCGACGAAGATGCCGACGTGGTGGACCTGGCCCGGATCGCCCCCGTATCCGAAGAACACGAGATCGCCGGGGAGCATGAGGTCCCGGCGATCGGGCGGGATGTATGCGCCTACGCGGAACTGTTCACGGCTCGTCCGCGGCAGGGAGATCCCGAGCTCGCGGTAGACGTACTGGACGAGTCCGGAGCAATCGAAGCCTGTCGGCGTGGACCCACCCCACACGTACGGCACGCCGAGGTGGTGCATGCCGATCGCCACGGCGGCGGGATTGCCGGGGCCTAGAGCCGCAGGGTCGAACGTCCGGTCGTTGGCAGCAGCCGAGCGCGTCTCGCTACCGGGACCGGCACTGGCCGCGGCGGCTGCAGCCGCACGCTCTGCGGCCAGTCGTGCCTCCTCGGCGGCGACCCGCGCGCGCTCCTCGGCCTCGCGGCGCAGGCGCTCCTCCTCGGCGGCCACAAGACGTGTGACCTCGGCATCGAGTTCCTCGACGAAATGCTGCTGACGCGCGAACGCAGCCTCGACCTCGCGCTTCTTGGCTTCGGCCTGCGTACGGAGTGCGGTCTGCTCCTCGACGCGGCGCGCAAGGGTCTGCTCGGCCGCTACGGCGCGCTCCCGCGCCTCACGGACCGCAGCTACGAGGGCGGCGTCGCTGTCGCCGATACGGCGGAGCCATTCGACGCGGGTAAGGAAGTCCTCGAACGATGTCGTGCCGAGCAAGACATCGAGCAGGTGGATCGTCCCGTTGCGGTACATGCCGTGGACGCGGTTCTCAAGACGTCCCTGCGCGAGAGCGAGGTCGCGCTCCGCCTCTGCGCGCTCGATACGCACGCCTTCGACCTGGGCTTTCGTGTCAGAGAGGACCGCCGCGATCTGAGCGTACTCCTCGCCGCGGAGTTCTGCGAGTGCAGCTAGTTCGTCGCGCTCCCGTTGGGCTTCATGGACCTGGGAGCGCACGGAATCGATCTCGGGGGTCGAGGGGGTGGCACTAGCGACATCGCCGGCCAGCGCGAGCACCAGCAGAGCGGCCAGCGCCGTACGAACGACGCCCGCGCGCGGTATCCCGGCTGTTATCCGCACGGTTCCTCCTGCTACGTCTGTTCTGCGTCCGAGGCCGTGCCGCTACAAGCGACATCCAGTCGATTCAGCCTTCATGATATCATATCGTCGCAGGTACGCACACACGTGAGGTCCATCGCCCAGAGGCAGTGTATGCCACGCACTCCGACGATCGCGCTTCTCATCGCCGCACTCATCCTGCCCGGCACGATCGCAGCCGGCAACGCCTTGGCGCACCCCGCGACAGAGACCGCTCCCCCCGATCTCGATGCGGCGACCCAACGCGCCCTCGAGCTCGAACAGCACATCGAGGAGCACCGGGGTGAGTCGATCGCCCTTGAAGAGCGCATCTCCGTGACGAACATGCGCATCCTCATCCAGCAAGACATCCTCGCCGGCGCCCGCCGCGAGCTCCAGGAAGCGAACCTCGTCTACCGATCGCGCATGGTCGACATCTACAAGTCACGGATACATGATCCGATCGCGATACTGCTCACCGCAGACACCATGACCGACTTCTACACGCGCCTCCTCATGCTCTCACGCATCGCACAGCGTGACCGTCACGTCCTCGAATCCGCCTCGATAGCCGCCGCTGAGGCGGAGTTCCAGGCCAACTACCTTGACGACCTCAAAGCCCAGGACATCGCGTTACGGCAGATCCGTCGCCAAACGCGCGAAGAGCTCGATACGGCGCTCCACGAACAGCGGATACTCGTCGACCGCCTGAGCGAGGAGTCACAGCGAGCGCTCGAGATACGCCGGGCCGCCAACGCCAAGACGCGGGCGGAGTGGCTTGCCGCGTCGGTCCCCCTCGACGACCCGGTCGCCAAGGTGCCGGGGGTCGTCGAGCCCTACACCGACCGCGTCTACCTCGTCTCGGAACATCATCCTCGCCGTTACCGCTCTCTCGGCGTGACCGAGTATGCGTTCTGCTCGTGGTATGGCAACGAGTTCCACGGCCGCATGACCGCATGCGGCCAGATCTACAATCAGAACGACTTCACCTGTGCGTCGCGCACGCTGCCGTTCGGCACCCGGCTCGCACTGACGCGGGGAGACAAGCGGATCGTGGTGGTCGTCACCGACCGCGGTCCCTTCATCGCGGGACGCGACCTCGACCTCTCACGCGCGGCGGCCCAGGCCCTCGGCTTCTCCGGACTGGCTACCGTCCACGTCGAGCACGTCGAGGCGATTGGCCCGTAGGGGCGCTTCCGACTACCTGACGTGTATGAGCGAGATTATGGTGGCCCCCTCGAGCTTCGCTCGCCCGGCGAGGAAGTCTAGTTCGATCAGGAATGCGTAGCCCGCGACGGTCGCGCCGGTGCTCGCTGCTAGCATCCCTTTCGCGGCAGCGGTACCCCCGGTCGCGAGGACATCGTCGACGATGAGCACGACATCGTCAGGGCCGATGGCGTCGAGGTGCATCTCGAGCGAGTCGGTTCCGTACTCGAGGGCGTACTCGGCCTTGGTGGTCTGCCACGGCAGCTTGCCCGGCTTGCGAGCCGGCACGAACCCAGCCCCGAGCTTGTAGGCGAGCGCTCCACCGAAGATGAACCCGCGGGCCTCGGCGCCGAGCACCTTCGTCACGCCGGCATCCTCGAACTCTTCCGCGATCGTGTCTATCGCCTGCCGGAACCCGTCGGGACTGGCAAGCAGCGGCGTGATGTCTTTGAACACGATCCCTTCTTTGGGGAAGTCGAGGATGTCGCGGATGTAGGTCTCGAGGTTCATGTGTGCCTCCCGGAACGGTGGTACGACGATTCAGGATACGGCAAACCGGCTCGCGTGTGCACGGGAGGGTCCGCGAAGACGTGGACGCCGATCAAGCGACCGCGTCTTCGCGGACAGTGGCGACGTAGGGCAGGTTGCGCAGTCTGCCGGCGATGTCCAACCCATAGCCCACGAGGAACCGATCGGGCACGGCGAACCCCCGGTACTCGATGGGCAGGTCGACGATACGACGAACGTCTTTGTCGAGTAGCGTACACACGCTCAGGCTGGCCGGGTTTCGTGCGCGCAACATTGTGAGAACGTAGTTGAGCGTCAGCCCGGTGTCGATGATGTCTTCGACCAGTACGATCGACGCGCCTTCGATCGGGTCGTCGAGGTCTTTCGTGATCCTGACCGAGCCACCCGAACCGCCCGCATACGACGAGACCGCCATGAAATCGAGGGCGAGCGGCACGTCGATCGCACGGCACAGGTCGGCGAGGAAGATCACGCTCCCCCTGAGCACCGTGACGAGTCGTAGATCGTGCCCTGAGTGATCGGCCGCGATCGAGCGTCCGAGTTCGGCGACGCGCGCTGCGATGACATCCTCGGACAACAGGACCCGCTCGACGATCTCGTCGCCTGCGTAACGGGTCACGACTCTTCCCTCCCGTCATCGCCCTTCCGGTCGGCGGACAAGCCGCCCCCCTCCGAGAGCGGGCGCTCGGTGACAGCGACCCCGAATCGCTGGAGGAGCCGGCGGAAGTCTTTCTGGTAGAAGATCTTGATGTTCACCTCGGGGTAAAGTTCCTTCAAGCGTCTCACCTTGCGGTTCTTCTTGGTGACGAGTTTCTGACTCATCGTAGTGAGCTCGATGTAGAGGTCGAAGTCTGGTAGGTAGAAGTCCGGGGTGAACGACGCGATCACGCTGCCGTCGCTGTCCCATTCGATAGGGAAGGTCGTCGGTTCATACTCCCACCTGATGTGATAGAACTCGAGGATCTCGGCAGCGACCCGTTCGCTGGGGTGCGCGAAGTCGATAGCATCCAGGTCGATGCGGGCCGACCCCTCTTCGTGACCGTGTACGTGGTCCTCGGCCATGCGCTCCTACACGACATCCTCGAACACCCGGGCGAGCGCCCGGCGCAACAGGTGATCCTTGAGGTCCTTGGTCGAACTCATCAGCTCTGAAAGTGTCTCGACGAGCTTCTGTCTGGTCTCGGGTGTACGGTGGCGGAACGCCGGCATCAACGCCTGCGAGAAGAACGCCGCTTCGCGTTCGGCGAACGTCTCGTACATGCGCAGGTGCCTCGGTTCGATGCCGAACCGCCGTAGGTCCCATGCTGCGTGCGCGATGCTGCAGTCCACGGCGGCGATCTCGGCACCATGCTCGCCCTCGGCGATCTCCACCAGGCCGAACTCCCCGAGTTCTTCGATGAACGAAACCGGGATGCCGAGTGCCGAAGGAGCATCGGTGACCCTGACAGCCTCTGCCTCGGCGAACGGAAGTGCGACGGCCTCGGCCGCCGGAGAGACGTCCTTCAGTTCGGGGGGTATCTTGCCCCGGTCGTAGTCGGCCAGTTTCTCTCGAATCACCGCGAGCGGGAGAAAGTGCTCCCTTTGCAGACGCAGGATCGACTCGACGCGCGCCAGATCCCTCTGTCCGAACTTCCGGTATCCACCCGGGGTGCGCTCAGGAGAGATCAGTCCTTCTTCCTCGAGGAAGCGGATCTTCGATATGGAGAGATCCGGATACGCCGGGGACAGGGTCTCTACGACCTCACCGATGGTCATGTACTCGCGGTCACCCACCACTCACGCTCCCGATCCAGGTACGTAGACCATCTGGAACAAACCTATCTGCACGATGTCCCCGGCGGCGAGCGGTGCGCTGTCGACGCGGATCCCGTTGACGTAGGTCCCGTTGAGCGAGCCCGCGTCCTCGATCGTCACGCCTTCCGACGTAAGCTTGAGCACGGCGTGAGAGCGAGACACGGTCACGTCGTTCAAGAAGATGTCGCTCTCCGGATCACGGCCGACGGTGAGCCGCTCCCTGTCGATGACGAATCGCTCACCCGACTCGGCGCCCTTGCGAACGACGAGCGCAGGGCCCTCGGCTACGTGCTCTGCGGTCACCGGCACCGCTGGCGCCTCTGCGACCTCTATCGGTTCGAACGAGTGTGTCGCATCCTGAAGCCGCGCATGACATCGAGGACACTCGGCCGGAACCGGGCCTTCGATCTGCTCACCGCACACGGGGCACGTCGTCATCGTGCGCTTCCCTTCAGTGGACGCAGCGGTCCATCGTGGGCGACCCTAGAAGTCCAGTTCCCTGCGCTTGAACGAGGCTGCGATCTGCTGCTCGAGCGCCGAAACGACTTCCGGAGTCTCCAACACCTTGGCCAGCTTCTCTTCGCTCAAGCGGTTCTTCACGTACGGGTCTAAGAGAACGACTCTGAGCGGACGACCGTTCTGAACCTCGCGGATGACGTACTCGACGACCCGCTCTTCGATGGCGTCGCTCGCGATGTCGTCCATGAACTGCTGGAGCTTCTCAGAGATCGTGGCCACGGATCCTCCTTGTCTTCCTGCGAGGCTACTCCTCGCCGGTATCGTCACTCTCAGCGGTGACATCGACGCTCGAAACGCCCCTCAGGTCGCTCGCGAGTATGTCGATGAGCCGCTCCACGTCTTTACCGGAGATCACGTCCTCACCGGCTTCTCGCTGCGACTTCAGGCGCCGCACGAGCTCTGCCCGCAGGATGTCGATCTTGCCGTGCAACACCCTCCGGCGGTACGAGATACGCTGCTCCTCCTCGTACAGGCTGTTCAGTACCTCGCGCAACTCGTCGTTGCTCTTACCCTCGAGATCGAGCAGCACGTCATCGAACTTCTCGCTCACCGCCAACGCCCCCTATCCGGTAGGAGCACCTGGTGCCCTCGGCCATGGAGATTGTACCAGACCCCCGGTCACCTCGGGACCTCTACCTGTACTGTACCCCGAGGCACCGACACCCAGCCGGGCGACCGCCAAGCAATCTCGGATCAGTCCCTATGCATCGAGCCGTAACGCCTCGATACCCCTGCGCGCGGTATCCATCTCCTCGTCGGTCAGGTCAGCGGGCTCCAGCCGCACCCCCAGCCCGCGCGCGAAGCCGACGGCGACCGCCTGCGCTATCGCATCGAGGCCGACCCCGGCGTGCGCGAGCCCGGCTATCGTCGCGGTGGTCGCCGCAAGCACCTCGCGCTCGTCCGTCGACAACGCGAACACCGCCGCTTCCCGCCGGTCGTCCCTCGTCCTCGTGAAAGAGCCGTGCTGGAGCACGGTCGAACCGGTCCACACCTGGGCGCTACCGGAAAGCTTCAGTGCCCCGGCCGAGAGGTCCGCCCGTGTCGTCTGCAGGTAACACGCCTGCGACTTCGACGCTCCCCGGTCGCGTTCGGTGACCTCGGCAGCCACTCCTAGCTCGCGAAACGCCTCGACGAGACCTGCGCACAGGTATCGGTAGCTCGCGACCACGCCTCTCGGCACGCCGTCGTCCACCCCTGCCACCACAGAGTACGTGACCTCGTCGTCGTGGAGCACGCCCCGGCCTCCTGTATGCCTGCGCACGACGTCGACTCCCCACGCGCGACATGCGGCGGCATCGACGGCGGTCACGGGCTGGAACGCCCCGAGTGTCACCGTGGGAATGCGCCACCGGTAGATACGCAGCGTAGGCGGGACACGACCGGCTTCGCGGGCGGACTGTATGGCGCGGTCGACCGCCATGTTCCACGCCCCGTCACACGGGCCATCTACCACGAGGCGCCAGACACGAGCCGACATCTCTCGGCCTCATTCCTTCGGTGGCGACCAGCGCAGCACCGGGTCCCGAGCCGCCCGCGCTTCGTCGAGCCGTCTGACCGGTGTCGTGTAGGGCGCGTCGCGCACGAACCCCGGTTCGCGGGAGGCCTCCTCGGCGATCGCGCGCAGCGCGGCAGCTAGGGACTCGAGGGACTCGAGCGACTCGGTCTCCGTGGGCTCGAGCATGAGCGCCTCTTCGACGATGAGCGGGAAGTAGACGGTCGGCGGATGGAACCCGTAGTCGAGCAGCCGCTTGGCGACATCGAGCGCCCGCATCCCGTGTGCACGCTTGAGGCTCGAGCTCGACATGACGAACTCGTGCATGCACGTCCGGTCGTAGGGCATGTCGAACACGTCACGCAAGAGTATGCGCAGGTAGTTCGCCGAGACGACCGCCTGTTCGCTGGCCTCGCGCAAGCCCTCGGCCCCGAGCGCGCGTACGTAGGCGTACGCCCGGACGAGCACGCCGAAGTTGCCGAGGAACGACCGCACGCGCCCGATAGACGTCTCGGGCGTCACGAGCGCATATGACCCGTCATCGAAACGCGTGGGCAACGGGCCGGGGAGGTAGCGGGCGAGATCGTCGGTGACGCAGACCGGACCGCCTCCCGGCCCTCCCCCGCCGTGAGGCGTGGAGAACGTCTTGTGGACGTTGATGTGCAGGGCATCGAACCCCTGATCGCCCGGGCGCGTGACCCCCATGATGGCGTTCAGGTTCGCTCCGTCGCAGTACGCGTACGCGCCGACCGAGTGGACCGCCTCGGTCATTGCGAGGATGTCGGTCTCGAACAGCCCGAGGGTGTTGGGGTTGGTGAGCATGAGGGCAGCGACGTCGGTGTCGAGCACGTCGCGCAATGCGTCGAGGTCGACCAGACCACGCGCATCGCTCGGCACCGTGACCGTTTCGTAGCCGCACATCGACACCGTCGCCGGGTTGGTCCCGTGCGCCGTGTCGGGTATCACGACCTTCCTGCGCGGATCGCCCGCAGCGGTATGCGCGGCCTTGAAGCACATGAGAGCCGTCAGCTCGCCGTGTGCCCCGGCGGCCGGCTGCAACGTGACGGCCGGTAAGCCGGACACCTCGCCGAGGGCCTCCTGAAGCTCCACCATGAGCTCCAATGCACCCTGCACGGTCTCGACGGGCTGGTATGGATGGAGTCCCGCGAACCCTTCAAGGCGCGCAGCGTCCTCGTTGATCCGGGGGTTGTACTTCATCGTGCAGCTGCCGAGGGGGTACGGACCTGAATCGACACCGAAGTTCATGTCCGCCAGATGCCCGTAGTGACGCATGATCTCCACCTCGGCCACGTGCGGGAGGCGGGGCGGCGCAGAGCGGGCGAACCCGGACAGCGCACGTTCGATGTCGACCTCGGGCACGTCGAGCGCAGGAGCGAGCACGCAGGAGGATTCAGCTGCGCCGACCTCGAAGATCGTCGCCCGCGGCGCCGCGCTCGATGCACGGGTGGGACCGGCCTGGGCTTGATCGCTCATAGCGAGGCCACCTCGTCTGCGAAGGCATCCATCTCCGACCTCGTGCGCTTTTCGGTGACGGCGAGCAGAACGAGGCCCTCATCGGACACAGGCGGCATACCGGCAGGCCACTCGGCTGCGAACCCGGCCACCTCGACCCCCGCAAGATATCCTCGCTCGAACATCGCCGAGAGCATCCCGGAAACGTCGCCGTCGTACCTGAGGGCGAACTCGTGAGCGAAAGGCCCGTCCCATGCCGCCTCGAACCTTCCCGTCCCGACGAGCCGCTCGCGCAGGTAGTGAGCTTTAGCGATACAGGCGCGCCCGATGCCTGCGAGACCTTCCGTGCCCACCGCGGCGAGATACGCGCCTGCGGCGAGCGCGTTGAGCGCGTGGTTGCTGCAGATGTTGCTCGTCGCCTTCTCGCGACGGATATGCTGCTCGCGCGTGGAGAGCGTGAGCACGTACGCGGTGCGCCCGTCTGCATCGACGGTCCGCCCCACCAGCCGCCCGGGCATCTGACGCACGTGCTCTTGCCGGCATGCGAATATCCCGAGCCCCGGCCCCCCGAACGACATGGCGTTGCCGAAACATTGCCCCTCGCCTACCACGATGTCCGCCCCGAGAGCGCCGGGTGATTCGAGCACGCCGAGGAGCATCGGGTTGGCGGCCACCACGAGCAGGGCGCCCGCCTCGTGAGCGACACGGCCCATCTCGCGGATGTCCTCCATGCAGCCGAAGAAGTTCGGGGACTGCACGAGCACGGCGGCGACATCACCCTCCTCGCAGAGGCGCTGGACGCCAGCAGCCTCATCGAGCGGGTCGCACACCCCCATGGCCGCATCCACGGCTAGCGAATAGTCGACCTCCCTGTCGCCCGCTACCGCGTACGTCGCGAGCGTACGCTGCCACTCGGGATGTACGGTCGGTGCGCACACGACACGCGAACGTCGCGTCACCCGGCACGCCATGAGCGCGGCCTCGACGAGAGCGGTGGCCCCGTCGTACATGCTGGCGTTAGCGACGTCCATGCCGGTCAGCTCGCACACCATCGTCTGGTACTCGAAGATGGCCTGCAGCGTCCCCTGGGAGACCTCGGGCTGGTATGGCGTGTAAGCGGTGAAGAACTCCGGTCGTCTAAGCACGTGTTCGACCACGCTCGGCACGTAGTGGTCGTACACCCCACCCCCCGCAAAGGTCACGCACGCGGCGGCCGGGTCGTTGTGGCCAGCCAGGACGCGGAGGTGCGCAGCGAGTTCGATCTCGCTCATGGCTTCTGGCAACTCGAGCGGCCTGCCGAGGCGAGCCGACTCGGGAACATCGGCGTAAAGCTCCGCGGGCGAGGCGACGCCGAGCGCGCGAAGCATCCCCTCGCGCTGCTCACAAGTCACCGGGATGTGTCGCATGTCGTGCGGTTACGCTCCCTCGTTGACGAACGCCTCGTACTCACCGGCCGATATCATCTCGTCGAGCTGCGCCGGATCGTCCATCTTGACCCGGATCATCCATCCCTCGCCATACGGGTCCTCGTTGACGGTCTCGGGTGTGTCCGTAAGTGCGACGTTCACAGCGGTGACCTCACCGGTCAGCGGCGAGTACAGCTCGGACACCGACTTGACGGACTCGATCTCGCCGAACGTCTCACCAGCGCTCACGGTGTCGCCTGTGGAGGGAAGGTCGATGTAGACCACCTCACCGAGCTGGTCTTGCGCGAAGTGCGATATCCCGATGACGGCCTCGTCCCCCTCGACGCGGACCCACTCGTGTTCCCGGTCGTACCTCAGTTCGCTCGGATACATGGGCTACGCTCTCCTCTCGACATTCCCTCACGACAGCGACGTGTGCTTGACGAACGGCGGGCGGACCACCTCGGCCACCACTCTCTTGCGTCTGATCTCGACCTCGACCTCGGTACCGGGCTCTGCCAGCTCCGCCGGAAGATATGCCGTAGCTATACCCGTTGCGAGCACAGGCGAGTACGTGCCGGATGCCACCTTACCCACCGCGGTACCACGGTGCAATACGGGATATCCGGGACGGGCGATACCGTTGGCGACGAGGAGTCCTGCGAGCTTCCGGTCAGCTCCACGAGAGCGCACCCGCTCGATCGCCTCCCGTCCCACGAAGTCGCCCTTGTCTGACGCGACGGCCCAAGCAAGACCGGCGGAGACCGGGTCCACACCGCGGCCCATGTCGCTGCCGTAGAGGTGGTAGCCCATCTCCAGACGCAGGACGTCCCTGGCGCCGAGTCCGCATGGCGTGACTTCGGGAAACGACAACAGCGCACGCCACAGCGCCGGGGCGTGAGACTCGTGACACACTATCTCGACCCCGTCTTCACCGGTGTAGCCGGTGCGCGCGAGCAGGACCGGGATCCCGTCGAGTCTCGCTTCGGCAAGGTGGAACCGTGTCGGCGGCTCGAACCCCTCTCCCGCGAGTTCACCGACCACCTCCAACGCGCGGGGACCCTGCAGCGCTATCAGCCCGGTCCGGTCGCTCTCGTCGGCGATCTCCACCAGGTCGCTGGCGGGTCTACCGTCCGCAGCCGTAGCGGCTGCGAGGCGTGCGACGAGCCAGTCGTGGTCCGTGACACGGTTCGCGGCATTCGCCACGATCATGTACTCGAGGTCGCCGGTGTGATAGACGATGAGGTCGTCGATGATGCCACCGCCTTCGTCGCAGAGCAGCGAGTACTGCGCGGCTCCGATAGCAGAGATGCGATCGAGGTCGTTGGTCAGCACGCTCTGTAGGAAATCTGCGGCGCCGAACCCGAACACACGGAACTGTGTCATGTGGCACACATCGAACACGCCGGCAGCAGAGCGCACCGCGGCGTGCTCCTCGATGACGCCCGCGTACTGGACGGGCATCTCGTAACCTGCGAACGGCATCATCCGGGCACCGAGCGCGATGTGTTCCTCGTAAAGCGGTGTACGCAGGATCATGCACTCCTCCGATCGGGAGAGGCGGCCAGTGGTGCTGGCGTCACCTCGCCGCTTCGTGTGTCCGCGTCACCGAAGACCGCACGCCACGCACGCACGAACGCAATCTGCAGCCGTTTGAACGCCGAGGGGCGCTCCACGTCCGCTGCCGCGAGCAGGGGCACCTGGGCGACCAGCCTGTCGCCTTGCACGAACGAGAGCGTGCCGACCCGCTCGCCCGCCCGAACCGGCGCGCTGACCTCGGCCGGTACTTCCATCCGCTGGAGGAGCTCTCCGTCGATGTCGAACACCTCGGCATTCACGCTCTCACCGACGCGCGTCTCCACGGTCACGTCGAGGTAGTCGGCGACGCGCACGTGCCCGACGCGGTCGCCTGCCTCGACCAGCTCCACTGTCCGGTAGTGCGCGAAGCCCCACTCGAGCAGCTGGCGCGCGTCGACGAAGCGAGCGTCCTCACTGTCCGTGCCGAGTACGACCGCCACGAGCTCGATACCATCGCGCTCCGCCGAGGCGACGAGCGAGTATCCGGCCCGGCGCGTCCAGCCCGTCTTCACCCCGGTGGCTCCTTCGAAAGAGCCGATGAGAAGGTTGGAGTTCTCGAGCCGTACCGGGCCGCGCGCCGACTCGACCGTCACCGCCGGAAGCTGCACCATCCTGCGAATCTCCGGGTCGCTCATGGCCACACGAGCGAGTGTCGCGAGGTCGCGTGCGCTCGTGTGGTGCCCATCGGCATCGAGGCCGTGCGGGTTGGCGAAACGCGTGCTCGCAAGCCCCATCCTCGATGCAGTCTCGTTCATGAGCTCGACGAAGGACTCGAGGTCGCCTGCGACGTGTTCTGCGAGGGCCACCGCCGCATCGTTGCCCGATCGAACGAGCACGGCTTCGAGCAGCGTACGCAATTCATACGAGGCACCCTGCACGAGCTGGGCAGACGCCTGGCCGACACTGGCGGCACGGGCGCTCACCGTCACCGAATCGTCGAGGTCTGCGTGCTCGAGGACGACGAGCGCGGTCATGATCTTCGTCGTGCTCGCCATCGAGCGCTCGGCGTCGGGTTCTCGCGACCACAGTACGCGTCCGTCCGGGGCGACGAGGACGCCCGCGGCCGCAGCGATGTCGGGAGCGAGGTCGGCGTCGCCCTCGGCAAGTGCCGAGAGAGGGGTCTCGCCGAGCGTGTCGGTTGGGAGCACCGAGCCCCACGCGAGCGACGGGCCGCATGCTATGGCGCCGAGCACGAATAGTGCGATCAAGCGGCGGCTGAAGATCGTGTGCGTCATGTCCGTATGCGTCCGACGTCGTCGTATGCGACAATACCGGTGTCAGTGAACCACACGGATGCTGGCAGTGCTAGGAGTCAAGTGCCGGGACGTGACGACAAAGACGGTGGCTTCACACTGATCGAGCTCGCCTCGATCCTTGCCATCATCGGCGTTGTGGTCACGATCGCGATAGCGACGTACACGACAGCCACAGCTCGTGCGACCGCCGTGACGTGCGAGAACAACCGCCGCTTCCTGGATCGCGTCGCCTCCTCCGAGTACCGTGTCGAGCACGGAGTCGAACCTGCGTCCATCGAAGACCTCGCGCCATATCTGTCCAACTGGTCCATCGTTAGGACGTGTCCCAGCGACGACACTCAGTACTTGTTCTTGGACGGCGACGCGAACGCCGTCGCCTGTCCGATCCACGGTAAATGATCCGCAGTACCGAACGAGTTAGGGGGACGGGGATGCCGTACGCGCGATTCGAGAAGCTCGTCATAGCCGTCGGTTTCGCTGCCATAGCCGGTAGCCTGTTCTTCTCGTACCAGGGTGCCGTCGTCATCGAGGAGATCATCGCACAGCTCTTGCTTCTCGGCGTGCTCATCGGAGCGGCACACTGGGGGCGCAACGGAGGGTTCGTCGCCGCACTTCTCGCTTCTCTCGTCTACATCACCATGAGGATCCCGCTCGTCATCGAAAGCGAGGGGCTCACCACCGATATCGCCGCCCTGCTCGCCGTGCGAATCCTCTCGTATGGACTGGTCGGTATCGTGGGAGGCGAACTGTGCTCGCGCCTCAAGTACCTCTTTGCGCGGCTCGAGCGCTCGTCGAGCATCGACGACTGGAGCCAGGTCTACAACCAGCAGTTCATAGCCCGGGCTCTCGAGACGACCCTCGGACAGTTCGACCGGTACCACTCGCCCTTCTCGGTCCTGACCATCGAGATCGCCGAGGCGCTCACCGCCGAGCTGAGACCGTCACGTCACCGCATGCTCGTACGCGGGGTCGCCAACCACATACGGAACGACATCCGCCTCGTCGATGAGGTCGGACGCCTCGACGACGGCCGGTACCTCATCGTACTCCCCCACACGGCGCGTGATGGAGCTCTCGTCGCCTCCGAGCGCATCTCCGCAGGTGTCGCGGATGTGCTCGGTGCGAAGTCAGACTCGATAAGCGTGACGCTCCTCAGTGCGCCGGAGGACCGGGCCGCCATCGTCGAACTGGCCGCCGGACTCCGCAAAGCCGACGAGTCCGCTCAGGACTCGGTGTCGGGCTCGTAGAGCTCGGCCGGTCGCAATACCCGGAACCCTGACGCCTCGAGCACGACGCGAGCGTCACCCTCGTCGATCTTGAGCACGTTGACCGCCGCGTTCTCGCCGGGCTCGAGGAAGCAGTAAGCGTACTCGACATTGATGCTTGCAGCGCCGAGCGCCTCGAGCACGTCTGCGAGACCTCCGGGGCGGTCCGGTGTCTCGACCGCGTACACACCGGTGACCGATACACCGAACCCGGCGTCCTCCAGCGCCTCTTTCGCCGAGTTCGGGCGATCGCAGATGATCCGCACCACCCCGAACTGCTCCGTGTCGGCCACCATGAGCGCACGCATGTTGATGTCCGCGTTCCCGAGCGTCCGGCACGCCTGTGCGAGTCGTCCCGGCTGGTTCTCCAGAAACACCGACAGCTGCTCGATCATCGTTCCGCCCCCTCTATGCGTCGCCGCGCTGGTCGATTACCCTGCGAGCCTTACCCTCGCTCCGCTCTATCGAGCGAGGCTCCACCAATCGAACGCCGATCGACACCGCCAGTGCCGACTCGATCTCGGAACGGACGCGTCGCTGCATCTCCTCGAGTTCGCGGATCTCGTCGAACTCCGTGTCGGGCGCGACCTCGACGTGCACCTCGACGGTGTCCATCGAGCCCTTCCTGCCCAAGATGACCTGGTAGTGCGGCGCCACCCCCTCGATGCCGGTGAGTACCTGCTCGATCTGGCTCGGGAACACGTTGACACCCCTGATGATGAGCATGTCGTCGGTCCTGCCGGACACCCGCTCCATCCGCCGGAAGACCCGCCCGCAGGGACACTCTCCGGGAATGATGCGGGAGATATCTCGCGTCCGGTACCTGATGACGGGGATGCCCTCCTTGGTGAGCGTGGTGAACACAACCTCGCCGTACGTGCCATCCTCGACCGGCCGCAACGTCTCGGGGTCGACGATCTCGATGAGGAAATGGTCCTCGTTCACGTGCAGGCCGTGCTGCTCGGAACACTCGCTGGCCACCCCCGGCCCGAGCACCTCGGACAGTCCATAGATGTCGATCGCGGTGATCGAGAGCTTCTGTTCGATCTGCGTCCGCATGTTCTCGCTCCACGGCTCGGCGCCGAACACGCCCGCGCGCAGTGGCAGCGAGGTGATGTCGACACCCATCTCCTCGGCAGTCTCTGCGAGGAGAAGCGAGTACGACGGAGTGCACGCGAGTATCGTGGTGCCGAAGTCCTGCAGCACCTGCACCTGCCGCTTGGTGTTCCCTCCCGAGATGGGGACGGTGAGCGCGCCGAGCCGCTCGGACCCGTAGTGTGCGCCGAGTCCGCCGGTGAACAAGCCGTATCCGTACGCCACCTGGACGACATCGTCGGGCGTCGCACCTGCCGAGGCGAACGTACGCGCCATGAGGTCGGCCCAGTTGTCGATGTCGGTCCGCGTATAGCCGACGACGGTAATCTGACCCGTGGTGCCCGAGGACGCGTGCACCCGTACTATGTCCCTCCGCGGAACGGCGAACATCCCGTACGGGTACTGGGAGCGCAGGTCGTCCTTCACCGTGAACGGGAGGGATGTGACATCGTCGAGCGTGGCCACCTGAGGGCGGACGCCACTCTCATCGAACCTGCTCCGGTACAGCGGGACACGCTCGTGGACCTTCGAGAGCACCGCGTTGAGACGTTCGACTTGCACCGCCTCGAGCTTCTCCCGCGACATCGCTTCCCACTGCGGCTGGAACATCGCTCACCCCTCGTTTCGGCAGACCAACTCGGCGACAGTGTCCCGATACTACGGGGAAACGGCCTGTGTCGTCACCACCGACTCGTCGACCTTCGTCCCCACCCTCACGATCTCGTCTTTGGGTCGGTAGACCGAGGTGAAGGTGTCCTCACGTACGACCGACCCTCCCTTCCTCACGACGCGCTTGACGACGATCCGCCTGCCGTTGACGCCCTTGTCCTCCACGATCCGCGTGCCGAGTGCGAGCTGCGGGTCATCAGTCTCCCTCACCGTGTACGGGACGACGTCGGTGAACGAACCCACGCTGCTCGTCACGGTGTACCCGGGATCCGTGCCGTAGAGGCTGACGGTCACCGAGGAGTTGGTATAGGACGTGGCTATGAACACCCAATGATCGGTGTCGTTCTTGAACTTGAAGTCCGGGCCTCCCCACGCGACTGCCGCGTCCCGACCGTTCGGGTAGCTGCTGATGTAGAAGGAGTGGGCCCTCCGCTCGACCACCGGGAGGCCCGACTCGAAGACGGTGTTGAATATGGTGGTACCCACCTGACAGATGCCCCCGCCGAGGGATGGGACGAGCCGGCCCCCGATGATAGCGGGCGCTTCCTGATAGCCCTTGGCAGCGGTACGCTGGCCGATGGTCTCATTGAACGAGAACACGCCACCAGGCGGGACGAGCGTACCGTGCAGCGCATCCGACAGCGTGTGGATGTTGTTCACGCGTGGGCGGTTGGTCGACGAGTAGTGCGTCGTATAGGTGGCGATACGTTCTCTGATGCCCATCGCCTGGGCATCCTCGGTGGTGATCTCCGGCTCGATCCGCCGGGTCCTCAGTTCGGCGATGCGCGTGTCGGTGGTCGTGAGCACGCGTGTCAGTTCGACCACGAGCGCCTCTACGTCGGGGCCCACGCCATCTTGAGACGGGACGATCGTCACGTTGCCGCCACCGACCTGGAAGCGAGCGTTCACCGGATCGCTGCCGGCGCTCCCGGTACGCGAGAGCAGGAGGTCCTTGGCCTTCTCGTAGTCGATGTAGGCCTCGAGCACGAACTCCTCGGGCACAGGCACGGGTGTGCTCGTCGCCTCCTGTGCGGACGTGGCATCCACGGATGCCGACCCCGGGGCGCTCGCCGTCGTGGTGCTGGATGCTTCGACGGGGACTTCTCTGAAGGAGATCCACGACGCTATCTCGGCCGCTGCGAACTCCCATTCGTGGGTATCGTGCACGACCGCGACGGGCCCATCGAGCATCGTGCGAGCATCGGCGAGCGCCTGAGCGGCGTTGTCATCGGTTATGCGGACCGGGGTGAACTCGACCTGCGCCTCGACGACGCGGTCCTCGGCCACAAGGCTCGCCGACAACGCGTCCATCAAGGCTTCCCGGCGCAGTGACACGCCGAGCTCGGCGGGATCGAGGCGCGCCTCGGTCCCTTCGATCACGACCGCCGCGTCCTTGGGAGCCTTCTCGACGTCCTCGGCGACCTCGTCGAGCAACCCGGCTACCGCACTCGCCTCCACCGCCGCGTAGACAGGGACGACCTCGGGCTCGAACCACAATCTCGCACGTGTCGCGACGCGCTCCCCCACCGGACCCGTACGCCCGATGGTCATCGCCTCGGCCACCAGCGACTCGGAGTCGAGCGAAGCCCCAAGCGCCGCCGAATCGGTGACCCACTCGCGATCCTCGAAGACCACCTCGATCGGCAGGGCGAGCCGTGGCCCGAACACTTCGTCCACGCTCTCGACCGCGCGTGCCGGTGTGGCGCTCCCGACCCTCACCTCACCGATGCGGACGCCCGGATGGACCCGCCCGAAGGATGCCGCGATGTCGACGAGGACCGCGGCGAGGACGAGCGCCACCGTCGCGGCTCCCGCGACCAGCGTCCATTTCAGCCACACGGGACGATCGGCCAGCACCCGGGAGAGGCGAGCCCTCAACGACCGGTCGCGCTGGCGTTCCTCACGAACGCGACGCCCCTCGTCTCGCAGTACGTGGCCCTCGATCTGTGCCGTGTCCACGTCGACTACATCACTCATCAGGGATTCTCCACTTTCTGTGCGTACTCGAAATCATGCTGAAGGACCGCGGGCACCCGTACCTCCTCGGCACGGGAGATCCCGACGCCCACTCCCGGGAACGTCGACAGCGTGGAACTCAGGCCGCCGGGCAACTCGAGTGCTTGCGCGAGGTTGTCCGGATGCCCTACGACGCTCACCTCGTAGGTGCGAGAGAAGACGTCGTCGTTGATACGTATGGTGCCATCGAAGCCCGCGAACCCGGTCGTCGCGGAGACCCGGGTGCCGTTGACGGCTATCGCCTCTGCCCCTCCCGCTCCCAGGTCGTGGACGAGGCGGACGAAGTCCTGCGGCAGCAGCACCCGCTCGGGATCGCGGATGGTGACGATGATGCCGGGACCGCTCACGGCGTCGAGTCCCGACACCACGCGCACCGCCTGCATCTCCTTGGCCGCCTCGTTGAGTACGCGAGAACGGTCCTCGGACTCCTGACCCGTTTCCATCAAACGCATCTGGAGTCTCACGATCTCGCCGCGCAGCGCGTTGTTCTCGGCAGCGATCTCCTGGATGATGATAGCAAGGTTCTGGTCGGACTGGCGCTCGAGCGAGTGCGTGAACGTCGCCGCACCCCGCCACTGGGCGACGAGCAGGAAACCGACGAGCATCAATCCCACGGCGAGACTCGCCGTCAGCCGGGCCTCGCTGAACGAACGGCCGACCACCCGCTCCGACGCGTGCAGTCCCTTGACCGACGCATCCTTCAGATGCACGAACGTCTCGCGCGAGGGCAGGTGCGACTGCACCTTCATCGCTCCCACCCCCACCGTACGAACAGGAGGCGCCGCACCGTGCCGAGGTTGTCGAAGGTCCGCATGCCGAACGCGACGACGGCCGCGAGGTAGAGCTCGCGCACCCCTATCCGGTCACCGATGAAGACGATGAACGCAGCCATGAGCGTGTTGGTGATGAAGCCCGAGACGAACACCCGGTCGTCGAAGGAACCCTCCAGACTCGCCTTCACCCCGCCGAGGCACGCGTCGATAGCCGCGAGCATCGCTACCCCGAGGTACGTCAGCAAGCCGAGGGGCACGCTCACGTTAGTCAAGAGACCGAGCGTGATGCCGAGTGCGAGAGCTAGAGCGAGAGCGAGCATGTCACACTCCCCCATCTGCGGGAGCGGCGTGGACGGGTCTCATCGAGCCCCTGAACGCCGGGACGGTCACCTCGGCGGCGTGAGACAGCGAGACCTGCAGACCGTACTGCTTGGCGTACACGTCGAACAGCAGCGACGACTGCGGGTCCTCGCGGACCGCGTGCTCGAGGGCCTCGGGATCGCCGATGGCTACGATGGTGTACGGGTTCCCGAGTCGCGTTGCGTTCACGAGGATGGTCGTGCCGGCGCATCGTATCGGTGTCGTGGCCACGATGCGCTCGTCGTTGACGGCGACCGCCTCTGCGCCACCTACGAACAGTGCATTGACGACGCCCGCGATATCGGTGTCGTGGACGAGGTAGTCGTTGGGGTCGGCCCCCTTGGGTACCTCGGAGCCGTCTCCTAGCACGATCTCGACACCGGGGCCTTCCACCTCGGCCATTCCCGCACTGAGACGAACCCTGTCGAACTCCTGCGAGAACGAGCGTGTCATGCCCGCTTCCTCGGCTGCCTCGCGCTCGAGACGTGCGACCTCTTCGCGCAGATCGCCGAGGCGCTCCTGCAGCGTCTCGCGCTGGAGCTCCATCTCGCGCACCACGTCCACGAGGTCGCCGGAACGGCCGGGAGGTCTCACCTCTGCCGACCTCGACGTGGTGTTGAACGCGGTCGCTATGAGGATGCCGAGTACGCCCACGACAAGGACCAGTGCAAGACGATACGGGGTTCGATGCATGCGAACACTCTCCCGTGCGCGGGACCTACGACTGAACACTGTATTGTAGCAGCTAGGATGCCACGTAGCAGAAAGGCGGCAGCCGATGCTCCCGCCGCGAGCTCATTCTCCGTCGATGGCGGCCTGCACGACCTCGGTCCACCGGGCCGAAATGGTCTCGAGCGCGGAGGGGTCGTCCCCCTCGGCCCACACCCTCACCAGCGGTTCGTTGGGGTGTGGGAGGACGAGGGCCCAGCCGTCGTCCTCGCGCGCGTAGACCCCCTCGCTCACGTCGACCTCTTTGCCGCTCGCGGCCTTGGAGACCGCACGCATCACCGCACCCTTGCGGGGAGCGGGACACACGAGGCCCATCTCGCGCTTGAAGAACGGGGGAAGCTCCTCGACGATGTCGTCGAGGGAGACATCAGCCCGTGCGAGCATGCACGCGATGAGGCCGGTGGCCATAGCGGCGTCGAATGACGCGAGGAATCTACTGAACATGAAACCGCCCGTGTGGGTGCCCGCTAGCCCTACCGTCCCGTCGAGTGCGAGCGTGGCAAGCGCGCGTCGCGTCGTGCCCGGCCGGAAGACCTCGTGACCGGAGGCCTTCGCGAGACGCTCGACCACATGCGACGCTGTGACCGGGACGGCGATCGGCAAGCCTTCGGTATCGGTCTTACACCACAGGTCGACCACTGCGTGCAGTGTGGTGTCTCCATCGAGCAGACGACCGCTCGGCGTGATGAGCAGGATGCGCTCGCCACCCTGGTCGAAGCGCACGCCGAAGTCGGACTGGAACACGTCGACGGTATTGCGCATCTCCTCCAGCCACGCATCGGCGGCCTCCATGCCGACCGAGGTCCTCTCGGCGTCGACGAACGGGTTCAAGGTCACGAGGTTGACGCGCCACGCCGATGCGACGTTGGGGAGGATGATCGCGGCCACCCCGTGGTCGAGGTCCGCCACCACCTTGCGCCACCGCCTCCCCTCGACGAAGCACCCATCGAGGGCGCGGGTCATTCCTGCCGTGTAGTACTCGAGCGAGCGCGGCGGGTAGATGATCTCGCCCGCGTCCTCGAAGAACGCGCGCCGCACCTCTCCTCGGAAGTACAACCGCTCGACCTTCTTCTCCTCCCAGGGCGCGATGTCGAGCCCATTGGCGTCGAAGAACTCGATGCGGAGCGACTGCGGGTCTTCCGAGGACACGGCGACGTGGACGCCGCCGACACACCGCGTATCGCGCACGGTGAAGCGCGTAAGCGCCGGCGAGGCCGCGCGCAAGTCTCTCACGTGGCATCCGGTGGCGTTGAGGCCGGCAACCATCGCGCGCTTGAGCATACGCGCCGCACGGCTCGAGTCCCTGCTTACGACGACGTGCGAGCCTTTAGGCAGCAGCGAGCCGAACGCTTGCGCCGCACGGAGCGCGACTTCTGGCGTGATGTCCACGCCGATGAGCCCCATCAGCCCGCTCTCACCGAACAGCCCGCGGTGACTCCCGCTCTCCCAGATGACCGAGGTGTTCACCTCGGCGGCCGGTTCGATCTGCTTGTACGGATAGACGAGGACGTTGGCGCCGATGCGCGCGCCCTGCCCGATGGTCGCCTCGTCACCGATGAACGAACCGATGTCGATGCTCGCCCGCGTGCGCACGTCCACCTGACGGCAGAGCACCGATCCGCTCACGCGAGCCTGGCGCCCGAAGAAGCAATCCTTCCACGCGACCGAGTGCGTCACGTTGGCGTGCTCGCCGAGGACGCAGTTGTCGCCGAGGACCGAGTAGGAGCCCACGCACGCACCCGCCCGCACGGTGACGTTGGAGCCCACGACGACTTTGTCGTCGATGCGGGCGCTGGGATCGATCTTGCTGCCCTCCCCCACCCACACGCCGGGCCTCGTCTCGACGCCGGGTATGTAGACGTTCGCCTGTCCGTCGAGAATGTCACGGTGCACCTGCATGTAGGACTCGAGCGAGCCGACGTCGCACCAGTACCCGTCGACGACGCATCCGTACAGCGGGTAACCCGCCTTCATGAGTGCCGGGAACAGCTCGGACGAGAAGTCGAATCGGGTCTCAGCGGGAATGTGCGCTAGCACCTCGTGCTCCACGACGTAGATGCCGGTGTTGATCGTGTCCGAGAAGACTTGGCCCCACGACGGCTTCTCCAAGAACCGGTCGATACGCCCGTTGTCGTCGGTGATCACCACCCCGAACTCGAGAGGGTTGGGTACCCGCTTGAGCGCGATGGTGACGGCCGCCCCCTTCTCCTTATGAAACCGTATGACCTCGCTAAGATCGATGTCGGTGAGCGCATCGCCCGAGATGACCACGAACGGGTCGGAGCCGAGGAGCGGCTCGGCGTTCTTCACCGAACCGGCCGTACCGAGCGGGGTCTCCTCGAGCGCGTACGCGAGCGAGGTGCCCCACTCCTCGCCGTCGCCGAAGTAGTCCTCGATCGCCTTGGGCATGAACGCGAGTGTCGCGACGACCTCTTCGATCCCATGGTGTTTCACGAGGCCGATGATGTGCTCCATGACCGGCTGGTTCATGATCGGCACCATCGGCTTTGGCAGTACACTCGTGAGCGGACGCAGCCGCGTACCTTCCCCGCCCGCCATGATGACCGCTTTCATACGCCCCTACCCCTCCTCGACGATCAGCTGGTCGTGTGGTGCGCCCGGACGAGCCTCTTTGCGAGTATCGTGTAGTGGCCCGCGCTTAGGAGCGAGCATGCCAGGCCGATGTAGACGATCGCTTCACCGAGGTAGCGCATCTCACCCGCGAGCTGCACCTCGGGCCAACCGAGTATCAGCAACGAGAACCCCGCGAGCAGGATCGTCGTCGTCATCTTACCGAAGCGCGTGACCGGCATCCGCTCGCCGAGGCGCTCGAGCCGGTACGCCCCCCACAGGAGATAGATGTCGCGGAGGACCAGCACGACGACGATCCACAGCGACAACCTCCCGATGAGGTAGAGGCCGATCACCCCCGAGGCGATAAGCAACCGGTCTACGAGCGGGTCGATCGCTTTGCCGATCGCGGTCACCGTGCCGGTGCGGCGCGCGATCATCCCATCAAGGAAATCGGTCGATGCGGCAGCAGCGAACAGCGCGAACGCCAGTACATCGGACCGGTCTGAGAGCAATACCGAGAAGAAGAACGGGATGAGCAGCAAACGCAGGACGGTGATGACGTTCGCTACCGTCCACACGTCGTGAAAGTGCTCGGGGTTCTCGCCTTGCGGCCGCGTCACGTCTCTATCTACCACCTACACCTCCATTCGTTCGATATATACCCGTATAGAGTCCTCCTCGGCCAGGGTAGACGAGAGCCCCGCCGCTCTGATGCGACGAGGCCCTCGGTCGTTTCCTGGTCGGGCTGACAGGATTTGAACCTGCGACCCCTTGACCCCCAGTCAAGTGCGCTACCAAACTGCGCTACAGCCCGCTGTTAGTGCTGACCTGGTAGGATGCGATCCACGATCCAGGTCGAGCGGCGTGTTCCTGCCGCCTGGGACAGTATAGGGACGGTCCCGCCACTCTGTCCACCGCCGGCAGGCTGCATATCGTACCACTCCCCGACGTGCTGCACACGCGTACGAGCAACTCGTTCGGCGCGATCACCCACGAGGGCAGAGTGACGCTAAGGATACGCGAGTTGGACACCGCGACCCGCGCCCTCTACTCCGTGTCCAGGCCCAGCTTCATCCCGAACTGTTGGCCCACGAAGATCAAGGCGCGATTCTGCTGGTGGATCATGCTCGCGCTGTCGTGCTTCTCGACCACGCTGACCACTCCTCCGCAGCCAGTGCACTGGATAGCGAACAGGGCGCGATCGACACCCTCGATAGTGACCTCAACGGCTTCAAATACAGTGCCTTCGCACTTGATGCAATTGGATACGGTCATTCTGAGGGCTCCTTCTTGGAGTCCGGCGAGCGCCCGACCGTAAGTCGTGCGGTCGGCCCCGTTGCACCGGACAACACAGTCTGGGCTCGGCCTGTCCAACGATGTAGCGCGTAACCTGCAACGCGGCCAGTTCGACCGCTGCATCCAAGGATACCCCCGCGTGGCCGCGTTGTCTGGTTGACGCGCGGGTTATGCCGCCCGTGCGATGACCTGGCCGACCTGCTTGCGCGAAACACCGAGCGTCAGCAGCGACTTCACGAGCAGATCGACCGACACCGACGCGTCCGCCGCCTCCATCTTGGCGACCCGGGACTGGCTTGAGCCAAGTACGCGCGCCACATACGTCTGGGTCCAGCCGTGCTGGACCCGGATGTCGCGCAGGTAATCTGCGAGCGCGAGCTTCAGCTCGACGAACGCGGCCTCTTCAGCGGTCAGCTCGAGAAAGTCAGGGGCGTCACCAACGCGCCACCCGGCGGTCTCGAGTCGAGTCCTCTTTGTCTTGTCCATCTCGCTCACTCCTTTCCGCGGACGATCGCGTCATACTCGTTGAGCCTGCGCTTACAGGCGCCGATCACCGATTTCGGGGTCGCTTGCGTCTTTTTGCTGAACACCTCACTGATGACGATGGCGTCGGTATCGACGCGGTAGACGATCCGCCATGTCGCGTTCTCGTCGACGATGCGCAACTCGTGACACCGGGAGCCGATCACCGGCATGGGTCGCGAGTGGGGCAAGCCGAACGAATCACCTCGCTGCAACCGGCGCAGCAAGACGCCCGCTTCAAGCCGCGCGGCGGCAGAAAGCGGCGGCGTCTTGATCTGCCCGTGGAGCCAGACAAGAGGCTTGTTCAGGCGCGGACTCATCGACCCGATGATATGTCCGATACGACATATGCGTCAAGGGGATCGCGGCCGCCGTCGACGGCATAAC
Source organism: Coriobacteriia bacterium (assembly GCA_007121015.1). Classification (GTDB taxonomy): domain Bacteria; phylum Actinomycetota; class Coriobacteriia; order Anaerosomatales; family SLCP01; genus SLCP01. The sequence continues at coordinate 24,289 of SKMN01000066.1, forward strand.
CCGTGATTTTCCAGTCTGGATAACGCCGATATCTCGCGCTCCGCTGTCCGCGTAACCCAGCCCCTCATCCGACAATAGCCGCTCCCCGACCAGCGGATTCCAGCGGCTAGAACACGGATATCCGCTTGTTCGGCATTCTGCATAACACCCACGACAATACAAGAAAGCCCTGGCAGAAAGGCACAGCCTCATCTGCCAGGGCGTTCCGTTCTATGTGCGACGCTCTTCCTCGGCCATACATGCCTCGGGATCGAGCACAGCGGAAACCTCGCTACGGGGCCAGATACCCGGTGGCGGCCAACAGCTCGCGCAACTGCGGCTCGCTCGTGTACGACTGGCAGTAGTCGATCTCCACCATGGACGGCTGCTCGTGAACGGTCACACGGCCGATGCCCACGCCCCGCGACAGGGCGTCGAACACCGTCTCCGCGACGACCTCGACAGGCTCATCCGGAGGGACGTTCAGCGTCAGCGTCGCGAATGCGCACTCGTCCACCGTAGCCATGATGCGGGACACCTTGCCGTCGACGACCTCGAGCCTGTTGGCGTTCGACATGGCGATGACGGCAACGACCACGAGGACGACCACGACCATGACGGTGATGAGCATGGCCGGCGACTTCTTCACCGGTGCCGGTGCGGGCGCGTTCGCCTCGGCGCCAGCCTTCTTCGACTTCTTACGCTTCGCCACTGGATCACTCCTGTTACGCTCAAACGACGTGTCTGCGGCAGTATACCAGCCGCGATCGAGCTTACGGCACCATCGGTAGCGAGTGCTAGGCCAAGAGTAGGATCGCCGCCGATGCAACCACCACCGCCATCTGGATGAGGACGCCGGGCAGCGGGGCGCACGAGCCGTGGGGGAACCTGGTCCAGTGACTTGGGAACCGCACCCTGCGAGGAGACCGATGCAGGGAGTCGAGCACGTCGAGGTCGGGGGCCATCGACACCACGCCGGCGACGATCACCTTCCAGTCCGCATCGAATCCCACGCGGGCGACCACCAGCACGACCGCCGAGACCGCGACATCGAGGACTACCCACGTCCATGCGTTTCGAGTACGCGTGTAGTCCCAGTGGGGAACGAGATCGAGCAGCACGTGTAGGGCTAACGCCGCGAACACGATCGCCACGAACCCGTACGCCCCCAGTACGTGACCGACCGCCATCCCGGAGATCGCGTGGACGATCGCCCACATCGGTGCTCACCCGCCTACTGTCCGCCCGGCCCTCCGGTCACGCCTCCGCGATAGAGTAGTACCTGGACGTCTTCGACGGTTATGAGGCCGTCACCTATCATCGCGCCGTACACCTCGGCCAGCGCCGTGATCTTGTCGGGGATGTCGATCACCTGCACCACGACCGGCAGATCGACCGACATGCGCATACCATGCTTCGCATGCTCCCGGCTCGTTGCACCGTAGCCTGTCATCCCCCTGAGCACCGTGGCTCCCGCACAGCCCGCCATGCGCGCCGACTCCATGAGGGCTTCGTAGAGCGGCTTGTCTTCGTACATGTCCGCTTCGCCGATGTAGACGGCGAGCCTCTTGGCGGTTCCCGTAAGCGTCATCTCGACTCCCCTTCCGGAACAGCTGTCGATGTCGTAGCTCTCTTCTGCAGCTCTCCCGCGAGCGCGTCGCATACGGCCAGCGCGATCGTGCGCTTCGCCTGCGCCGGCATCTCGACCGCCGACTCGCGTGACACGAGCACCACCCGGTTGCGGTCCGACCCGAACCCCAGGCCCGGCTCGGTGATGTCGTTGCCCACGACGAGGTCGAGGCTCTTGCGTTCGAGCTTCCCGCGAGCATTGGCGACGACGTCCTCGGACTCGGCGGCGAACCCGATGAGCACGCGCTCTCCCTTCAAAGCGGCCATCTCGCCGAGGATGTCGGATGTGCGCTCCAGTTCGAGACTCGTCGGCGCGTCGTCCTTCTTGATCTTGCGCGCCTCGCGCGCCGCTGGCCTCAGGTCGGAGACGGCTGCCGTGGCGACCACCGCATCGGCCTCCGCGTACGTATCCATCGTCGCGGCGAACATCTCCTCGGCGGTCTCGACGCGCACCGTCGTGCACCCGAACGGGTCCGGGAGCGTCGTAGGCCCGGAGACGAGCGTGACCACCGCGCCCCGGCGTGCGGCCTCCTCGGCGATGAGGTAGCCGGTCTTGCCCGAGGAGCGGTTGCCGATGAAGCGCACCGCGTCGATGGGCTCGTAGGTGGGCCCGGCGGTCACGAGTAGCCGCACCCCGGCTAGGTCGCGCGCGCGGAGCACCTCGGCCAGTATCGCCTCGACGATCTCTGCCACCGCCGCCAGACGCCCCTCGCCCACGTCCCCGCAGGCCAGCTCGCCTGAGTCCGGCTCGACCACGACCGCTCCCCGCTCGCGCAGGACGGCGAGGTTCGCGCGGGTCGCCTCATCGCGCCACATGTGCGTGTTCATCGCGGGCGCGATCACCAGCGTGGCCTCCGTCGCGAGCGCCGTGGTGGTCAGCATGTCGTCGGCGATGCCGCCTGCGAGTTTCGCGATGACGTTGGCGGTACACGGGACGATCGCGAACACGTCGGCTTCCTCGGCGAGCGAGACGTGGTAGACGCGGGATGCCGTCGTGTCGTCCCACAGCGTCGTCACCACCGGCTCGCCGGTGAGCGTGCGCAGCGTGAGCGGGCCGAGGAAGTGCGTCGCCGCTTCCGTCATCACGGCTTTGACGCGCACGCCGGCGCGCGTGAGCTCGCGCACGACCTCGCACGCCTTGTACGCCGCTATGCATCCGGTCACGCCGAGCACGACCGTTCTTCGCTCGTCTGCCATGACATCCCGTCTGCCGAATACCGCCTGTGGATGCCCTGATTATCGCATGCTGGGACGGCCACGTGAGAATCGCTGTGAGGGACGGGGAGTTCCCTCGCTGCGAACGGGAATGAACCTCTCGTATGTCCACCCGCGACAGGGAGGTATCAGACGGCATGTCTGGACACGACACCGACGCAATCGAGGTGCGCATCAAGATCGGCGGCCCCGCCGGGTTCGGCATCAAGGCCGCTGGTCAGACGTTGGCACGCCTGTTCGTCCGTGCCGGGTACGAGACGTTCGACCTGACCGAGTACCCCTCGCTCATCAAGGGCGGGCACAACAACTACCACCTGCGCATCTCCACCGAAGAGATCTTCAGTCACGTCGAACCGGTAGATGTCCTCGTCGCACTGGACGAAGACACCGTGAAGCTGCACCTCGACGAGCTCACCGAGGGTGCCGCGATCATCTACGACCCTGACGCCTTCGACATCGCCGAGGTCGACGGCGTACCGGACCACGCGTGCATCGTCTCCGTCCCGCTCAAAGACATCGTCTACGAAGCTGGCGGCGCGCCGATCATGCGAAACACCGCTGCCCTCGGCGCGGTACTCGGCCACATGGGGTTCCCGCTCGAACCGCTCACGAGCTCCATCGAGCAGCAGTTCGCGCACAAGGCGCCCGAGATCGCCGAGCAGAACGTCGCCTGCGCGAAGGCGGGCTACGAGCACGCGCAGGAGAACGGCTGCGCGTTCCCCTACGAGATGGACGTACGCGAACGCGACGACGAGAGGATCCTTGCCGACGGCAACGAGGCCATCGGGCTCGGCGCGCTCGCCGCCGGGCTTGGCATGTACTGCGCGTATCCGATGACGCCCGCCTCGAGCCTCCTGCACTTCTTGGCGAGGCATGGCGGTAACA
>SKMN01000007.1 GCA_007121015.1 Coriobacteriia bacterium
AGAAGGTGGACTCGGGAGAGGATAGAACAGGGCGCGGAGCGCGCCGGGGTCACACGAGGCGGGGCGGAGGGCCCTGCCAGACCAAGTGCAAGACCACTTGCACTAACTTTGTCAATTCGCGTGCACGCGGCAGCGGAGTAGGGCGATGGACACCGTCGCCCCCTGCGGGTATACTCCCTAGGTCAATCGCATATCGATGATGAAGTGGGACCCCACCCCTCGGGGTCGAAGCGGTCCCCACCTTGCGGCGCCTATCCGGTAGCTGTCTGGTCGAGATGAGCCGCCGAGAGAGCGGGCCTGACGCAGGCCCGGTCTTCATCGGCGGCTATCGCGTCCCGTCGGCTGCCTGCCGCGGGACGTTCGTGTTTTCCGGAGAGTGCGGCCGGCTAGACGGCTGGCCGCGAGTAGTGGAGGTGAATCGCCCATCAGCACTATCGAGCCGAGACTCAATGACCGCATACGCGTGCCACGCGTGCGTCTCATCGGAGTGGACGGGGCGCAGCTGGGCATCTACGAGACTGCAGATGCGCTGCGGATCGCCGATGAGCAGGGCTTCGATCTCGTCGAGGTCGCACCTAACTCGGATCCGCCGGTGTGCAGGATCATGGACTACGGCAAGTACAAGTACGAGCAGGACATCAAAGCCAAGAAGGCGCGCAAGCATCAGGCGACGATCCAGCTCAAAGAGATCAAGTTCCGGCCCAAGATCGACAACCACGACTACGAGACCAAGAAGAAGCACGTGGTGAGGTTCTTGACAGCTGGAGCAAAGGTGAAGGTGACGATCATGTTCCGCGGGCGCGAGATGGCTCATGCCGAGCGCGGGCTTGCCATCCTCGAGCGCCTCGCCGAGGACCTCGCAGACCAGGCGATCATCGAGACCCAGCCCAAGCTCGAAGGACGCAACATGCACATGCTGATCGCGCCGATCAAGAAGGACGCGAAGGAGAGCAAGGAGGCGGAGGCGCACGATGCCGAGCCGCCCGCAGAAGAGGGAAGTGAGACGGATGCCTAAGCAGAAGACACACAAAGGGACCGCGAAGCGTTTCAAGCTGACGGGTACCGGCAAGATCAAGCGCGCCAACGCGTTCAAGAGCCATATCCTCGAGAAGAAGAGCCCGAAGCGCAAGCGCGGATTCCGGAAGGACTCCCTCGTGCACAAGGCCGATGAGCAGGCCATCAAGAAGAACCTCGGCATCGGTTAGGTCCGGCGCTACGAACCCCCGAAGGAGTGATCACCCATGCCTCGCGTCAAGAGAGCAGTCACCGCGAAGAAGAAGCGCCGTACCATGCTCGCGAAGGCCAAGGGCTACTACGGAGCCAAGAGCCGCTCGTACCGCGCTGCCAAGGAGCAGGTCCAGCACTCGCTCCAGTACGCCTACCGTGACCGCCGCAACAAGAAGCGCGAGATCCGCCGTTTGTGGATCTCCCGCATCAACGCCGCAGCTCGTCTGAACGGCATGTCTTACTCGGTGTTCATGAACGGTCTCAAGAAGGCCGGCATCGAACTGGACCGCAAGATCCTTTCGGACATGGCTATCAACGACCCGGCAGCGTTCGCGAAGCTCACCGAGGTCGCCAAGGAGCACGTCTCGGCGTAGTTACGAGCGCTATACCGCGAACACGACGGCCCCGCGCTCGGCAGAGTGCGGGGCCTTTCGCGTCGTGGGGCGGTACGCGCCAGCTTGCACCGTGCGCACACCGCCCTCGCCCGGACCACCCAAGGACATGTTGCCATGCATTCACCTGCGCGTTTGGATTCTGGTATGGGGTCGGTAGTCGCCTGTCGCTAGTCTGACTGACGCGCCCGGCGTCCGCCGTGCGCGTCGACTGCGCCGGCACCCCTCGTCGGTCGGATGAGGGGAGCGTGTGTGTCATGAAGCGGTTCGTATTGCTCGTCTGTGTACTCTGTATCGCTGCGTCGGCAGGGGTAGCGGGGGCGTACTTCAGCGCCCAGAAGCTCGTCGCCGACAACGTTGTGCGCGCCGGGAACATCTCGCTCGCGGTCGAACCCGTGTCCTCGGCCGTAAGCATCGACAACCTGGCACCTGGTGTCGCCGAGGTACGTAGGCTCACTGTCACGAATGACGGCACCCTTCCTGCCGACGTCTCCGTCACCAATCAGCGCAAAGCAGGCATCACCGCGTTCTACAACGTGCTCGAGTGCGCGGTGTTCCACGGTGAGACCGAGCTGTACCGCGGTCTGCTCAACGAGATGCAGACGGCGCCGGTGCAGCTCGTCCCCGGAGAGAGCGCAGCGCTCGACGTGGCGGTACTCCTGCCTGCCGAGGCGCCTAACTCGTTTTCCGGCGACTACACACGGTTCACGCTCTACGTGAACGCGGAGCAACTGCGGTGAAGCGGGCGCTCTGGCTCGGCGTGGCGCTCGCGTCTGCGGCTACCTGTGCGACGCACGGCTTCGTGCTCGTGAGCGGAGAGTCCATGAGTCCGGCACTGCGGATGGGGGACGTGTGCGTCTACCGTCGCAACGCGCCGGTCGAGGTCGGCGATGTCGTGGTGTATCGCCGAGCCGATGGCGCCAGGGTCGTCCACCGGGTCATCGGTGTCGGACAGCGCGGCGAGCTGAGGACGAAGGGTGATGCGTCGACTCTGGCCGATCGGGACGTGGTGCCCGCGCACGATGTCGCGGGTCCGGTGATCGTGAGAGTCCCGATGGCCGTCATGAGGGCGAATTGATGCGGGCGCGTATGCTACACTCCGTATCCAATCGCACAGTGTATGGCTGTGACGGAGAGGCGCTCGGTGCACATCGGCACGTCGCAGAGAGGGACCCCGACAGGCTGCAAGGGTCCCGGCGGCCGGTACCGGCGGTTCGCTCCCGAGCCGCGACTTGAAAGCGTGAGAGTACGCCTGTAGGGAAGCCGGATCCCCCGATACCGGGACGGCGCGGATGAGAGACCGCGCGAGTGCCGGGCGTGCGAACGCCGGCGCGACGAGGGGGCCCGCAGCGCGGGTCAACCGAGGTGGTACCGCGGGAGCCGACTCCCGTCCTTGGGCTTGTACCAGGCGACGGCGTCGGCTCCCCGTCGTATGCGGAACTGACGGCTGTCGAGAACGAAGGCGGTACTGATCGATGACACTGATCGAAGACCTGAAACGGATCGAGGGCGAGGCTCTCGCGCGCATCGCGCAGACGGAGGACCTCGCGTCGCTCGACGCTGCGCGGGTCGAGTTCCTCGGCAAGAAGGGCTCGCTCACCGGGGTGTTGAGGGGGCTCGGTGCGCTTTCGACCGAGGAGCGTCCGGCAGTCGGCAAGGTCTCCAACGAGGTCCGCCAGGCCATCGAAGCGGCGATCGAGGAGCGAAAGGCCATGCTGGCACAGGCCGAACTCGCCGAGCGCATGAGCGCCGGGGCGGTCGATGTGACGCTGCCGGGGCGCAAGCGCCTTCCCGGCCGCGCACACCTCATCAGCCAGATCACCGCCGAGGTCGTCGACATCTTCGCCGGCCTCGGGTACCAGGTCGCCGAGGGGCCCGAGGTCGAGCTTGCGCACTACAACTTCACCGCACTCAACCACCCGCCCACGCATCCCGCACGCGCCGCTACCGACACGTTCTACGTGAGCGATGCTGGTGGCTCTGGGCGCGAAGGCGATCCGGAGTCCGACGTGCTCCTGCGCACTCACACGAGCCCGGTGCAGGTGCGGGTGCTCGAGCAACAGAAGCCGCCCGTCTACGTGATCGTGCCGGGACGGGTCTACCGCCGAGATATCGCCGACCCGTCCCACCTTCCGCAGTTCCACCAGATCGAGGGGCTCGCCGTCGAAGAGGGCATCACCTTCGGCGACCTGAAGGGCACGCTCGACCACGTCTGTCGCGAGTTGTTCGGCCGCGACCGCAAGACGCGGTTCCGGCCCCACTTCTTCCCGTTCACCGAGCCGAGCGCAGAGGTCGACGTCTCGTGCGGCATATGCGTGGGCTCAGGGTGCCGTTTCTGCAAGAACACCGGCTGGCTTGAGATCCTGGGCTGCGGCATGGTCGACCCGAACGTGTTCGGCTACGTCGACATCGATCCCGAGCGGCACGTCGGCTTCGCGTTCGGTATGGGCGTCGAGCGTATCGCGGCGTTGCGTTACGACATCCCCGACCTGCGCATGCTCGTCGAAGGGGACATGCGCTTCTTGAGGCAGTTCTGATCCTCGGCAGGTGACGTTCCCGCCAGCCTTCTCCCGTGCACGGACCTCAGAAAGGATGACCGCGAGATGCTCGTCTCGATGAAGTGGCTCAAGGAACTCGTCGACGTGACCCTCACCGTCGAGGAACTAGTGGACCGGCTCGACATGACCGGCACCGCAGTCGAAGGCGTCCGTTCGGTCGGAGAGGGACTTTCCGGCGTCGTCGTGGGCGCCGTGCTCGAGAAGGCCCCGCATCCCGATGCCGACGCCCTCTCGTACTGCACCGTCGACGTAGGTGCCGCCGAACTGCTCAAGATCGTGTGCGGAGCGACCAACTTCGGGGCGGGCGACAAGGTGCCGGTCGCGTGCGTGGGCGCCGAGCTGCCTGGCGGTCTCGTCATCAAGCGGGCGAAGTTACGTGGCCTGACGAGCGAGGGCATGATGTGTTCGGCGCCCGAACTCGGTCTCGGTGGTGACGCCTCCGGGCTGCTCGTCTTACCGGCCGACGCGCCGCTCGGGGTCCCGTACGCTGAATACGCCGGTCGCGCAGACACGGTGATCGAACTCGAGGTCACGCCCAATCGCCCTGACTGCCTGTCGATGGTCGGCGTCGCGCGGGAGGTCGCCGCGATAACCGGGAAGTCCGCCCGGCCCGTCGAGATCGAGGTCTCCGAGTCCCCCGAGCCCATCGAGTCAGCCGTGAGCGTCGAGATCGACGACCCGGCACTTTGTCCGCGCTACACCGCGCGCCTTATCACCGGAGTGAGGATCGGGCCGTCGCCCGAGTGGCTCGCAGATCGCGTCACTGCTGCTGGCGCACGCTCCGTGAACAACATCGTCGACATCACCAACTACGTGATGTTCGAGTTGGGCCAGCCGCTCCACGCATTCGATGCTGCGACCATCACCCGCCGGGACGACGTCGCCGCGATCACGGTACGCACCACGCGCGAGGGCGAGACGCTCACCACGCTCGACGGCCAGACGCGCACGCTCACCTCGGACATGCTTGTCATCGCCGACGACGGTGGCCCTATCGCGCTTGCAGGTGTCATGGGCGGCGAGCACACGGAGGTCTCGGACGCCACCGTCGACATAGTGCTCGAGTCGGCGTGCTTCGATGCCGCGTCGATCAGCACGACGAGCCGCTCACTCGGCCTCATCTCGGAGGCCTCGACCCGCTTCGAGCGGGGTGTGGACCCGAGCGGCTGCGTTGCCGCCCTCGACAGGGCCGCGGAACTCATGCGCACGCTTGCCAGCGGTACGGTCGCGGCCGGTGTCGTCGACGTCTACCCCGCGCCCCGTGCGGAGCGAACGCTGACACTGCGCCCGGGACGCCTCAACAAGGTCCTCGGCACCGACATCTCCGCCGAGGAGTGCGCGACGATCCTCGGCTCGCTCGGTCTCAGCGCCACCAGCGACTCGCCGCATGAGCTCACGGTCACGGTGCCGACGTACCGGCCAGACCTCGAGCGCGAGATCGACCTCGTAGAAGAGGTCGTGCGCATATGGGGGATGGAGCGGGTGCCCGCGACGTTGCCATCGGGTCCGGGCCGCATCGGCCGGCTTACCGGGGAGCAGCGCTGGATGCGGCGCATCGACGAGACGATGCGGGCTGCCGGTCTCAACGAGACGATGACGTACTCGTTCGTCGATCCCTCCGATCGCGAGCGCAGTGACACGGCTCCGCCGGAAGGGGAGACCCCTGTCTGGCTGGCGAACCCGATGTCCGAGGAACAGGCGGTGATGCGCTGGTCGCTCCTGCCGGGGCTGCTCCGGAGCGTCTCTTACAACCAGCGCCGCGGCGTGCCCGACGTCCACCTCTACGAGATCGGTGCGATCTACGGGGCCGTCGACGGTGCCGTCCTGCCGCGCGAGCGTACGATGGTCGGCGGCGTTCTCGCCGGCTCGTGGTCGCGGCCCGGATGGAATGCCCCGGCGGCTCCACTCGATCTCTTCGACGGCAAGGGAGTGATCGAGGCCCTCGCTATCGATCTGGGTATCGAGCGGATGTCGGTCCGCGCGGCTGACCTGCCGTGGCTGCAGCCGGGCAGGAGCGCCGAAGTGCTCGTGAACGGAAGGCCCGCGGGGTGGCTCGGCGAGGTGCACCCCCTGGTGGCCGAGCGCTACGAGGCCGATGCGCCGGTGGTCGCATTCGAGCTCGATACATCGGCCCTCATCGGCAGTGCGCGAACCGTCAAGCCGTACCGCGAGGTGCCGAGGGTGCCTGCCGTGACGCTCGACCTCGCGCTCGTCGTCGATGACGCCGTGACCGCCGAGCGGGTCGAGCAGGCTATCCGCAAGGCTGGCGGTAAGCTGCTCGACGAGGTGCGCCTGTTCGATGTGTATCGGGGCTCGGGGATACCGGAGGGTAAGAAGAGCCTCGCATGGGCGCTCTCATACCGGGCCGAGGACCGCACCTTGAGCGACGAAGAGGTCCGTCCCGTGCACGAGAAGCTCATCCGCAAGGTCAGCGGTTCGGTGGGTGCAGAGGTCAGGGGCTGACGGCCGGTCGTCGACTTCTGTATCGACCTCTCGGCTGCAGCAGGTAATAGTGCATCCAGTAACGATTAATATAATAAGTTATCGCATAAGGATTGACGGGTATCCGTATTGCCGATACCATGCCTTCTGACCGACGTAGGTGTCAGGAGGACGCACGTGATCGATGTCGCCATCATAGGTGCACCGGGTTACGCCGGGGTCGAGCTCACGCGACTCGTCGCGAGTCACGACCACATGCGCCTCGCCGTGCTCACCTCAGCTTCGCACGCCGGCCGGCGTGTCGGCGACCTCTACCCGGCACTCGGCGGACACGTCGATCTGGTCTACGTCGAACCCGACATCGAGACGATCGTCTCGTCCGCCTCGGTCGCGTTCCTCGCGGTACCGCACACCGCGGCGATGGAGATGGCACCCGCCCTCGTCGCAAGCGGCATGACCGTGGTGGACGCCTCGGCGGACTACCGCCTCAAGGATCCCGAAGTCTACGAGCGCTGGTATGGCGTGGCCCACACGAGTCCCGACCTGCTGCCGCACGCCGTGTACGGACTCCCCGAACTCGACCGCACCGGGCTGCCGGGAGCGACCCTCATCGCGTGTCCCGGCTGCTATCCGACCGCGACCCTGCTCGCCGCGATGCCCGCGCTCGAGGCTGGCGTCGTCGATGCAGGTCGCGTCCTCGTCGATGCGAAGTCGGGTATCTCCGGAGCGGGCAAGACGCCGAGCGCCACCACGCACTACTGCAATGTGAACGAGTCGGTCGCGCCGTACGGAGTGACGACGCACCGCCATACGCCCGAGATAGCACAGGGGCTCTCGCTGATCGCGGGCATGCAGGTGAACGTCGTGTTCACGCCGCACGTAGTGCCGATGTCTCGCGGACTCCTCTCGACCGTCTACCTCGACCTCACCACCGACCTCACCGTCGCTGACGTCCTCACCATATACACCGAGCGCTACGCCGAGGAGCCGTTCGTTACGGTACACGCAGCCGGCCGGATGCCCGCCACTGCCGAGGTCCGCGGCACGAACCGTGCCCACATCGGCATCGCGGTCGACACCGCATCGCGGACCCTCGTGGTCGCGTGTGCGATCGACAACCTCGTGAAGGGGACGGCCGGACAAGCGGTGCAGTGCGCCAACATCGCCCTCGGCCTCCCCGAGAGCGTCGGTCTCGACGTGCCGGGCATGGGGGTGTGATCGTGGCCGAGGATCCCGTGACTTTTCCTTCCAGCTACATCGCCGTGAAGCACAGCCTTACCGGGTGCGGGGGCGGTATCCTTGCGCCCGCCGGGTTCGCTGCGGCGGGTGTCTCGGCGGGTATCAAGCGCTCGGGCCGCCGTGACGTGTGCGTGATCGACGCCGGTCGGCCCGTACCCGCGGCCGCCGTCTTCACGCTCAACACGATGGCCGCCCCGCCGGTCGCGTGGAGCCGCGAAGCGGTCGCCGACGGACACCTGCGTGCATGGGTCGTCAACGCCGGCAACGCGAACGCGTGCACGGGCGAGCAGGGTGCGGCAGACGCGGACCGTATGGCCGAAGAGGTCGCCGCCGCGCTCGGCTGTGAGCCTTATGACGTAGGTGTGGCCTCGACGGGCGTCATCGGCGTGCCCCTGCCCATGGAAGCGGTGAGCGCCGGCATCTCAGCGGCCGCGCGGGCCCTTGGTTCGACGGATGCACACGCTGCGGATGCGGCGGCAGCGATCATGACGACCGACACGTTCGCCAAGGAGGCGGCGTGCGTTGTGCAGGTCGGCGAGGTCCGCTATACCGTGGGCGGCATCGCGAAGGGTAGCGGCATGATCATGCCGAACATGGCGACGATGCTCGCGTTCCTTGCCACCGACGCCCCGCTCGACGCCACGGCGTGCCGCGCCGCGCTCACGAGCGCCGCCGACGCTACGTTCAACCGCATCACCGTCGACGGGGACACGTCGACCAACGACACGTGCGCGCTCATGGCGAGCGGTGCCGCCCCGGGCGCTCCCGCGGCCATCACGGTCGACGACTCTGCGTACCCCGCCGTCGCAGCCGCCGTCCGCCACGTGTGCGCCACGCTCGCCCGCATGATCGTGCGTGACGGCGAGGGCGCGACCACGCTCGTGTCCGTCACGGTGCGCGGTGCGGCCAGTGAGGTCGACGCCGAGGACGCCGCGCGTGCGATAGCGATCTCACCGCTCTTCAAGACGGCGATCTTCGGACGCGACGCGAACTGGGGACGTGTGGCCATGGCCATCGGTAACTCGGGCGCGATGATCGACCCTGCGCTGGTCGATATCGTGTTCGCCGGCATCGTCACGTGCGAGCGCGGCCAGGCGGTCGCCTTCGACGAGGCAGCCGCCGCCGAGGCGCTGGCCGCCGACGAGGTCGAGGTCGTCGTCGACCTGAACATCGGCGATGCGGAGGCCACGGTGCTCACGTGCGACCTGACCTACGAGTACGTTCACATCAACGGCGAGTACCGGACGTAAGGACGGCCGAGGAGAGATGATGGAACACCTGCTGGCAAAAGCCGAGACACTGACGGAGGCGCTTCCGTGGATCAAGCGCACGTGGGGGCGCACGGTCGTCATCAAGTACGGTGGCGCCGCGATGACCGACCCGGTCCTGCGCGAGCACGTCGCGAGCGACATCGTGCTCATGAAACTCGTGGGAGTGAACCCGGTCATCGTGCACGGAGGCGGTCCGGCGATCACGGGGTACATGGAGCGCCTCGGCATGCCGGTCGAGTTCTTCGACGGTCTCCGTGTCACCTCAGAAGAGGCGATGGAGGTCGTCAAGATGGTGCTCGTCGGCAAGGTGAACAAGGAACTCGTCGGCTCGATCAACTCGCATGGGCGTCTCGCGGTGGGCATCACGGGTGACGACGGCAACCTCATCACCGCCGAGCCGGTGTCCGAGCGGCTCGGCCGCGTCGGTCGCGTCAGCTCGATCGACACCACCGTCATCAGCAAGCTCATCGGCGACGGCTTCATCCCGGTCGTCGCGTCGGTGGGGGCGGGCGCGGACGGTGGCTCCTACAACATCAACGCCGACCTCGTCGCCGGTGAGCTTGCGGCGGCGCTCGATGCCGACAAGGTGATCTTCCTGACCGACGTCGACGGCCTCTACGCGGACTTCGACGACAAGTCATCGCTCATCAGCGCGCTCGCTCTCCACGAGGCCGAGGAGATGATCGCCTACGACAAGCTTGCGACCGGGATGATCCCCAAGGTCGCGGCGTGCGCCCATGCGCTATCGGGCGGCGTGGAACGGGCACACATACTCAACGGCACCGTGCCGCACTCGCTGCTGCTCGAGGTCTACACCGACTGTGGCGTCGGGACCATGATCACGCACGACGGCGAGCGCGGACCGATGGAGTGCAACGGTGCGTATCAGGCGGAAGCAGGGCTATAGATGGGCGAGATGTTCGATATCACGAGCGCCCGGGACGCGGAGTTCCACATGCACACCTACGCGCGCAAGCAGGTCATGTTCGTATCAGGTCTCGGGACTCGTCTCTACGATGACGAGGGCCGCGAGTACCTCGATCTCGTGTCCGGCATCGGGTCGGTGAACCTCGGCCACGCACACCCTGCGGTCGCCGAGGCGGTCGCGCGCCAGATGTCGCGCCTCGTACATGTGAGCAACCTCTACCACGTCGAGCACCGTACCGAGCTGGCCGAGGAACTCTCGGCCCTCCTCGGCGGAGGCTTCAAGGCGTTCTTCTGCAACTCGGGAGCCGAGGCATGCGAAGGGTCGATCAAGCTCGCCCGCCGGTGGGGCAAGGCGAACAAGGGACCCGAGGCCGTGCGCATCGTGACGGCGGAGCGGAGCTTCCACGGTCGCACGATGGCCGCGCTCGCTGCTACCGGTCAGCCGTCGAAACAAGAGGCGTTCGAGCCGCTGCCGCCGGGCTTCGTACATGTGCCCTTCAACGACATCGACGCGCTTGATGCCGTGCTCGACGACACGGTGTGCGCGGTGATGCTCGAGGTCGTGCAGGGCGAGGGCGGCGTCTACCCGGCCGATCCCGCCTACCTCGAGGCGGTGCGTACGCTGTGCGACGAGCGCGCCGTGCTGCTCGTGCTCGACGAGGTGCAGTCCGGCTTCTGGCGCACCGGCCACGCGTTCGCGCATCAGGCCTACGGGATCGAGCCGGACGTCGTCGCGCTCGCGAAATCTCTGGCGAACGGCCTTCCGGCCGGAGCGGTCGTCGCGCGCGCCGAGGTGGCCGACGCGTTCGCGCCCGGCGACCACGGCTCCACGTTCGGCGGCACGCCGCTGATCTGCGCCGCGGCCCGGGCGACGATCGCCGCGCTGCAGGCCGAGCGTCTCGGTGAGAACGCGATCGCGGTCGGCGCCCACCTGCGGGCGGGGCTCGAGTCCCTCGTCGCGTGCAGCGACGACGTCGTCGAGGTGCGCGGGACGGGCCTCATGCTCGCTGCACAGCTGCGAGAGCCTGTCGCCGCGCGCGTCGTCGACGCCGGTCTGGCACACGGCTTCGTGTTGAACAACATCGGCGCTCACACCCTGCGCTTCCTCCCGCCGCTCGCGTGTACCGCGACCGAGGCGGATGCGCTCTGCGATATCTTGCCCACGATCCTTGCCGAGGTGGCCGAATGATGTCCAAAGCCCTCGCCGGACGCGACCTGCTGCGGATGGCCGATCTATCGGCCGAGGAGGTCGCGCTCATCATCGACACGGCCCTTGAGGAGAAAGCGGCCTGGGAGGCAGGGGTACGCGACAAGCCACTCGCGGGGATGGCGGTCGCGCTCGTGTTCGAGAAGCCGTCGGTGCGCACGCGGGTGTCGTTCGAGGTCGCGTGCGCGCGGCTCGGTGCGACCCCGATCGTGCTCTCGGGCCCGGAGTCGGCGTTCTCGCGCGGCGAGACGGTCGCCGACACGGCACGGGTGCTCGAACGCTACTGCGACGCGATCGTGCTCCGCACGTTCGCGCACGGGAAGGTCGAAGAGGTCGCCAGCTGGGCTTCGGTCCCGGTCGTCAACTCACTCTCCGACGACCACCACCCGTGTCAGGGCCTCGCCGACATGCTCACTGTCCGCGAACACCTCGGCAAGCTCGAGGGAGTGGGTTTCGCGTACGTGGGCGACGGCAACAACATGGCGCACACGTATCTGGAGGCGGGTGCACTCACCGGCATGGACGTGCGGATCGCATCACCCGAGGGGTTCGAGCCGTCCGCTGACATCGTGGCGGGCGCGGAACGTCTCGCCGCACGGACCGGCGCGAGCGTACGGGTGATGCGGGATCCGTTCGATGCGGTCCGGGGAGCGCAGGTCGTAGCGGCGGACACGTGGGCGTCGATGGGTCAGGAGGACGAGCACGCCGAGCGCCTCGCGCTGTTCGAGCCGTATCGCGTGGACGCGGACCTCATGGCTGCGGCCAGCGAGGGTGCCGTCTTCATGCACTGCCTGCCTGCGCACCGTGGCGAGGAGGTCACCGACGAGGTGATCGACGGCCCGGCCTCGGTCGTGTTCGATGAGGCGGAGAACAGGCTCCACGCGCAGCTCGCGCTGTTGAAACTGTTGCTCGGCTAGGTACCGACGGAACCGTCCGGGAGGTCGACGTACACCCATGAAGAAGCGCAAGCTACGACAGGAAGCCATCAGGCGTATAGTTCGCGGAGAGCGGGTCCGGACGCAGAAGGACCTCGTCGACCACTTGAAGGCGGACGGGTTCGTCTGCACGCAGGCCACGGTCTCCCGTGACGTGACGGAGATGGGCCTCAAGAAGCTGCCGGAAGGCATCTACGTGCTCGCCGAGGACCTGCACCTGCAGCGCATGATCTCCGAGCTCGTCACCGACGTGGTGAGGACGGGTAACCTCGTGCTCGTCAAGGCGTCCCCGGGGACCGCACCGGGTGTGGCAGCAGCGCTCGACCGGGCCGAGGTGCCCGACGTGCTCGGGTCGATAGCGGGAGACGACACGGTACTCATCATCACCGTCGACGAGGAGAGCGCACTCACGATCGTCGACAACCTCGACAAGTTCAGGGGCGTCGCGTAGAGCGGCGCAGATACGGGAAGGTAGGCGAGATGGCTCGCGATAAGTGCGTACTTGCATATTCGGGCGGCTTGGACACGTCGGTTGCGATCCAGTGGATCCGTGAGCACCACGACGTCGATGTCGTCGCGCTCGCCATCGACGTAGGCCAGGAGCGCCAGGACCTCGATTTCGTGCGTCAGAAGGCACTCGACATCGGGGCGGTCGAATCGATCGTGAAAGACGTCCGCGACGAATACGTCGAGGAGTTCTTGAGCTGGGCCCTCAAGGCCAACGCGCTCTACGAGAACAAGTATCCCCTCGTCTCGGCGATGTCGCGCCCGATCATCGTCAAGCATCTCGTCGAGGAGGCGCACCGCTGTCGCGCGCGCTACATCGGCCATGGGTGCACCGGTAAAGGGAACGACCAGGTGCGCTTCGAGGTCGGCATCGCGGCACTCGACCCCGACCTCGAGGTGCTCGCGCCGGTGCGCGAGTGGGAGCTCAAGACACGCGAGCTCGAGATGGAGTACGCCGCCGAGAGGGACATCCCAGTGCCCACCACGAAGGCCTCGCCGTACTCGATCGACGACAATCTCTGGGGTCGTGCCGTCGAGTGCGGCATCCTCGAAGACCCATGGGTCGAGCCGCCCGCGGACATCTACACGCTCACGGCCGACTCGCGCGGCAACCAGTGCGACGAGCCTGAGTACGCCGAGATCAGCTTCGAGCAGGGGATCCCGATCGCGCTCGACGGCGAGCTCTGCAGCTTCCGTGAGATCATCGAGCAGATGAACGAGATGGCTGGCCGTCACGGGTTCGGCCGCATAGACATGATCGAGAACCGGCTCATCGGTGTGAAGTCGCGCGAGATCTACGAGGTGCCCGGGGCGCTCACGCTCATCACGGCGCACAAGGCGCTCGAGGACCTCTGTCTCGAGCGGGAGGTGCTCCACTACAAGCTCGGCGTGGAGCAGAAGTGGGCCGAGCTCGTCTACAACGGCATGTGGTTCTCCCCGCTCAAGGAGGCGCTCGACGGATTCATCGATACGACCCAGCAACTCGTGACGGGTGACGTGCGACTCCGGTTCTTCAAAGGGAGTTGCGTGACGGTCGGTCGTCGCAGTCCGTATTCCCTCTACGACTACAACCTCGCCACCTACGACGAGGCGGATAACTTCGACCACACCGCCGCCAAGGGCTTCATCGACCTGCACGGTCTGCCGGTGAAGGTCTGGGCGCGCCAGCGGCGCAAGGTGGGCAAGGAAGGGGAGGTCTAGCTCCGTGTCAGACGCGAAGAAACCGTGGGGCGGCAGGTTCGAGCGTTCTCCAAGCCGGTTCCTGGACGAGTTCGGCGCCTCGCTCCCGGTCGACAAGCGCATGTGGGCCGAGGACGTCACCGGTTCCATCGCGCACGCCCGCATGCTCGCGCGCCAGGGCATCATCTCCGAGATCGATGCCGACGTCATCGAAGCGGGGCTCTCGGAGATATACCGCGAGATCCGCGACGGGCACTTCGCGTTCGACGTGGCCGACGAGGACATCCACATGGCGATCGAGCGGACGCTGACCGAGCGTATCGGACCCGCGGGCGGCCGTCTTCACACCGCGCGCAGCCGCAACGACCAGGTCGCGCTCGATACGCGGATGTACGCCAAGCGCATGGCGCGCGAACTCGCCGAGGCGCTCGGCATGCTGCGCGCGACGCTCGTATCGCTCGCCGAGGCTCACGGCGATGTCGTCATGCCCGGCTACACGCACCTGCAGAAGGCGCAACCGGTGCTCTTCGCGCACCACATGCTCGCCTACTTCTGGATGCTCACGCGCGATGCCGCGCGGGTGAGGCACGCTTTCGAGGCCGCCGATTTCATGCCGCTCGGAAGCGCGGCGCTCGCGGGCACGACGTTTCCCGTCGATCGCCGGTTCGTCGCCGACCGCCTCGGCTTCTCCGAGATCACGGCGAACTCGATGGACAGCGTCTCCGACCGGGACTTCCTCCTCGACCTCACGTACGCCTGCACCGTGACGATGGTCCACCTCTCGCGGCTGTGCGAGGAGCTCATCCTGTGGTCGTCCGAGGAGTTCGGTTTCGTCATGATGGACGACGCGTACTCCACCGGATCGAGCATCATGCCCCAAAAGAAGAACCCGGACTTCGCCGAGCTCACGCGTGGGAAGACCGGCAGGGTCGTGGGGGACCTCGTCGGGCTGCTCACGGTCCTCAAGGGTCTTCCGCTCGCCTACAACAAAGACATGCAGGAGGACAAGGAGGGCGCGTTCGACGCGATCGACACGACGCTCGACTGCCTGACCGTCGTCGAAGGGATGCTCTCGACGATGCGCGTCAACGACGCCAAGATGTTCGCCGGCGCACGCGGGGGCTTCATGGCCGCAACCGACCTCGCCGACCACCTCGTCGGCGCAGGCATGCCGTTCCGTGAGGCACACGAGGTCATCGGCAGATTGGTGCTCGAGTGCGAGCGCGAGGGACGCACGCTGCAGGACCTCTCGGCCGAGGAGTTCGCCGCGGTGCATCCCTCCCTGGGTCCCGATGTGACCGGTGTCGTGGACATCAGGGCAGTTGCTGAGCGTCGCGTGAGCGAGGGCGGGACGGGCACGGACAGCGTGACGGCCCAGCTCGCCGCAGCACGCGACGAACTCGCTGCGACCGACGTGTGGCTGGCGGGTCTCGGCGCGGGCTCGTAGCGGGTATCATCTGGTCGTCTGCACCGTCCGCACTGTCTGCACGGGAGCGCCTATGCCCGAGTTCGAGAACGCCGCCATCGCCCGCCAACTCGAACTCACCGCCGACCTCCTCGAGGTCGGCGGTGTCGACAAGTACCGCTTCCTGTCCTACCGCAAGGCGGCGAATGCCATCCGCGCGTGGCCCGAGCAGCTCTCCTCGTTGGCCGAGGAGGGTCGTCTGACCGAGGTCCCCGGTGTGGGCGCGAAGCTCTCGGCGAGTATCGAGGAACTGTTGCACCACGGCTCGTTCCCCGAGCTCGAGCAGGCTAAGACCGCCTTCCCGCCGGGAGTCGTCGAGGTCATGCAGATACCGGGGGTCGGACCCAAGCGGGCCCGGCAGTTCTTCGATTCCCTCGGCGTCGACTCTCCGCACGCGCTCGGTGAGGCGATCGAGTCGGGACGTCTCGTCTCGCTCGGGGGTATGGGCGCCAAGACGGTCGAGAACATCCGCAGGGGACTTGAAAGCTATCTGCGTCACCAGGGGCGCATGTTGCTCGCGGACGCGTTGCCGCTGGCCGAGCGGATCGCAGGGGAACTCGTCGACGCGGGAGCGGTCGAGCAGGCGGTGCCGGCCGGTTCGCTCAGACGTATGCAGGAGACGATCGGGGACGTAGACATCGTCGCGAGTTCAGAGGATCGCGGTGCCGCGATGGGAGCGGTCCGGGCGCTGTCCGAAGTCGACCGGGTGATCGGGAGCGGGGAGACCAAGACGAGCGTGCTGACCATCGGCGGTATCCAGGTCGACGTCCGTGTCGTCGGATCCGGGCAGTTCGGCGCGGCGCTCCAGTACTTCACCGGCAGCAAGGAGCACAACGTCCACCTGCGTGAGCGCGCGAAGAAGCGCGGTCTGAAGGTCAACGAGTACGGCGTGTTCCGCGTCGCCGACGACGGTTCTGAAGGCGATCGCATCGCCGGCGCCACGGAGGAGGAGGTCTACCGGGCGCTCGGGATCGAGCAGGTCCCGCCACCCGAGATCCGGCACGACACCGGTGAGATCGAGGCCGCAGAGGAGGGTACGCTGCCGCGGCTCCTCGAGCGTGCCGATATCCGCGGAGACTTCCACGCGCACACCACGAGCACCGATGCCCACTCCTCGCTCGTTGAGAACCGCGCGATGGCCGCGGAACTCGGCTACGAATACATCGGCGTGAGCGACCACGCCTACGATCTCAGGATGGTGGGCGGACTCTCCGTCGAAGAGCTCGAGGAGCAATGGGCCGAGGTCGACGCTCTCAACGCGGACGGGTCCGGGGCTCCCTACATCCTCAAAGGTATCGAGCTCAACATCGGCCCAGGTGGACGCGTCGACTACGAGCCGGAGGTCTTGGGCCGTTTCGACTACTGCATCGCCTCACTGCACAGCGGGTGGAACGAGAGCGCTGATGAGGTGACCGCCCGGCTCCTCTCGGCGATGGACAACCCTTATGTCGATATCATCGGCCATCCCACCGGCCGGATACTCGGGCGTCGCGACCCGTTGCCGCTCGACATCGACCGGGTGTTCGCGAAGGCGGCCGAGACGGGGACCATTATGGAGCTCAACGCGTACCCGGACCGCCTCGATCTCAACGACGTGCATCTGCGCAGGGCGCTGGGCCACGGCCTCAAGATCGCCATCGGTACCGACGCGCACCGCGCCGAGCACATGCGCTACATGCGATACGGTGTGGCGACCGCTCGACGCGGATGGGTCGTCGCGGACGCGTGCCTTAACGCGCAGCCGCTCGATACGGTGCGCACGTGGCTACGTAGCTCGCGGCAGGGGCGGGTGAGGTGATGGGGGAGGTGCCGGGTGTAGCGAAGGCGCACGTCGGTGGGCAGCTGCCACTGTCGTTCTTCGACCGCGACCCGCGCGAGGTCGCTCCCGACCTGCTCGGAGCGATCCTCGTCAGCACTGCGGGGGGTGCCGTGGCCGGCGGTATCATCGTCGAGACGGAAGCGTACCTCGGCGCACACGACCCGGGGAGCCATGCTGCGACACACGGCATGACACCACGTAACGCTGTGATGTACGGTCCTCCGGGCACCGTCTACGTGTACTTCACGTACGGGAACCACTACATGCTCAACCTCATCTGCGGGCCCGAGGGCGAGGCGGGTGGGGTCCTCATTCGCGCACTCGAGCCTACGATCGGACTGGATACACTGCGCTCCCGTCGCGCAGGGCGGCCGGACCGCGAGCTCGCGAACGGTCCGGGTAAACTCGCTGCCGCGCTCGGCATCGACCTTACCCACAACCGGACGACCCTCGGCGAGGGAGACCTCGTCGTGTACGATTCAGCCGTACCGTCTGACCCGGTCGTCGAGACGTCCGGCCGAGTCGGACTTAGTGCGGGACACGAGCTGGAGCTGCGGTACTTCGTGGCCGATTCGTCCCACGTATCTCGGGGCCGCACGGGTCCGCCGCGAACGGGACGAGCACGCCGGGCAACGCACGCGAGAGAGGGCGCACACGATGAGACTCGCTGATATCTACCGTATATGCGTCGATGCAGGCATCGAAGCCGACGTTCGCGACCGTGCCGAGATCGATCGCGTGCTGAGTGAGGCGGCCAAGACCTACGACAAGCTCGACGAGGACGACAAGGAGTTCTTCGACACCGAGCGGCTCACCAACCCCTATTCGGACACGCGGATCTGCGCGGGCGATCCCGAGACCGAGGTACGGGGTCTCCTCGCGGGGATCGACATGGAGGTCGGTGAGGTGCTGCTCGCCGACCGGATGCGCGAGCGTGGCGAGGCCATCGACCTCATCTTCACGCACCATCCCGAAGGTCGGGCGTTCGCCACGCTCCACGAGGTCATGCACATGCAGGCCGATATCTGGGCAGCGCAGGGGGTGAGCATCGCGGCGGGTGATGCGCTCATCGGGCCACGTGCCGAGGAGGTCCGCCGCAAGGTGATGCCTGCGAACCATTACCGCGCAGTCGATGCCGCCGAGGCCCTCGGATTGGCGTGCCTGTCGTGTCACACCCCCGCCGACAACAGCGTCAACCGTTTCGTGCAGCGCTTCTGCGACGAGGCCGAGGCGACCACCCTCGAGCGACTCGTCAAGGCGCTGCGCTCGATCCCCGAGTACGCCGATGCCGCACGCAAGGGGTGCGGGCCGGCGCTCATCCAGGGCTCGGGTCGTACGCGGCCGGGCAGGATCGCCGTCGACATGACCGGTGGTACCGAGGGTCCGACCGAGGCGCTCGAGCGCTTGTCCGCCTCAGGCGTCGGTACGCTCGTCGGGATGCACTACTCAGAGGAGCACCGGAAGAAGGCCGAGGAACTCAAGCTCAACCTCGTCATCGCCGGTCACGTCTCCAGCGATGCGATCGGCATGAACCTCGTCCTCGACGAGATCGAGAAGGTGGGGGACGTCGAGGTGCGCTGCGTCTCGGGGATGGTGCGCGTCAAACGCTCCTGACACGTTCGCAGGAAAGTGCTCCGTGGAGTGGCGAGCCGCGTCGCGTCAGGGCGCCGGGGTGGACGTGGGCTCCGGCGGCCTGGGATCGGGCTTCGGCTCGGGTTCTGGTTCGGGTTCGGGTTCGGGTTCCGGTTCCGGTGGCGGAGGTGGCACGGAGACGTCCTTACCCTTCGACACGCTGACGGTCACCGTCCCGCCAGGTGAAACGCGCGAACCGCCTGCGGGATCCTGGGCGACGATCGAGCCGACAGGCGCGGTGTCGTGGAATACCTCGTTCACCGCGAGCGAGAGTGCGGAGCCGCTGAGCGCGGCCTGAGCTTGCGCTACCGTCATCCCGATGAGGCCGGGCACGGTCACGCGCAGGTCCGTCGGGCGCCACGTGTACTCGGGCTGCGGGGCGCGCTCGAAGTCGACGACCGGCAGTCCCTCATGGGCCTTCTTCATGAAGTCCGCCCAGATCGGTGCGGCGAGTGTGCCGCCGAAACCCCTGCGCCCGTGGACGTTGCGCATCGGGAGTTCCTGCTGGTAGTAACCGACCCACACCGAGGTGACGAGTTGGGGCGTGTATCCGACGAACCATGCATCGCGGTAGTTCTGGCTCGTCCCGGTCTTGCCTGCTGCGGGTCTACCGATCGCGGCGTTGCGCGCGGTGCCGCCTGTGATGACACCGCGCAGGACGTCCGTGGCGGCGTAGGCGATCGAGGGCTCGAGCGCCTGACGGCCTTCAGGCTCGAAGTCGAACACCGTCTCGCCGTGACGGTCGACGACCTTCGTCACGAATGCGGGGTCGAAGTACGTGCCGTTTGTCGCGAGCGTACCGTACGCGGACGCCATGTCGAGTGGGCTGACGTTGTTGCTGCCGAGCGCGATCGAGGGATAGGCGGACATCGGTGAGCGGATGCCCATCCGCTTGGCCACCGTCGCGACCTTCTCGGCGCCGCTGCTGTCGTCATCGTTGAGCTCCCAGATCAGGCGCGCGAACACCGTGTTCACAGAGGACCGGGTCGCGGAGTCGAGGGTGATCATCCCGCGCCCTCGGCCCTCGCTGTTCGAGACGTTCCACGGTGGCTCGGTCGGTATGACCGCAGGCGACGAGGAATCCACGTAGCGCGTGGGCGGCATACCTGCTTCGAGGGCGGCAACCAGCACGAACGTTTTGAATGCAGAGCCGGGCTGGCGTCTGCCCTGTGTGGCCAGGTTGAACTTGTTAATAGCGTAGTCCCTGCCGCCCACGACCGCCTTGACGGTACCGTCGCGCGGATCGAGCGAGACGAGGCCCACATCCGGGTCGTCGGCCCGGTCGAGGAAATCGAACGCCGCCTGTTCCGCCGCGCGCTGCAGCTTGAGGTCGACGGTGGTGTGGACCTGGAGACCGCCCTGGAAGACGAGGGAGGAGCTGTACTCCTGCTGCAGTATCTTCTTGACGTGAGCCACGAAGTACGGGGCGTGGAAGATGCCGTCCTCGGGTTCAGGTGAGCGTTGGAGTTCGAGGGGAGCGTCACGCGCTTCCTCGTACTCCTCGCGTGTGATGTAATCGTTCTCGAGCATCCGGAAGAGCACCTGCGTCCGTCGCGCGAGGGCACCGTCAGGGTTGGAGAACGGCGAGAGCCTGCTCGGCTGCTGGGGGAGGCCGGCGAGCAGTGCCGCCTCGGCAAGCGTGAGGTCCGACGCGGGTTTGGAGAAGTACGTGCGCGCAGCGGCCTGCGCCCCATACGCTCCTTCGCCGAAGTAGATCGCGTTGAGGTAGAGCTCGAGGATCTCATCTTTGCTCTTGCGCTTCTCGAGCTCCCGCGCCAGGAACGCTTCCCGGACCTTGCGCTGGACGGAGATGTCCGTGCGCTCGTCGAGCAACACGGTGTTGCGGATGTACTGCTGCGTGATGGTGGAGGCACCCTCCACGAGTTCCCCCGCCATGAGGTCCCTGACGGCGGCACGAGCGATCCCCTGGATGTCGACCCCGTCGTGCGTGTAGAAACGCTCGTCCTCGACGGCGACGACCGCCTCGACAAGATCGGTTGCGATCCTCGACATCGGCACGACGGTACGGTTCTCCAGGTAGAGGCGCGCGATGAGCGTCCCGTCGGCGGCGTAGACCCGCGTCGCCTGAGCGACCTCGAACGCCTCGGGGGACTCGTAGTCGGGGAGGTCGGTAAGCCAGGAGGCGAAGGTGGCGTACGCTGTGATGGCGCCCCCCGCGACGATGGCAAGACCCACCGCGGCGATGACGATCGGTGCAACGACTGCGAACGGCGTACCCGCACGCCGGCGACGGACCCTGTAGCGCCTACTTGACATGCCCCTCACTCACCTCCAGGCTCCCTATTGTGCCCCATGGCGCGAGTATCGTGCCAGGTTATGCGCGCACCTGTCACCAAATCGATAGACGGCGGACACGTGGATACCGTTCACAGAGAATCTCCAGCCCCCGAGTTGCTCGCACCGGCGGGCGGCCCGGAAGCGCTGCGTGCCGCCGTCAACAACGGCGCGGACGCGGTCTACCTCGGCGTGGAGGACTTGAACGCGCGCCGCGGTGCCGAGAACTTCTCACTCGCCGCGCTGCCCGAGGCGGTCCACTACGCACACGTTCGAGGCACGCGCGTCTACCTGACCGCCAACGTTGTCATCAAGTCCGCCGAGATGTCCGAAGCACTTGCCCTCATCGACGAAGCGTGGGCTGCGGGTGTCGACGCGGTCATCGTTCAAGACCTCGGCCTTGCCAGGGTCGCGCGCGAAGCGCTCCCCGACGTACGCCTCCATGCTTCCACGCAGATGAACGCTCACGACGGCCGGACGATAGCCGAACTCGCCCGTATCGGGTTCGCGCGGGTCACGCTCGCGCGTGAGACCGCACTCGACGATGTAGCCGCACTGGCAGCTTCGGCATCGCCCGAGCTCGAGGTGTTCGCTCACGGGGCGCTCTGCATGTCGTACTCGGGCCAGTGTCTGCTCTCCTCGGTCATCGGCGGGCGCTCGGCGAACCGCGGGCTCTGCGCCCAGCCGTGCCGGCTCCCGTACGAGCTGCTCGACGAGAAGGGTTCGACCCTGCCCGCTCCGGGACGTTACCTCCTCAGCCCGCGTGACCTGTGCACGATCGACCTGCTTCCGCAGGTGGTCGCGAGCGGAGTGGCGGCACTCAAGATCGAGGGCCGTATGAAGGGGCCCGAGTACGTCGCCGTCGTGACACAGACGTACCGGGCCGCTCTCGACCGCGCTCTCGCCGACCCTCACGGCTACGAGGCGACCGAATCGGAGCGCAACGCGCTCGCAGAGGTCTTCAGCCGAGGATTCACCACCGGGCACCTCGGCGGACAGCGCGGAGAAGACCTCATGGCGTTCTCGCGCCCGAACAATCGCGGTGTGGCGCTCGGCCGCGTGACCGAGGCACGAACCGGAGGGGCGACCATCGCGCTCGACCGTGCGCTCGATGCCGGCGACGTCCTCGAGTTCTGGACCGGCCGCGGGCGGTTCGCGCAGACGGTCCGAGAAATGACGGTCGACGGCCGCAAGGTCACCTCCGCGCCCGCCGGCGAGCGGGTCGGAGTCCCCGTGGAGCGTGCCGTATCACACGGGGACCGGGTGTTCCGTGTCGTGAGCGCCTCGCTCGAGGCGGCGGCCCGCCGTACGTTCGCGACCCCGGATGCGGGGAGGACGGTTCCTGCACGCATCGAGGTGAGGGCTCGCATGGGGTGCCCGCTCTGCGTGACGATGCGGGCACGGGGGCAGAGCGCCGAGGCGTGCGGCCCCGTGGTGGAGCCGGCCCGGACCAAAGAGCTGAGTGCAGCCGATATCATGGAGCACGTCGGCCGCCTCGGCGGGACACCGTTCGTCATCGAGGAGTGGGACATCGAGCTCGACCCCGGTGTGGGAGCCGGGTTCTCCACCGTGCATGCGGTGCGGAGGCAGGCGGCCGAGGCTCTCGAGGCCGCCTTGTGCGCGCCGTGGGCCGGACGGGTCGCACGTAGGCCACGGCTACCGGACACGGGGGCACGCGGACCGGCACGCTCCTCCGAAGACGTGCCCGAGATAGTCGTGTGGACCACCCGTCTCGCCGTGGCCAAGGCGTGTCTCGCGGCGGGGGCTCACCATGCGATCGTCCCGGCGTGGGCGATCGACGAAACCGAGCCGGTGCCCGAACGGATCACCGTTGAGCTGCCGCGGGTCGCGTGCGAGGCCGAGATCACCGAGCTGCTCGACCACGTCCGCCCGGACCTCACGTACGTTGCGGGTACCCTCGGCGCACTTGCGGCGACCAGCGTGAGCGGCGCCGAGACGTGGGCGCACTGGAGCCTCAACACCGTGAACCCGTGGACGGCCGTCGAGTTGCTCGACACCGGTGCGGCAGGCATCTGGCTCTCCCCTGAGGTATCGGGCTCCGAGGTCGCGCGAATCGTCGAGGACTCCGGGGCGGCGTGCGGCATCGCGGTGCTCGGCCGCCAGGAGGTAATGGTGATGGAGCACTGCGTCATCTCTGCGACCGGGCGATGCACTCGTGCGTGCGCGTCGTGTGCCCGTCGCGAGCGCTGGTACGCACTCAAGGACCGCAAGGGGTACGGGATGCCGGTCATCGTCGACCCCGCCGGTCGCTCCCACGTGTTCAACGCGGTACCGGTCGACCTGACGCGGGCGCTCGACGAGGTGGTCGCGGCAGGTGTCGCGGCGATCCGTCTCGACTTCACCGTCGAGCACCTCCAGCAGGCCCAAAAGCTCACCCGCCAGGTGCGGGAGTCCCTCGAAGCAGTGGTGGCCGGCCGTAGCGCGCGTACGGATGCGCTGCTCGACCCCGCTACGGCGGGTCACTTCTTCCGGGGGGTCGGCTAGGAGGCAGGGGCTGTCGGTCCGACTTACTGGATCACGATCGTCTTCGTGATCGAGGCCGTCTGGTCGGCGTCGTCGGTCACCCACAGCGTCACGTCGTAGGTCCCCGGTTCGGCATAGACGTGGTCGACGAGGAGCCCTTCTGCGCTCGCCCCGTCGCCGAACTCCCAGACGTAGAGCACGATCGAGCCGTCGTCGGTCGAGGCCGAGGCATCGAACGACACCTCTTCGCCAGCGACTCCTTCTTCAGGAGAGAACGTGAACGACGGTTGAGGTGGCTGGCTGGCAGGGGGGCCGCTCGACACGATGAGGGCCACGAGCGAGCCGACCTGGAGTTCGGTCCCCGTGGGAGGCGAATGGCGTGCCACGAGCCCTGCGGGGATGCTCTGCATCGGCTCCTCGGTCACGGCCGCTTCCAGCCCGAGTTCCGCGAGGGTGGCGAGTGCTTTCTCCTTCGTAAGGCCCACGAGGTTGGGGAGTTCGACGGTCTCCGGACCGGTGTGCACGGAGCACGACCCGGGCGCATACGCGCCGAGGAACAGGCCCCGGAGCGTGTTCGAGCACCACTCGCTCGCCACTTCACCGCTCTCGGTGCATATCGTGAGCTCGACCAATCCGGGTGGCCGCACGAAGTCCGTGGCGTCGCGCCCTTCGAGAGCCTGCTTCATGAACGCGGACCAGATCTGCGCGGGGATGGAGCCTCCGGTCACGTTTCGCCCGCGAACGTCGGTCATCTCGCGCTGCTCCTCGGCGTATCCGACCCATACCGATGCGACGAGGTCCGGCGTATAACCCACGAACCACGCGTCGCGATAGCGCTGGGTCGTACCTGTCTTGCCGGCGGCGGGACGACCGATGGCAGCGGCACCACCGGTCCCCTTCGTGATGACGCCGCGCAAGACGTCGGTGGTCAAGTATGCGACGGCGGGGTCGAGCACCTCTTCTACCTGTGGCTCGGCGGCGAACAACTCGGTTCCGTCCGCATCCTCCACACGCGTGATGCCGAACGGCGTGGCGTGAGAACCACCGGCCGCGAGCGTGCCGTACGACGACGCCATGTCGAGCGGGGAAACGCCTTCCTCGTGCCCTCCGAGCGCTATGGCCGGCACGGGGGTCATCTGAGACGCGACGCCCATGCGGTTCGCTGTCCTGGCGACCTCCTCGGCGCCCACCTCCAAGATGAGCTGAGCGAAGACCGAGTTGGTCGACTTCTCCATAGCCTCTCTCAGACGCATCGGTCCGGTACGTCCGCTCGCTCCGGTGACGCTCCAGGTCTGTCCGTTGGGGAGGGTGAGTGATACCGGACCGCACTCGTAAGCGTCCTCCGCGGTCGTACCGTTGGCGAGCGCGGTAGCGAGCACGAACGGCTTGAATGCGGAGCCCGGCTGGCGCCTGCCCTGGACGGCTACGTTGTACTGCTGCTCCGCGAAGTCGCGGCCGCCCACCATCGCGAGGATCTCGCCGGTATGAGGGTCGACGGCGACGAGTGCGGCCGAGGGATCATCGGGTTCGTTCAGCGCTTCGGCGACCGCCGCCTCGGCAGCGCGCTGCAGGCGCGTGTCGAGCGTGGTCGCTACGGTGATACCACCACGGAAGACCACATCGGACCCGTACTCCTCTACGAGCTGGGCCTTCACGTATTCGACGAAGTACGGGGCGGTGACGTTACGTACACTCAGGCCTGCGAGCTGAGGCTCGGAACCGGCGGCCGCGGCGCGCTCCTCTTCGGTTATGAGGGAGCGATCGGTCATCTGGCGAAGGACGGTGTCGCGGCTTGCGATGGCGTTCTCCGGCTCGAGGTACGGCGAGAAGCGGCCGGGCGACTTGATGAGGCCGGCGAGCATCGCTGATTCCGCGAGATCGAGGTCCGTCACAGGTTTGCCGAAGTAGACTTGTGCGGCCGACTCGACCCCGTACGCACCGTGGCCGAAGTAGATGGTATTGAGATAGAGCTCGAGGATGCGGTCCTTGCTGTAGCGCTTCTCGAGACGGTAGGCGAGGACCGCCTCGGAGACCTTCCGCTTCATCGTGCGCTCGGGCGTGATGAATGCGTTCTTCACGTACTGTTGCGTGATCGTGGAGCCGCCCTGTGTGGTCGAGCGGGTCCGTATGTCGACCCAGAGCGCTCGCGCGATGCCGATGGGGTCGACACCTGCATGGTCGTAGAAGCGGGCGTCCTCGGTCGCGACGACCGCTTGACGGAGCTCGTGCGGGATCTCGGAAAGTGGCCGGTCGGTGCGGTTCTGCTCGGCGAAGAGGGTCGCGAGGACCTCGCCGTTCCTGTCGAGGATGACCGAGGTCTGGTCGCGGCCCGCCGGGGGACCCTCGAGGTCGGGTAGGTCACGCAGGATGCTCGCGTAGACGATGCCGCCTGCGAGGAGGACGGCGATAAGGGTGAGCAGGAGTGTGACCCCCGCCATCTTGACGATGCGGCGGGTGCGCGGAGAACGCTTCAGCGCGCGGCGGTCCGCAGAGGGGCGCCGTGTCGACGTGCGTTGTCGCCCGCGCGACTGCGCGGGCCCCGGCTTGCGGCGGGACCCTTCCGGCCGCGGCTTGCGCGCCTTCTGGCGTGCGGACGGGGAGCGGCTCGAGTCCGACGAGCCATCCGAAGCGGACGAGCCGCCTGCGCGCCGGCGCGCCGAGGCGCGGTCCGGCGAGCCCTCCTGCTGGGCCGAGGTACGTTTCCTGGGTCTCGGTTTGGGGCGCTTTCGGGGATCGCGGTCGGCGCGCCGTTTGGGTTCGTGGTCGCTCATAAGGTGTGTGGGTGCCGCCAGCTGTCGGTATCGGGACGGTGTCGTTGCTCGGGTCGCACATGCCGCGGTCGCTTCCGGCGGCCGGCATCGTGCTAGAGTATGACACGCAAAACCCGGGCCGACAGCCCCGAGTCGTCGATCTGTCACCGAGGCGACAGCGCGAGGGCGTGTCGCACGCACCCTATTCGGACAAGGAGTCGACCCGCCGTGCTCCCAGCAGCGGAACAACTACGGATCTTGAGCAGTGGCACCGCCGACATCGTCCCACAGGACGCCCTTCTCGAGAAGCTTGGCCGAGGACAGCCGCTCGTGGCCAAGCTCGGTGTCGACCCGACCGCGCCCGACCTCCACCTCGGCCACGCGGTCCCTCTCCGCAAGCTGCGGCAGTTCCAGGACCTCGGACACGAGGTCGTACTCATCATCGGCGACTTCACGGCGCTCATCGGCGATCCGTCCGGCCGCAACACCACGCGACCGGCACTCTCGGAACGCGACATCGATGTGAACGCACAGACCTACATCGACCAAGCGTTCAAGATCCTCGACCGCAGCAAGACCACGGTGCGCAGGAACTCCGAGTGGCTCGCGCCGCTCGGGTTCGCCGACATCCTACGCCTGACGAGCCAGTTCACGGTCGCGCGCATCCTGGAACGGGATGATTTCCAACAGAGGTACCGGGAGGGCGTGGGGATATCGCTACACGAGTTCCTCTATCCGGTGGCCCAGGCGTACGATTCGGTCGCGATCAAGGCCGATGTCGAGCTAGGCGGGACCGACCAGCTCTTCAACTTGCTGGCGGGACGGGAACTCATGGGGAAGACGGGACTCGAAGCGCAGGTCTGCCTCACGCTACCACTGCTCGAGGGTACGGATGGCGTCCAGAAGATGAGCAAGAGCTACGGCAACTACGTCGGGCTCACCGACGCTGGCGACGACATGTTCGGGAAGGTCATGTCGATTCCCGACGATTTGATGATCAAGTACTATCGTCTGTGCACGTCTCTGCCGGTAGATGAGGTAGACCGCATCGAGCACGGTCTAGCGGACGGCTCGTTGCACCCGAACGCCGCGAAGCGGCGACTCGCACGGGAGATCGTGACGCTCTATCACTCCGAGACGGTCGCTGCGGAGTCGGAGGCGGCGTTCGACCGGTTGTTCAGGGACAAGGCCACTCCCGAGGACGTGCCCGAATTCACCATCGAACTCGCCGACACGGTCCACGTGCCGGCCCTGTTGAAGGACCTCGGGCTTGTCGTTTCGAACGGTGAGGGTCGCAGGATGATCGCCCAGGGGGCGGTACGCGTCGGGGGTACGGTTCTTGCCCCTCAGGACCTGGATGTGCCCGTAGAGCGGGTGGAGGGCGCCGTCGTGCAGGTGGGCAAGCGCAAGTTCGCACGGGTGGTCTCTGCGTAGGGCCTCTGTTCGGGCGCTTCGAGACTCCGGTGAGACGCTGGTGAGACGCTTCACGGGGCTGGTTTGGCCTTGTGTGCACGTGGGTATATATCAATTCCGCCCAAAAGGATTGCGCAGGGCGCGTGTGGGTGGTAGCATCGTACAGCCGCACGGTATGGCAGGTTTCCGATTCGAGACGCAGGTTGAAAATGACCAACCGTCAGGGGTCGATCCAGTAGAAGGTGAAC
>SKMN01000039.1 GCA_007121015.1 Coriobacteriia bacterium
AACGTCGAACTGCGCGGCGAGCTCATCGCCCCGATCGCCATGGAGGAGGGCCTGCGCTTCGCCATCCGCGAGGGCGGTCGCACCGTGGGCTCGGGCCGCGTGACCAAGATATTGAAGTAGTCGAGACTCGTCTCGCACACGACGGAGGGTAGAGAGTTGGCGAACCAGAAGATACGTATCCGGCTCAAGGGCTACGACCACGAGATAGTCGACCAGTCGACGAAGATGATCGTGGACACCGCTCAGAGGACGGGCGCGAAGGTCTCCGGTCCGATCCCGTTGCCGACGGAGCGCAACCTGTACTGCGTGATCCGTTCGCCGCATGTGAACAAGGACAGCCGCGAGCACTTCGAGATGAAGACGCACAAGCGACTCATCGACATCCTCGAGCCCACGCCTAAGACTGTCGATTCGCTCATGCGGCTCGACCTGCCGGCCGGGGTGGACATCGAGATCAAGCTGTAGGTCCGGATAGGCCCGTAGACAGGGCTTCCGGAATGTAGTGACCACGCGGTCCGCTGGGTCGTCGCGCACGGGGCGCGGCCGATAAGGTCCCAAGACCGCACGAAGGACGGAGAAGAGTGATGGTGCAAACGATCCTCGGGCGCAAGCTGGGGATGACGCAGGTCTGGAGCGAGGACGACAGTCTCGTTCCGGTCACCGTGATCGAGGCGGGTCCATGCGTCGTGAGCCAGGTCAAGACGGTAGGTCGCGACGGGTACGACGCCGTCCAAATCGCGTTCGGCGACATCAAGGAATCGAAAGTCAACAAGCCAACGGCCGGTCACTTCGCGAAGGCCGGCGCCACCCCACGCCGTCACGTCGCCGAGGTGCGCCTGTCAGAGCCTGACGGTGACGTCAAGCCCGGTGACGAACTCACGGTCGGGATGTTCGAGCCCGGGGCGATGGTGGACGTGTCGGGAACGAGTAAGGGCAAAGGTTTCGCGGGAGTCATGAAGCGCCACAACTTCCGCGGCGGCCCTGGTGGACACGGTTCGCACTTCCACCGCGCACCCGGTTCGATCGGTCAGGCATCGACACCGTCGCGGGTCTTCCGGGGCGCGCGCATGCCGGGACAGATGGGCAACGAGACCGTCACGGTACGCAACCTCGAGGTGGTCAAGGTCGATCCCGAGCAGAACTTGCTCATCGTCAAAGGGGCGGTGCCGGGGCCCAAAGGTGCCCTGCTCACCATCAGGTCCACATAGGGCCGGCCCGTAAACCCCGACAGGCACCGTCTCTCAAGGAGTAGGAAACGATGGCACAGGTAGAAGTCAAAGACACGACCGGTAAGACGGTCGAGACGGCCGAGGTGGCCGACAGCGTGTTCGGCATCGCGCCGCACACGTTCGCCGTGCACCAGGTCGTGCGCAGCCAGATGGCCGCACGTCGTTCCGGCACCCACGCGACCAAGACCCGGAGCATGGTTTCCGGCGGCGGACGCAAGCCGTGGCGTCAGAAGGGCACCGGTCGCGCTCGCCAGGGCACGATCAGGGCACCTCAGTGGCGGGGAGGCGGCGTGGTCTTCGGTCCGAGTCCCCGCAGTTACGGGTTCA
Source organism: Coriobacteriia bacterium (assembly GCA_007121015.1). Classification (GTDB taxonomy): domain Bacteria; phylum Actinomycetota; class Coriobacteriia; order Anaerosomatales; family SLCP01; genus SLCP01. The sequence continues at coordinate 1,557 of SKMN01000039.1, forward strand.
AAGTCCCGAACAAGGTGGTCAAGCTGGCCATGCGCTCTGCGCTCTCGGCCAAGACCGCAGAGGGCGTATTGCACGTCGTCGACTCGTTCGGGTTCGACGAGCCGTCGACCAAGCAGGCGGCCGCCGTGCTCGCGAATCTCGGCCTCGAGGGGCGCGTAACCGTGATCGTGGAGGACGCCGATCTCAACGCGGTGCTGTCCTTCCGCAACATTCCTAAGGTGCGCGTCATAACCGCGTCGGAGGCGAACACTTACGATCTCGTGGACAACACCGCCGTGCTCTTCACCCGCCCGGCGCTGAGCTGGCTCGAGGGGGTGCTTGCATGATGCACAACCAGGACCCGCGTGATATCATTCTGCGTCCGGTCGTGTCGGAGAAGTCCTACGACCTGATCGCACAGAACCGCTACACCTTCGAGGTGGCCAAGCGTGCCACCAAGCCGCAGATCGCTGAGGCGGTCGAGGAAATCTTCGGCGTGAGTGTAGCCAAGGTCAACACCATGAACGTGACTGGGAAACCGCGCCGCCTGAGGTGGCGCACGGGGACCACGCGTTCGTGGAAGAAGGCGGTCGTCACCTTGAAAGAAGGCGAGACGATCGAGTTCTTCGAGACCCACTAGGGTCGAATCGAGGAGGTGGTGACGGGCACCCGCTCTGTGCGTGATGGAGCCGCCCGGCACCGTGGTAGTCCGGCGTCGGAGCCGCCGCACGTGAACGACGCGTGCTCGTCCCAGGCGGGCCGGCCATCGGACGGAAGGAGAGAAAGATGGGACTCAAGAAGTACAAACCGACCTCTCCGGGTCGACGTTTCCAGACGGTGTCGGATTTCGCCGACATCACGACGTCGACCCCCGAGAAGTCTCTGCTCGAGCCGGTACACAAGAAGGGCGGGCGTAACAACAATGGCCGCATAACGACACGCCACCAGGGTGGCGGCCACAAGCGCCGGTATCGCCGTATCGACTTCAAGCGGAACAAAGACGGCGTACCCGCGAAGGTGGCCACGATCGAGTACGACCCCAACCGCTCCGCGCGCATCGCACTGCTGCACTACGCGGACGGCGAGAAGCGCTACATCCTCGCCCCGCAGAAGCTCACCGTGGGCGCGACGGTCATGTCGGGTTCGGATGCCGACATCAAGCCGGGCAATGCTCTACCGCTCAAGGACATCCCGACCGGTACCGTGGTGCACGCCATCGAGCTGCAGCCTGGCAAGGGTGCGGCGATGGCACGCTCGGCGGGTACCTCGGCCCAGCTGATGGCCAAAGAGGGCGGATACGCGATTCTGCGTATGCCCTCGTCGGAGATGCGCAGGGTGCTCGCCACATGTCGTGCGACCGTAGGCGCCGTGGGCAATGCCGAGCACGAGGGCATCTCGATCGGCAAGGCCGGCCGTAACCGCTGGAAGGGAGTGCGCCCGACCGTGCGCGGCACCGTCATGAACCCGGTGGACCACCCGCACGGCGGTGGAGAGGGCAAGAACAAGACTGCCGGTCGTCATCCGGTGAGTCCGTGGGGTGTGCCCACCAAGGGTCATCGAACCCGCAAGAAGGGCAAGGCCTCTGACCGTCTGATCGTCCGTCGTCGCAAGAAGTAGCGACGGACCGCACGGAAGCTGGAGCGAGATTATGAGCAGAAGCCTTAAGAAGGGACCGTTCATCGAGCCGCGCCTCCTCGGCCGGATCCACGCGATGAACGAGACAGGGGAGAAGAGGGTCGTCAAGACCTGGTCGCGAGCGTCGACCGTCTTCCCCGAGATGGTGGGACACACTATCGCGGTGCACGATGGCCGCAAGCATGTCCCGGTCTACGTCACCGAGTCGATGGTCGGCCACAAGCTCGGAGAGTTCGCGCCGACCCGCACGTTCCGTGGCCACGCGGCCGACAGGAAGGGCAAGAGGTAGAAGATGGAAGCGAGAGCAGTTGCACGCTACGTGCGGGTCAGCCCGCGCAAGGCACGGCTCGTCGTCGACCTCATCCGCGGCAAGTCCGTCGAGGAGGCTGCGGCCACCTTGAAGTTCACTCCGCGCGCTGCCGCCGAGGTCGTTGAGAAAGTCCTGATGAGTGCGGTGGCCAACGCCGAGAAGAACCTGAAGATCAGAGCGGACGACCTCATCGTCGCCACCACGTTCGTCGATGAGGGCCCCACCTTGAAGCGGATCCGTCCGCGGGCCATGGGGCGTGCCTCTTCGATCCACAAGAAGACGAGTCATATCACCGTGATCGTCAAGAAACGAGAGGAGGCGTAGGGTCCGTATGGGTCAGAAAGTCTATCCCATAGGTCTGAGGCTCGGCATCACCGAGCAGTGGCGTTCTCGCTGGTACGCCGGCAAGGCATACAGCGAAACGCTCGCCGAGGACCTCGAGATCCGTAAGTATCTCGTCAAACGCCTCCGTCGCGCCGCGGTTTCGCGTATCGAGATCGAGCGCAAGGGCGACAAGATCGTCATCGAGCTGTGGACGGCTCGTCCCGGCATCGTGATCGGTAAGAAGGGTTCTGAGGTCGACGCGTTGCGCAAGGACCTCGAGAAGCTCACCGGGTCGAGCGTCGCGGTGAATATCGTCGAGATCAAGCGTCCCGAGCTCGACGCCAACCTTGTGGCGCAAAGCGTTGCCGAGCAGCTCGAGGGTCGAGTGGCTTTCAGGCGCGCCATGCGCAAGGCTGTGGCGTCCGCCATGAAGAGCGGTGCGCTCGGCATCAGGATCCAGTGCTCCGGGCGCCTCGGCGGCTCCGAGATGGGTCGTCGCGAGTGGTACCGGGAGGGCCGGGTGCCGCTTCACACCCTCAGGGCGAAGATCGACTACGGTACCGCCGAGGCTCGCACGACCATGGGTGCTATCGGCGTGAAGGTCTGGATCTATCGTGGCGAGGTCCTGCCGGGCCAGGAGCTGCCGTCGCCGACGGACGGTCCTCCGTCGCGTGGCCGCCGCAACGATCGTAGAGGGAGGTCGTAAGATGCTGCTCCCTAAGCGAGTGAAGCACCGCAAAGTCCAGCGCGGGTCGATGAAGGGCATGGCCAAGGGTGGGACCGAGGTCAACTACGGTGACTACGGCCTCAAGGCCCTCGAGCCGGCGTGGATCACGAACCGCCAGATCGAGGCCGCCCGTATCGCGATGACGCGCCACATGAAGCGTGGCGGGAAGGTGTGGATCAACATCTTCCCCGACAAGCCGGTCACGCAGAAGCCTGCGGAGACCAGGATGGGTTCGGGCAAAGGTAACCCCGAGAAGTGGGTGGCCGTCGTGAAGCCCGGTCGCGTGATGTTCGAGCTGGCCGGTGTGCCCGAGGACGTCGCCAAAGAGGCGATGAGGCTTGCCGCCAACAAGCTGCCCATCAAGTGTAAGTTCGTGACTCGCTCCGATGCTGGTGGTGACGCATAGATGAAGACGAAAGACATACAGGGTCTCGCCGACTCTGACTTGATGGAGAAGGCAAAGGAGGCCCGCGCCGAGCTGTTCAACCTACGGTTCCAGCTCGCGACAGGTCAGCTCGACAATCCTGCACGTATCGGCTTCGTCAAGAAAGACATCGCGCGACTGCTGACCGAGTTGCGCGCCCGTGAGATCGGTGCGTCGCGTGACGCACAGGCGTCCTAGAGGACGGTGGAGGAAACGCAATGACTACTGAGCGTAACAGACGAAAGGCCCGACAGGGAGTCGTCGTGTCGGCCAACGGCGAGAAGACCTGCGTGGTGCAGGTCTCGAACCGCAAGCGCCATCCGTTCTACGGCAAGATGATCACCCGCAGTACGAAGTTCCATACGCACGACGAGGAGAACGCGGCTCAGGTGGGCGATGTCGTCCAGATCATGGAGACCCGTCCGCTCTCGAAGCTGAAGCGCTGGCGGCTCATCGAGATCGTGGAGAAGGCAAAGTAGAGGCAGCCGTCGATGTGTGCCGGTAGAGGCGCACCGCTCACGTGCGGTACGGTTTCGGAGGAAGAGAAGAGATGATACAGGCGGAATCGCGGCTCAAGGTAGCCGATAACTCAGGGGCACGCAGAGTACTCTGCATCAAGGTACTCGGCGGCTCCAAGCGTCGCTACGCGCGCGTGGGCGACACCATCGTCGCAACCGTGAAGGAGGCTATCCCGAACGGTACCGTGAAGAAGGGCGAGATCGTCCGCGCGGTCGTAGTCCGCACGAAGAAGGAAGTACGGCGTCCCGACGGCAGCTACATCAGTTTCGACGAGAACGCCGCTGTCATCATCGATACCCAGGGCAACCCGAGGGGTACCCGCATCTTCGGCCCGGTCGCACGCGAGCTGCGCGACCGTCGCTACATGAAGATCGTCTCCCTCGCGCCCGAGGTCATATAGGGAGGGTCGGAAGCAGATGTCGAAGTCTCTCACGATCCGCAAGGGCGACCGGGTCAAGGTCATCACCGGTAAGGACAAGGGCAAGGAGAGCCGGGTCCTCCGCGTGTATCCGCACCGGGAGCGCCTTGTGGTCGAGCACGTCAACATGATCAAGAAGCACCAGAGGGCAACGCAGCGCCAGCCCAAGGGCGGGATCCTCGAGATCGAGGGCACGATCCACGCGAGCAACGTCATGCTCGTCTGTCCAGGTTGCGGCCAGGCGACCCGCGTCGGGCGCCGTCGCGAAGGCGGCAATCGGGTCCGCGTGTGCAAGAAGTGTGGTACTGACATCGACAAGTAGTCGATGTGCAAACGGTCCGCATCCGGAGTCCCCGGGCGCGGAGTGCCGGGTCGGAAATCCGGTGCACAGCAGATATACGGAGGTAGGACAGGTGGCAGCACGGTTCAAGGAGCGGTACAGGGACGAGGTCGTCCCAGTGCTGTTCGAGCAGTTCGGATACGAGAACGTCAGTATGGTGCCCCGCCTCGAGAAGATCGTGGTGAACATGGGCGTAGGCCAGGCCGTTGCCGATGCGAAGCAGCTCGACGCTGCTATGGGGGACCTGGCGACGGTGACAGGTCAGAAACCCATGGTCACGCGGGCCAAGAAATCGATCGCAGGCTTCAAGCTCCGCCAGGGGATGCCTATCGGGGCGAAGGTCACGCTTCGCGGAGAGCGCATGTGGGAGTTCTTCGACCGCCTCATGTCGACGGCCATCCCGCGTGTCCGTGACTTCCGCGGTCTGTCCACGAAGTCGTTCGACGGCCGCGGGAACTACTCGATGGGCGTCACGGAGCAACTCATCTTCCCGGAGGTCGACTACGACAAGGTCGATCGTATCCGCGGGATGGATATCACGTTCGTCACGACAGCGAAGACAGACGAGGAAGCCAAGGCGCTGCTCGCAGCGTTCGGATTCCCGTTCAAGCGATAAGGACCGCACGACCGGTCCCGGACGGATACGGTCGCGGCAAGGAGGTTTCGAAGTGGCAAAGAAGTCGATGATCGCCAAGGCGAAGCGGACACCCAAGTTCAGTGTCCGCGCGGTCAATCGCTGCAACAGGTGCGGCAGACCGCGCGCGTACTATCGGCAGTTCGGCATGTGCCGCATCTGCGTGCGCGAGTTGGCGAGCCGTGGCGAACTTCCCGGCGTCCGTAAGGCCAGCTGGTAAACGGCCCGTCGACGAAGCTCCGTCCGGCAGGCGCATCGGCCAAGGGTCGAGGCGAACCGCCGGAGAAGAGTGATCCGCACGAACCATAGGAGGAGCACGATCATGAGCATGACAGATCCCATCGCCGACATGTTGACGCGGGTGCGCAACGCGAACGCCGCGTTCAAGCCCTCGACCACGATCCCTTCGTCGAAGAAGCTCGTCGAGATCGCGCGCATCATGAAGGAAGAGGGCTACATCGAGGAGTATCGCGTCGTCCCGGGTGACGTCCAGGATTCTCTCGAGGTCGTCCTCAAGTACGGCCCGAAGCGCGAGCGGACGATCACGGGGATCCGGCGAATCAGCAAGCCGGGACTTCGCGTGTACGCGAAGAAGGACGAGCTGCCCCGCGTCCTCGGCGGACTGGGTATCGCCGTGATCTCGACGTCCAGGGGCGTCATGACCGAGAAGGGCGCCCGCAAAGAGGGCGTCGGAGGCGAAGTCATCGCCTACATCTGGTGACCGGACAGGACTGAGAAAGGAGCGACGCCGTGTCTCGAATCGGCAAACAGCCCATCCCGGTCCCGTCCGGGGTACAGGTGAGCATCGAGGGCTCGAAGGTGACCGTCAAGGGAGCCAAGGGTCAGCTGGAGTACACGTTCAACGAAGATATGTCCGTCACGATGGCGGATGACGAGATCACGGTCACCCGTCCGAGCGATGCCCGGAACCACCGGGCCCTGCACGGGCTGACCCGCACCTTGATCGCCAACATGGTCACAGGCGTTTCTGAAGGATTCTCCAAGACGCTCGAGATCATCGGTGTCGGGTACCGTGCTCAGCTGAAGGGCAATGATCTGGAGTTGGCACTCGGTTTCAGTCACCCGGTGGTCGTGAAGGCGGAGAAGGACATCACGTTCGAGGTCCCTGCTCCCACGAAGGTGGTTGTGAGCGGTATCGACAAGCAGAGGGTCGGTCAGATCGCAAGCGAGATCCGGGACTTCAGGCCACCGGAGCCCTACAAGGGCAAGGGCGTGCGGTATGAGGGCGAATACGTTCGCCGTAAGGTCGGTAAGACCGCCAAGTAGATATCGGGTCTCCGGCGGTGAGCCGGAATGGACGAGGAGAGTAGTGAAGGTATGCAGCGACTGAGAGCCAAGACCGCTGGCCTGGCCCGGCGGCAGCGAGGGGTGCGAAGCCGTGTGAGCGGGACCGCCGAGCGGCCCCGGCTCCGCGTAACGCGCACGAACGCGAACATCTACGCACAACTGATTGACGACGTCAGCGGCAACACGATGGCGTCGGCGTCGAGTATCGACGGCGAGCTTCGAGCAGCGCTCAAGTCCGGCGCGGATCGAGAGGCCGCGAAGGTCGTCGGTGAAGCCCTCGGACGCAGGGCGCTCGAAGCGGGCGTGACCGAGGTGGTGTTCGACCGCGGTGGTCGACTGTACCACGGACGCGTCCAAGCTCTGGCCGACGGCGCACGAAGCGCCGGACTCAAGTTCTAAGGGAGGATACGGTATGGCTCGCAGAGAGGCCCCGGTCTCGGAGCTCCAGGAGAAAGTCGTCTACATCAATCGCGTGTCCAAGGTGGTCAAAGGCGGTCGCCGGTTCGCGTTGACGGCACTGGTCGTCGTCGGCGATGGGGCCGGCAACGTCGGTGTCGGTATGGGCAAGTCCCAGGAAGTGCCCATCGCCATCAAGAAGGGCATCGAGGACGCGCGGAAGAACATGTTTAAGGTGCCGTTGACCGAGAGCACCATCCCTCACGAGGTCCTCGGACGTTTCGGCGCCGGCAAGGTGCTGCTCAAACCAGCTGCGCCTGGTACCGGTATCATCGCCGGCGGACCCGTTCGCGCGCTCCTCGAACTCGCCGGCATCAAGGACATACTGTCGAAGTCCCTGGGGACCGACAACGCGCTCAACATGGTGAAGGCTGCCGCCGAGGGCTTGAAGTCACTTGCGAGTCCACAAGAGATCGCGGCCCGTCGCGGCAAGAGCGTTGGCCAACTGTATGGTTGGGAGGAGTAGGTTGTGGCAGCGGACGTTAAGAGACTCAAGATCAGGCAGGTGAAGAGCGTCATCGGATCGCCCGCCGACCAGAAGGCGACCGTGCGCGCACTCGGTTTGAAGCGTATCGATCACACTGTCGAGCAGGACGACACCCCCGTCATCCGCGGGATGGTATTCAAGGTCAAGCACCTGGTCGAAGTAGAGGAAGTCTAGGCCACCCCGGTACACCGGGATGAAGGCCGGAAATATGGAGTCTGCCGGCGGCGAGCGGCCGGCACCGCGCGGGTCGTCCGAGCGGTATCGCGAGTAAGGAGAAGCGTACGATGCAGATACACGATCTGTTCCCGGCACCGGGAGCACGCAAGAAGGCCAAGCGGATCGGCCGCGGACACGGTTCGGGATATGGTGGCCGATCCGGACGCGGGAACAACGGCCAGCTCTCGAGGGCCGGCGGAGGTAAGGGGCCCGGCTTCGAGGGAGGTCAGAACCCCCTTCACATGCGTCTGCCTAAACTTCCCGGATTCAAGAACCGTTTCCGCGTCGAGTACGCGATCGTGAACGTGTCGCGTCTCGAGGAGCGTTTCGACGCCGGTTCTACCGTCGACATCGATGCGCTCCATGCAGCTGGTATCATCAAGTCGAAGGCCGCTCCCGTCAAAGTGCTCGGAGACGGCGAGCTGAGCAAGGCGCTCACCGTCAAAGTCGACAAGGTCTCGAGCGCGGCCAAGGCCAAGATCGAGGCCGCAGGGGGGACGGTCGATACGCCGTGATCAACGCAATCGCGAATGCGTTCAGGGTACCTGAGCTTCGCCGTCGCATCCTGTTCACGCTCACGATCGTCGGCTTGTACCGGATCGGCGCTCATATCCCCGTGCCGGGCGTCGACCTCGAACGGGTCCAGGACATCATCGAAGGGCAGGCCGCGCTCGGTCTGCTCAACCTGTTCTCGGGGGGAGCCCTCGAGAACTTCGCGATCTTCGCCCTCGGCATCATGCCCTACATCACGGCATCGATCATCATGCAGCTGCTCCAGGGAGTCATCCCCAAAGTGGAGCAGTGGGCCAAGGAGGGTGAGACCGGGCGCCGTAAGATCACGCAGACCACGCGTTACCTGACGCTCGGTATCGCTACCGTCCAGGCGATCGCGATGATCGGGCTGTTCCAGAACACGCTTGCTCCGGTGGGCATCACACTGGGCCTGTTCACCCGGTTCGTCATCGTTCTCACGCTTGTCGCTGGGACCGCCCTCATCATGTGGATGGGCGAGTTGATCACCCAGCGAGGCATCGGGAACGGGATGTCACTCATGATCTTCGCGAGCATCGTGGCCCGCTTCCCGATCGCGATCGTACAGGCGGTCCAGTTGGGCGATTTCGCGATGACCGTCGCGCTGATCTTGATCTTCGTGTTCGTGGTCGCCGCGATCGTTACGATCAACCAGGGCCAGCGCCGCATTCCCGTCCAGTACGCGAGGCGGGTCGTCGGCCGAAAGGTCTACGGTGGCTCGGGCACGTACATACCGCTCAAGCTCAACGCCGCCAACGTCATCCCGATCATCTTCGCCTCGGCCGTGCTCTTCTTCCCGGCGCAGCTCGCCGCGCTCACCGGTGTAGGCTGGCTGCAGGCAGCCGGTAACGCGCTCGCGGCGGGTTGGCTGTACTATGCGCTGTTCGCCGGGTTGATCATCTTCTTCACGTACTTCTACACGGCACTCGTCTTCAACCCGATCGACCTCGGGGACAACCTGCGCAAGAACGGTGGCTTCATCCCCGGCGTGCGTCCGGGTAAGGCGACCATCTCGTATCTCGAGAAGACGATGAACCGTATCACGCTGCCGGGAGCAGTCTTCCTGGCGCTCGTCGCGATCGCGCCGACGGCGCTCTTCCGCGCCACGGGTGTGACGGTTCTCGAGCAGTTCGGCGGCGCGTCGATCCTCATCATGGTCGGTGTCGCGCTCGAGACGATGACGCAGCTCGAGAGCCAGTTGAAGATGCGCCACTACGACGGGTTCTTCAAGTGATCGAAACCGGCAACGATCCCGTCAACTGGGGTAAGGAAGGAGTAGCACGATGAACGTGATCCTGCTGGGTGCTCCCGGTGCAGGCAAAGGTACTCAGGCCGAGAAGATGATAGAGGCGTGGGGCATCCCCCATATCTCGACCGGCGATATCCTCCGCAAAGCGGTAGCGGCCGGGACCCCGCTCGGCACGCAGGCCAAGAGATACATGGATGCTGGCGAACTCGTTCCCGACTTCGTGGTCATCGGCCTGGTGAAGAGCCGTCTACAAGAGCCGGACGCGGAGCGAGGCTTCATCCTCGACGGGTTCCCGCGTACCGACGCCCAGGCCGAGGCGCTCGATCGCGCGCTCGAGGAGCTCGGCCGGTCACTGGATGCGGTGATCAGTATCGACGTCGCGCGGGATGTCATCGTGAAGCGGCTCACCTCGCGCAGGACCTGCAGTTCGTGCGGCAAAATATACAGCCTCATCGCCGATCCGCCAGCCGACCCTGCCAAGTGTGACGTGTGCGGCGGCGACCTGTATCAGCGAGACGATGACACCGTCGAGACGGTGACGAACCGTCTCGCAGTCTACGACCGCTCGACCGCCCCGCTCGTCGACTACTACCGCTCGAAAGGGCTGCTCAAGCAGATCGACGGGGACCGTCCGGTCGACGAGGTCTTTGCTGACGTACGCAGCGTCGTCGAAGGGTAGTCCTGATCGCGTGATCGTGTGCAAGTCTCCAGCGGAGATCGACAAGATGCGTGCAGCCGGCGGCGTTGCGGCGCGCGCGCTTCGACTCGTGGGCGACGCGGTGCGACCGGGCATCACGACAGAGCGGCTCGACCGCATCGCAGAGGACGCTATCCGTTCGGCAGGCGCCGCTCCGGCGTTCAAGGGGTATCATGGCTTCCCTGCGACGATATGCGCCTCACTCAACGAGGCGGTGGTCCATGGGATCCCGGACACCGTGCCGCTCAAGGAGGGCGACATCCTCTCGGTGGATGTGGGAGCCATCGTAGACGGCTACTACGGTGACTGCGCGGCAACCTTTCCGGTAGGTAAGGTGAGCGCCGAGGCAGCGACACTGATGGATGTCACACGTCTCTCGCTGGAGGCGGGCATCGAGCGGTGCCGCGTGGGCATGCGTCTCTACGACATCTCGGCTGCCGTCCAGCAGGTGGCCGAGGCAGCCGGGTTCTCCGTAGTGCGGGAGTACGTGGGTCACGGCATCGGGCGCTCGATGCACGAAGAGCCGCAGATCCCCAACGTGGGCCAGGCGGGAACGGGACCGACATTGTCCGAGGGCATGGTATTCGCCATCGAGCCGATGGTGAACGCGGGCAAGGCGGCGGTCCGTGCGCTCGACGACGGATGGACGGTCGTCACAGAGGACGGAGCGCTCTCCGCCCACTACGAGCACACGGTGGCGATCACGGCGGACGGCCCGGCGATCCTGACCGTCGAGGACGACGGGTGAATCCCGGGTTCGCACTCGAGCGACATCGAGCAGATGTGCGCTCAGGTGAAGTTCGTGTAGACGAGCGTGGTCTGTATAGGTATACTGACCATTTGTGACTCATGACCTCGGGGAGGTAGCAGCACCACGTGAGCAAGCGTGAAGACTCGATAGAGATGGAAGGCACGGTCATCGAACCGTTGCCCAACGCTATGTTCAGGGTGGAACTCGACAACGGGCATAAGGTGCTCGCTCACATCTCCGGCAAGATGCGCATGCACTACATCCGTATCCTGCCTGGCGACAAAGTCGTCGTCGAGTTGTCGCCGTACGACCTGTCACGCGGACGTATCACCTATCGATACAAATAGCGGGACGGTGCTACAAGGGTGGTGGATACGCCCGGTAGCGTGTATCAGTCCGGAAAGATCGCGCCTGCGGCTGGGTGTGTAGATAGATAGAGAACGCCGAAAGGGTACGTCATGAAAGTCCGACCTTCGGTCAAGAAGATGTGTGACAAGTGCAAGATCATACGCCGCCATGGGCGGGTTCTCGTGATTTGCGACAATCCCCGCCACAAGCAGCGGCAGGGTTAGGAGGGATCCGGGAGTGGCCCGAATCGCAGGTGTCGATCTCCCGCGCGAGAAGCGCGTCGAGATCGGCCTGACCTACATCTATGGTATCGGTCTGACCACCAGTCAGACGATCCTGCGCGAGACGGGGATCGACCCGTCGACGCGCGTTCGGAACCTCACAGAAGAAGAGGTCGTTCGGCTCCGTGAGTTCATCGACCGTCAGCTCGAGGTCGAAGGCGATCTGCGTCGTGAGGTGGGCCAGAACATCAAGCGACTGATGGAGATCGGCTGTTATCGTGGTCTGCGTCACCGGCGCGGTCTGCCGGTCCGCGGGCAGCGCACTCACACCAACGCGCGTACCCGCAAAGGGCCGCGCCGCCAGATCGGTGCGAAGAAGAAGGGCAAGTAACGCATGGCCAAGAAGAAGACCGCCCAGAAGCGCGTACGCCGGAGCGAGCGCAAGAACATCGCAGTCGGCCAGGCGCACATCAAGAGCACGTTCAACAACACGATCATCACGATCACCGACCCCAACGGCAACGTGATCGCGTGGCAGTCCGCCGGCACGGTGGGATTCAAGGGCTCTCGAAAGTCGACGCCGTTCGCCGCCCAGATGGCGGCCGAGGCGTGCGCGAAGGTCGCCCAGGAACACGGCGTCCGCAAGGTCTCGGTGTTCGTCAAGGGTCCTGGCTCCGGTCGTGAGACCGCGATCCGCACCCTGCAGGCCGCCGGACTCGAGATCGCGAGCATCCAGGATCGTACCCCTGTTCCCCACAACGGCTGCCGGCCGCGCAAGCGCCGCCGCGTCTAGCACTCGGGAGGACCACAGCTATGGCACGTTATACCGGGGCGGACTGCAGACTGTGCCGCCGCGAAGGAATCAAGCTCTTTCTCAAGGGCGATCGCTGCTACTCGGACAAGTGCGGGGTGGAGCGCAGGCCTTACCCGCCGGGCATGGCCGGCAAGCGCCGTCCGCGCGACAGCGAGTACCGCGTCCAGCTCAGAGAGAAGCAGAAGACCAAGAGGATCTACGGACTGCTCGAGAAGCAGTTCCACAGCTACTACGAGATCGCGAACCGCCAGAGCGGCATCACCGGTGAGAACCTGCTCCGTCTTCTCGAGAGCCGGCTCGACAACGTGGTGTACCGTCTTGGCTTCGCCAAGTCTCGCGATGAGGCACGCCAGGTCGTGCGCCACGGACACATCTCTGTGAACGGGCGTCGCGTCGACATCCCCTCGTACCGCGTCCGTCCGGGGGATTTGGTCGCCGTCATGCCCAAAGCCGCCGACTTGCTCGTCATCAAGACCGCGCTCATCTCATCCGAGAAGATCGAGGTCCCGGGGTGGCTCGAAGTGGATATCGAGAAGCTTTCCGGCAAGGTGTTGTCCCTGCCCGAACGCGGTCAGATCGATGCACCCGTCCGCGAGCAGCTCATCGTCGAGCTGTACTCGAAGTAACACCAGCCACACCACGGAAGGCCAAGGAGGCTCTTGGATGACAGAGTTCATGAGACCGCAGTTGAGTGTCGAGCAGGTCGACGAGCGGGTCGCTCGCTACACCGTCGAGCCCCTCGAGCGGGGGTTCGGATACACGCTCGGCAACTGCATGAGGCGCGTCCTGCTTTCGTCCCTCGAGGGCGCAGCCGCGACCTCGATCAGGGTCGAGGGCGTCCAGCACGAGTTCGCTTCGGTGGAGGGCGTCCGCGAGGACGTGACCGATATCGTGCTCAACGTGAAGGGGCTCGTGTTCCGCGAGACCGGCGTGGGCGCGGCTGACGCCGTCGCCACACTCGACGCGACCGGCCCCGCTGTCGTGACCGGTGCGGACCTCAAGGTCCCGGCCGAGTTCGATCTTGTGAACCCGGATCACGCCATAGCCACGCTGAACGAGGGCGGCAAGCTCGAGATGGGGATCCGCATCGGTGTCGGTCGCGGGTACGTGTCCGCAGACCGTAACAAGCGCACCGAGGACCCCATAGGCATCATCACCGTCGACTCGCTGTTCAGTCCGGTCGTGCGCTGTACGTACGTTGTAGAGAACACGCGTGTCGGCCAGCGCACCGACTACGACAAGCTCACGCTCGAGGTCGAGACGAACGGGTCGATCGACCCCGGCGACGCCGTCGCGCGCGCAGGCAGGATCATCGACGAGCACATGATGCTCTTTGCCGAGCAGGCGAGCGGGACACTGTCCGAAGAGGGTATCTTCGCCGACGTCGCCGACGAGGGCGATAGCGTGCTCGACACACCGATCGAGGAGCTCGACCTATCGGTCCGCTCGTACAACTGCCTGAAGCGGCAGGGGGTCAACACCATCGGCCAGCTTGCCGAATGCTCGGAGACCGACCTGCTCAACATCCGTAACTTCGGCGCCAAGTCCATCGAGGAAGTCAAAGACAAGCTCCAGCACATGGGTCTGGGCCTGAAGGCGTAAGTGGGAGATCACTGAAGATGAGACACCTCAAGAAAGGCCGGAAGCTCGGCACGGACGCCAGTCACACCAAGGCGATGCTGCGCAGCCTCGCCATCGCTCTGTTCACGAACGAGCGGATCAAGACGACCGAGACGCGGGCTAAGGAAGTCCGCACGCTCGTCGACAAGGTCATCACGTGGGGCAAGCGCGGTGACGTTCATGCTCGCCGCCTCGCGCTCGCCGAACTCGGCGACAAGGAGATCGTGCACAAGGTGTTCTCCGATATCGCCCCCCGGTTCGAGGAGCGCAACGGCGGCTACACGCGCATCTACAAGCTCGGGCCGCGCAAGGGTGATGCTGCACCGATGGTGATCCTGGAACTCGTGGAGTAACAGGCGCTCCGTCCGGCACGACGCGTTCGATACCATGCGAGGAGGGTCTCACCGTAAGGTGTACGACCCTCCTCGTGCGTTCACCGCAGGAGAGGGGCCGCACCGCACATGATCGAGTTCTCCGACGTGACGTACGAGTACCCTGCCGCGGAGCGCGGGATCACCGCGCTTGCCGGCGTCAGCCTCACGCTCGCGCCAGGTGAGCACGTGGCCGTGTTGGGCGCTAACGGGTCGGGGAAGTCCACGCTCGTGCGCCTGGCGAACGGACTTCTCAGGCCTGCATCGGGGAGCGTCATCGTCGATGGCGACGACACGCGCGACGCGGCAGGGGTGTGGGACATACGCTCGCGTGTCGGCGTGGTGTTCCAGAACGCCGACAACCAGATCGTCGCGACCACGGTCGAGGAGGACGTCGCGTTCGGCCCGGAGAACCTCGGGGTACCCGTGCCCGAGATGAGGCGGCGTGTCGACGGCGCGCTCGCCGCGGTCGGGCTGACCGGCCTGGAGTCGCGAGAGCCGCACCAGCTGTCGGGCGGCCAGAAGCAGCGGCTGGCGATCGCGGGGGTCCTGGCGCTCGAGCCGGACTACCTCGTGTTGGACGAGCCCACCTCGATGCTCGACCTCCAGGGCCGCGCAGACGTTCTTGCAGCCGTTGAGATGCAGCGAGAGGCGGGTCGGGGCATCCTTCACGTCACGCACCACCTTGCCGACGCCGCATCTGCCGACCGCGTGATCGTACTCGACGCCGGGCGGATCGTCTTCGACGCGCCGCCCGCTGGCCTGCTCTCCGATAAGTCCGCTCTCGCCGCTCTCGGCGTGGCGCTCCCACCGATCGGGCGTCTTGCGGCCGAGCTGCGCGCTCGCGGGGTCTCGGTGCCATACGAGGCCATGAGCGCAGAGAGCGTGGCAGCGGCGCTATGAGGCTGACCCTCGAAGATGTCGGTTATACCTATGGGGAGGGTACGTCGTTCGCCGTTCGCGCCCTCCGAGGTGTCACGCTCGCGATAGAGCGCGGACAGCTGATACTCGTGCTCGGTGCGACCGGCTCGGGCAAGTCCACCCTCTTGCGCGTAGCCGCCGGGCTCATGCCGCCTACCGAGGGGCGTGTCGCCATCGATGGTGTCGCCCTCGACGGTGCGTCTGGCGCGGCGGGCCGGATCGGCCTCGTGTTCCAGAACCCGCAGACGCAGCTGTTCGCCGAGACCGTGGAGGCCGATATCGCCTTCGGTCCGCACAATCTCGGCATGGCGGCCGACGAGGTGCGTCGTGCGGTCGCCGACGCGCTCGAAGCTGTAGGACTCGATGCGGCCGAGTTCGGGCCTCGCTCTCCGTTCGCGCTCTCCGGCGGCGAAGCGCACCGCGTCGCGATCGCGGGGGTCCTCGCGATGCGTCCCGAGCTGCTCTTGTTCGACGAGCCCACAGCCGGGCTCGATGTTCGCGGGCGCGAAGCGATCACCGATTTCGTGACGTCGGTCCGCGAGCGCGCCGGGGTCGTGGTCGTCACGCACGATGCCGAGGCGTTCCTCGGCATAGCGGACCACATCGTCATGCTTTCCGACGGCAGGCCCGTCTTCTCGGGCTCGTGTGCGGAGCTCGTCGAAGACCCATCGCGTTTCGAGGAGGCCGGTCTGCGGGTCCCCGACGTCCTCCGCGCCCAGGTACTTGCCGAGGCAAGAGGTATCCAGCTCGATGGCTACACGCTCGACGTGGCCGAGGCGGCAGACCGCATCGCTCGTGGACGGGGGCGGGGCCGATGAGACCGCCGGTCCCGTTCGGCCAGTTCGTACCCGGAGACTCCGCGGTGCACCGCCTCGAGGCGCGCGCCAAGCTCGGGCTCGCGGCGGCCTTCACCGCGATGCTCTTCATGGTGGGCGGGTTCGCGGGACTCGGCATCTCGTCACTCTTCGTCCTCGTCGCGGTGGCGGTTTCCGGAGTGCCCGTCAGGCTTGTTCTGCGCGGTGTGCGTGTCGTCGCGTTCATCCTCGTGTTCACGTTGCTCGCGCACTCGCTGCGCATCGAGCCGGCTACCGTCGCGCTCGTGAGGGTGGGGCCGCTCGCGATCGACCCCGAGGGTCTCGTTACAGGCTCGTTCTTCGCCGTCCGCATCGTGCTGCTCGTTGTGGGCACGTCGCTCATCACGCTGACCACGTCTCCGGTCAGGCTCGCCGACGGTCTGGAGCACCTGATGAGCCCGCTTCAGCGCGTGGGCTTTCCCGCAGGTGATGTCGCGATGATGCTCACGGTGGCACTCCGCTTCATCCCGACTACCGCCGAGGAGGCCGAGAAGATCATCCTCGCCCAGACCGCGCGCGGCGCCCGGTTCGACCGGCGCGGGCCGATCGCGCGAGGACGAGCGTACGTCCCCGTGCTGGTGCCTCTGTTCGTGAGCCTGTTCAGGCGCGCCGACGAGCTCGCGACGGCGATGGAGTCGCGGTGCTATCGTGGTGGCACCGGCCGCACCAGGCTCCACGAGAGCAGGTTCGCGGCCACCGATTGGCTCACGCTGCTGGCTGGGGTGGGCCTTATGCTCACGGTAGGGGTGCTGCTCTGACATGGCCGACGAACGGACGTCCGTCGCGACCCTCGTGTTGACGCTCTCCTACGACGGGGCGCGGTTCGCCGGGTTCGCGCGTCAAGAAGGTCGGGAGACGGTCCAGGGTCGACTCGAGGCAGCTCTCGGGACCGTGCTGCGCCGCGACGTGGACACCACCGGCGCCGGACGGACCGATGCCGGCGTCCATGCCCTCGGACAGGTGGTCTCCGTGCCGCTGGAGACCGGTGAAGAAGACGTCGACCCCCGCATGCTGCTGCGCTCGCTGAACGCGCTCGCCGGCGACGGGATCGTCGTGACGGGCGCGCGCCTCGCGCCTCCCGGGTTCTCGGCACGCTTCGGTGCGCAGGCTCGCGAGTACCGCTACCGTCTCGTCCCCGGCTCCGTGCCGCCCCTCTTCCTCGGGCACGCCGCGTGGTGGGTCAAGCACGACCTCGACCTCGAAGCGATGCGCTCGGCGGCTGCAGCCCTCATCGGCGAGCACGATTTCCGCTCGTTCTGCGTCGCCGAGAGCGCCGAGGGCAAGCGGACGGTGCGCCGTATCGATGCGATCGACATCACGCGTGCCGAGGAGCTCGGAGAACACTGCGTGGTGGTGCGGGTCGTGGGTAACGCGTTCCTTCACTCGATGGTGAGGGTCATCGTCGGATCGCTCGTCGAGGTGGGGCGCGGCCGTCGTCGGGCCGAGTGGCTCGCCGAGGTGCTCGCAGCACGCGACCGCTCCGCCGCCGGCCCCACAGCCCCTGCTCAGGGCCTCGTGCTGTGGCACGTGAGCTACCCGGAGGAATGTTGGTCGTGAGGTGCGAAGCGGTTTGCCGGACGTCTCGTCGGCAGTGATGGACACGCCCGGGTGCGTGTTACATTGACACACACCCCCTCGCTGGATAAAGTGTAAGGGTTCGTTTCAAGGCCCCGTGAAACCGTGACGCGAACACGAAAGATCGTATCCGTTTGGAGGACCATTGAAGACCTACCATGCAAAGCCGGGCGAGGTCGAGCGCGAGTGGCTGGTCGTGGACGCCAGCGACATCGTTCTGGGACGTCTCGCCAGCCAGGTGGCGCAGATCCTCAAGGGCAAGCACAAGCCTCAGTACACTCCCCATGTGGACACCGGTGACTTCGTCGTCGTCGTGAACGCCTCGAAGATCAGGCTCACCGGCAACAAGCTCGCCGACAAGTCGAAGTACCGCCACAGCGGCTTCCCGAGCGGGCTGAAAGAGATACCCATAGCCACGATGCTCGAGAAGAACCCGGGGCGCGTCGTCCAGCTTGCCGTCAAGGGCATGCTCCCCAAGAACACGCTCGGACGCGCGATGCTCAAGAAGCTCAAAGTGTACGGAGGCCCCGATCATCCGCACGAGGCACAGAAGCCCCGTGAGATCACGCTGGAGGGTTAGCGCATGGCTGAGAACAAGGCAGTGTACCTCGGCACCGGGCGACGCAAGACGTCGGTGGCCCGCGTGCGCCTCGTGCCGGGAACCGGTACCTACACGATCAACGGGCGTCCTGCGGCCGATTACTTCGGCAGGGACGCGTACCTCACCTACTTCGAGCAGCCGTTCAAGGCGACCGAGACGGTAGGCCGCTTCGACGTAGTCGCGAAGATCCACGGCGGCGGTATCTCCGGCCAGGCCGGAGCGCTGCGCCACGGTATCGCCCGTGCGCTCCTCGAGGCCGGGGACGAGTACCGCGGCGACCTCAAGCGCGCCGGGCTGCTCCGTCGCGACCCGCGCATGGTCGAGCGCAAGAAGTACGGACTCAAGAAGGCCCGCAAGCGCCCGCAGTTCTCCAAGCGTTAGGCCTGGCGCATCAAGATGCGAACGTCGGGACCCGTCCACCGTGGCGGGTCCCGTGCGTTTCGAGGGAGAGGAACCTAAGATGACGCGTTTGTTCGGCACCGACGGCGTTCGCGGCATAGCGAACGCGGACCTGACCCCCGAACTGGCGTTCCGCCTCGGGGAGGCCGCAGGTCATTTCCTCGGCGACAAGGGTAGGGGCCGTATCGTCGTGGGCCGGGACACCCGGCGCTCTGGTGACATGCTCGAAGCCGCTCTCGTCGCGGGGGTCTGCTCGGGAGGGGCCGATGCGCTCGTGCTCGGTGTGGCGCCCACCCCCGCCGTGGCCTACCTGACCCGGGAGCTCGGTGCCGACGGCGGGGTCGTCATCTCGGCCTCGCATAACCCCGCTCCGTACAACGGCATCAAGCTCTTCAGCCGTGAGGGCTTCAAGCTTCCTGACGAACTCGAGGACGAGATCGAGGAGTTCATCGTCACCGAACGCGATTGGGAGCGGCCGACCGGTGCGGCCGTGGGACGTGTCCGGGTGCTCGAGGACGGTGTCGCGCGTTACGTCAACCACGCCATCGACGCCATCGAGGGCGACCTGACCGGCATGACGATCGCAGTGGACTGCGGCCACGGTGCCGCCTCGGTCGCGACGCCCGCCACACTCGAGGAGCTCGGTGCGACGGTCATCACGCTCAACTGCGAGTGGGACGGGATGGACATCAACGACGGATGCGGCTCGACGGACCTCAACCCCCTCACCGAGATCGTCCGTTCGCACGAGGTCGACTTCGGCATCGCTCACGACGGCGACGCCGATCGCGTGATCGCGGTCGATGAGACCGGTGCGGAGATCGACGGCGACGTCATCATGGCCATCTGCGCGACGCACATGAAGCAGCGGGGCACGCTCGCGGGCGATACGGTCGTGAGCACCGTCATGTGCAACCTCGGCTTCGAGGTCGCGATGCGCGAGCACGGCATCACGCTCGTCAAGACCAAGGTCGGCGACAGGTACGTGCTCGAGCAGCTCCAGTCCTCCGGCGCCGTGCTCGGTGGCGAGCAGTCCGGCCACATCATCTTCATGAAGCATGCCACCACAGGCGACGGACTCATCACCGCGCTCAAGCTCGCCGAGGTCATGCGCGCGACCGGCAAGCCGCTATCGGAGTTGAGCCGCGTCATGACCCGCTACCCGCAGGTGCTTGTCAACGTGTCCGTCGCCGACAAGGGGCGGCTCGGAGCGAGCGCCGCGATCGCCGAGGCGGTGCACGCCGCGGAGGCGCGCCTCGGTTCCGAAGGGCGCGTGCTTGTGCGCGCGAGCGGGACCGAGCCGCTCGTGCGCGTCATGGCCGAGGCGTCCGACGCGCAGGCCGCATCAGGGGTCGTCGACGAGATCGTAGCGGTGGTCAGCGCCGAACTCGGCTGACGGTGGAAAGAGGAGCACCATGAGCGAGTACATCGAGGTAATGGGTTTCGATGAGTTGAGCGACGGCGAGATGGTCTCCTTCGAGGTCGACGGCGACCGCCTCCTCCTGGCCCGAGCCGGCACCGAGGTGTATGCGGCCGATGCGCACTGTCCCCACCTCCACGGCCGCCTCGACGAAGGAGAACTGGAGGGGACGATCGTGACGTGTCCCCGCCACGGGTCCCAGTTCGACCTGGCCGACGGGAGCGTCGTGCGCTGGACGGACTTCGACGGCGTGGTGAAGAGTCTTACCGAACTGGTCCGTCATCCCCGGCCGCTGAGGGTGTACGAGACGCTCATCGAGGACGGGAAGGTCTTCGTGGGCGCACAGAAGCAGCCGCCACGGTGAGCGCGCGTGGTGCGCGCTTGGTATAATCTCGCGCAAGTCGGCGACGAGAGGAGTTGGTGCCTGGCACGGACCGTACGAGTTCTGCGAAGCGCCAGGACTGACGCGGGCGACACGGTGTCAGTCGACGAGGAGAGAGCTGATCGAAACACTCGGCGGATGGCTCTCCGGCCTGACCGGAGTCGTGACGTCACCGACAAAACCCGCGGGCGATCGCGGGGACAAAGCGGTGGCGGACCGGTATCCCCTCTTATGCGTGGGTCCCTCACGTGCCCCGTTCCTCGGCACGCACGCGCCTAAGACCCCCAGTCATGCATGCTGCCGGTCGCGGTACTCGTCGCGCCGGAAACGAGAAAGGCACCTGAGCCTATGTGTGGAATCGTCGGATACATCGGACCCCGCCAGGCGAGCGACGTGCTGCTCGGTGGATTGGCCCGGCTCGAGTACCGCGGGTACGACTCGGCCGGTGTCGCGATCATCAACAGCGCCGAGATCGATGTCGTGCGCCGTGTCGGGAAACTCGTCAACCTGAGTGAGGCGATCGCCGCCACGCCGATCCCTGGCACGGTCGGCATCGGGCACACCCGGTGGGCGACCCACGGACGCCCCAGCGAGGAGAACGCCCACCCCCACATCGACTGCACCGGCAGGATCGCGGTCGTGCACAACGGCATCATCGAGAACTACCTCGAACTGCGCGAGGAGCTTGCGCAGGCGGGACACATCCTGCGCAGCGAGACCGACACCGAGACCGTCGCGCACCTCGTCGAGGCGTACTACGACGGCGATCTCGTCGAAGCCGTCAGCAAGACCATCGAGCGACTCGACGGTGCGTATGCGCTCGGGGTCGTGCACCTCGACAGTCCCGGGACGCTCGTTGCCGCGCGCAAGGACTCGCCGCTCATCATCGGTGTGGGCGAGGGCGAAAGCATCGTGGCGAGCGATATCCCTGCCGTCCTCGAGTACACGCGTGAGGTGCTCGTGCTGGCCGATGGGCAGATCGCCAAGGTCACCGCCGAGGGCATCACCGTGACCGATCTTGTCGGCACCGAGGTCGAGCCGGAGATGATCCACGTCGAGTGGGACCTCGAGGCGGCCGAGAAGGGCGGGTTCGAGGACTTCATGCTCAAGGAGATATACGAGCAGCCGAAAGCCATCCGGGAGACGCTCAGGGGTCGCATGGGAGCCGACGGCCAGATCCAGCTTTCCGAGCTCCAGATGTCACCCGAACAGGTGGTCGCGATCGACCGGGTCTTCATCCTGGCGTGCGGGACCTCGTACCACGCGGGCATCGTCGCCAAGAGCCTCATCGAGCAGTGGGCGCGCATACCCGTCGAGGTCGAGGTATCGAGCGAGTTCCGCTACTCGGACCCGATCGTCGATGACGAGACGCTCGTCGTGGCGATCACGCAGTCTGGCGAGACCGCCGACACGCTCGCCGGCGTGCGTGAGGCGCGCGAGCGCGGCGCGAAGGTCATCGCGATAACCAACGTGGTCGGCTCACGCGTGACCCGCGAGTCCGACGGCGTGCTCTACACGCACGCGGGCCCGGAGATCGGTGTGGCGGCCACCAAGACGTTCACCGCCCAGATCGCCGCGCTTACCGTGCTCGCACTGAAGCTCGCGCAGGCCAAAGGGATGTTGCCCGACGAGCGTGTCGAGAACCTGTGGGTCGAGCTCACCCGTGTGCCCGACATCGTCGAGGCGATCCTCGAGGACCTGCAGGCGATCGACGATTGCGCGGCGGCCTACACTGACGTGTACTCCACGCTCTTCCTCGGCAGGGGCATCGGCGTACCCGTGGCGATGGAGGGGGCGCTCAAGCTTAAGGAGATCAGCTACATCCACGCCGAGGCGTACGCCGCCGGCGAGATGAAACACGGGCCGATCGCGCTGATCAGCGAAGACGTCCCGGTCGTTGTCGTGGCGACGCAGGGAGCGACGTACGAGAAGGTGGTGAGCAACATCCAGGAGGTCCGCGCGCGCGGGGCCGAGGTGATCGCGGTCGCAACGCACGGGGACGACTCGATCCGTTCGCACGCGGAGCACGTGCTCTACATCCCCGCCACGCCCGAGGCGCTCTCCGCCATACCTGCGACGCTACCGCTCCAGGTGCTTGCGTACCGGATCGCCAAGCTACGCGGGTGCAACGTCGACCAGCCGCGTAACCTCGCCAAGTCCGTCACGGTGGAGTAGAGCATGGCTGTCACCGGCCTCGGGGTGGATATCGTCGAGATCGACCGCATGCGTGCGGCACTCGAGCGCACGCCGCGCATGCGCGAGCGTCTCTTCAGCGCCGAGGAGCGTGCGTACTGCGACGCACGCCGCAAGCCCGAGATCCACTACGCGATGCGCTTCGCGGCAAAAGAGGCGGTGCTCAAGGCGCTCGGGACCGGGTTTTCCGGGATGCGCTTCACCGACGTCGAGGTCGCGCGCGACGACCGGGGCCGCCCTGTACCCCGGCTTTCCGGCCGGGCCGCCGAGGTGGCCGAGGAACGTGGCATCGTAGAGATGCACCTCTCGCTCTCGTTCACGCACTCCACTGCGGTCGCCTCGGCTGTCGCAGTCACCGCTGAGGGCCGTCCGCAACCCAAGGAGACGCCCCGCGACCCGATGGCCGAGCTTGCCGCGTCGTTCAAGGAGGCGCGGGCACTGCTCGACGAGGTAGATGCGATCGACGATGGCCACGCGGTCGACGACGTCGACGAGGTCGAGGACGGGGATACACCAGATACAAGGTGAGCGCCGGGGACTGACGAGGCGCTCGCCACGTCGATGACGGGAGGCATTCGTGATATACGCCCTGGACGCGATGCGCGCACGACGCGCCGAGGAGCGTGCGGTCGCCGAGCACGGACTGGACGTGGAGACCCTCATGCAGCGGGCAGGCACGGTCATCGCCGAGGAGGTCGGGTGCCGGGCGCCGTACGGGTCGATCACGGTCGTCGCCGGAGCGGGTAACAACGGCGGTGACGGCTGGGTCGCGGCCCGCGAGCTCGCGGGCCGTGGGCGCAGCGTGACGGTGGTGACGGCGGAGCCCCCTGAGGCCATCGAGGGGGTCGCGGGCGATGCGGCGCGTTCGGCCGCCGGCGCAGGCGTCGATGTGCAGGTGGTCGGGACCGAGACGCTCGCCACCGATGCCTTCATCGGGAGCGCGGTCGTGATAGACGCGCTGTTCGGTATCGGCTTCTCGGGTCCGATGAGGGAACCGTACGACACGTGGATCGATGCGATCGACGCTTCCGGGGCGCTCGTCGTGTCCGCCGACGTCCCCTCCGGGATCGACGCGTCGACAGGCGCCGTGAGCGGTCGTGCCGTGCGCGCCGACGTGACGGTGACGTTCTCGGCGCCCAAGGTCGGTACGATCGTCTACCCGGGTGCCGAGTTCGCCGGTGAGCTCGTCGTCGCCGATATCGGGATACCGATGGGGTTGCTCGGCGGCGCCGGGGACCCGGAGGTGTGGGACGTCGGTGAGTATCGCTCGCACGTGCCTCGGCCGGCGCCCGATGCACACAAGAACACCCGCGGCCGCGTGTTGATCGTCGCCGGTTCGGGGGCGTTCCCCGGCGCGGCGGCTCTGACGGCGATGGGCGCGCAACGCATGGGGGCGGGATATGTCACCGTCGCTGCGCCCCAGTCGGTGGTGGCTGTGCTGCAAACGAAGCTCACCTCGGCCATCGTGATGGGGTTGCCCGAGAACCCGTCGCAGACCGTTGCTGAGGGTGTGACCGACGCGATCCTCGATATAGCACAGGATTTCGATGCGGTCGTGCTCGGTCCGGGGATGACCGTCGCCCACGGCGCGGTCGACGTCGCACGGGCGCTCGTGGGATCCCTTGCGATGCCGCTCGTGCTCGACGCCGACGGCCTGAACGCCCTCGTCGACTCGATCGACGTGGTCACCGGCCGGTCGGCTCCCACCGTCATCACACCGCACCCGGGCGAACTCGCACGTCTGCTCGACGTGACGCCGGCGTCGGTGCAATCGGATAGACTATCGTATGGGAGAGAACTGAGTGGCGAGCAGCTCGCCTGCGTGCTCAAAGGCGCACATACCGTGGTGAGCGGTAAGGGACGGCAGGTCGTCACGTTGGCTGGCAATCCCGGGCTCGCGACCGCGGGCACGGGCGACGTGCTTGCCGGCATGATCGGTGCGCTGCTCGCCCAAGGTCTTGAATCGTTCGAAGCCGGCGCGCTCGGCGCGTATCTGCACGCACGGGCGGGGGATCACGCGGCGGCCAAGTTGACCACGCTTTCCGTGGTCGCCGAGGACGTGCCGGGGTTCCTTCCGGCTGCGATCCGGGAGCTCGACGAGACCGTGTGACGCACGAAGACGACTGACGGACACATCGCGACGGCGTCGCCGCGGTGACTAGGGAAGGAGCACGGATGGCGGAGCAGACCGTTCGCAAGATCATGACAGCAGACCCGGTCACGGTGGATCCCGACATGACGGTGACCGAGGCGGCCCGTCTCATGGTCGACCGAAGCATCGGCGCTCTTCCAGTGGTCGAAGACGAGGCGCTGATCGGCATCGTGACCGAGGGCGACCTCATAATGCAGGACGTGAAACTCGAATTCCCGACCTACCTGCACCTGCTCGATGGTTACGTACTCTATCCGGGCGCGACGGCGCGATTCGAGAACGAGTTGAAGAAGGCGGTCGCGGCTTCGGTGCGTGACGTCATGACCCCCGAGCCACTCGCGATCCAGGCGGATGCATCGGTCGAGGACGCGGCGACATTGCTCGTCGATCGTGACGTGAGCCGACTGCCCGTGCTCGACGGTGAGCGGCTCGTCGGCATCGTGAGCAAGTCCGATGTCGTCCGCTCGCTTATCAACCAAGCCGAGTAGACCTCCGATGCCGTACGAGCGCTGGGCACGAGTAGAGATCGACCTCGACGCGGTGCGGCGTAACGTCCGCACGCTCAAGGGCCGCACGAAGCCGGGCACGCTGTTCATGGCGGTGGTCAAGGCGGACGGCTACGGTCACGGCGCTCTGCCTGTCGCGCGCGCGGCGCTCGCGGCCGGCGCCGACCGGCTTGGCGTGGCGACGGTCGAAGAGGGCATCGCGCTGCGGGAGGCGGGTGTCACGGCTCCACTCCAGCTCATGTCGGAACCGCCTGCCTCGGCGGTCGACCTCCTCATCGAGCACGACCTCGTCCCGACCGTGACGACGCGGGCGTTCGCCGGAGCGCTCGGCCGCGCGGGCGCCGCGCTCGGTGTTGAGATTCCCTACCACCTCAAGGTCGACACCGGGATGAACCGCATCGGCGTGCCTGCGGCCGAGGCCCACGAGTTCGCGGCAGCATTCGACAGTTTCCCCGGGCTGCGGCTCGAGGGGACCTTCACGCACTTCGCCACGGCCGACGTGCTCGGAGACTGGGACTTCGAGACGCAGCTCGACCGGTTCACGTCGGCGCTCGCCCGGATGCGTGACGAGGGCATCGGCCCCGGCATCGTGCATGCCTCCAACAGTCCCGCCATGATCCTCCACCCCGAGGCGCACTTCGACATGGTGCGCTGTGGTATCGCCATCTACGGCCTTCACCCTTCGCGCGACACCTACGGCGAGGTCGACCTCGCGCCTGCTATGTCGGTCGTGGCGCGGGTCACACTGGTGAAGAAGGTCGGGATGGGGGAGGGTGTCAGTTACGGTCTGACGTGGCGCGCCGTTGCTCCGACCACCATCGCCACACTGCCGCTCGGCTACGGGGATGGCGTGCACCGTGTCCTCTCCAACAACATGGAGGTGCTCATCGGCGGCGTTCGGTGCGCGCAGGTCGGACGCGTGTGCATGGATCAGCTCATGGTCGAGGTGCCGCGCGGGGTGACCGTTCACGAGGGCGACGAAGCGCTCCTCGTAGGCACGCAGGGAACCGAATCGGTCCTCTTAGACGAACTCGCTGAACGGGCCGGGACCATCAACTACGAGCTGGCGTGTGCCTTCGGCATGCGCATGCTGCGCGCCTACCGCTGAGTCACACCCGAGCGACCGTTCGTCCCTCCCCGATGTTCCTGGCAGGATTCGGGCTTCTTGTTGGAGAAATACCTCTGTAGGAAGCCGACGGGTGCTGGTCCCGTCCTGCGATTCCGGCAGCGGAAACCGGAGGAGAATGTGGACGAGAAAACGCTCGAAGAGATCCAATTCCACACCGAGACTATCGAGAGCGATGAGAACTCACCCCTCCATCTCATCAGAGAGAAGGAGATGGAGCTTTCCGGCCAGGCGCTGGCCGTCAAGAAGCAGGCAGAAGAGATCGTGGCCGAGGCACGTCGCAAGGCGGTGGAGACCGTTCGCGAGGCCGAGGCCGAAGGGGAGCGGCTCGCCGCCGAGCGCGAGAAGACTGTACTCGCCGAGGTGCAGGAAGAGGTCGCACGGGTGGCCCAGCAGACCGAGGGCGAGATCGAGGGTCTCGAAGCCACGATCTCCGAGAGGATGGACTCCGCAGTCGAGTTCGTCATCGGAGCGGTGCTACAGAGTGGGGGACGCTAGACCACGTTGCATCAGTGCTGTATGCGGGAGGTGAGCTAGGTGCTCGTCCCAATGGCAAAGGTCGAGATCATCGGTGCCAGGAATGACTTCGCCGATGTCCTCAGTCTGTTGCACGAGCAGGGGTGTCTCCACATCGAAGACCTTTCGCACAAGATCGAGTCGGGTGAGGTCCCGCTCGACCAGATGGAGGTCTTCGAAGAACAACAGCTCGATCGGGAGCAGATGGAAGACCTGCTCATGCGCGTACGCTCGATCATCAAGGCGCTCGAGCACGATCGCATCACGGTCGATTCGGATGTTCGCCGCCCGGAGTACGAGAGGCTCTACGGACTGTCGGCCCAAGAGCTCGCCGCCGAGGTGGCCGAGGTCCTCAGCGACCTTGAGGGACGCACCGCGGAGCTCGCCTCGGCGCGCACGAACCTCGAGTCGGAGATGGCATTGCTCACCCGGTACGAACCGATCCTCCAAAAGATCCAGCCCCTCGCGAAGCAGATCGTCACCACCGGTGCGTACGAATCGGTGGCGCTGCTCGTCGAGCGGCGGTACAAGTCGGCACTCGAGCTCCTCAAGGCGGAACTTGACAAGATAACCCACAAGCAGTGCGAGATCGTGTCCACCGATGTCGACGAGGACACCACCGCTGCGATCGTCGTGTTCAGCAAGACGTACTCGGACCCCGTACACAAGTTCCTCGCGATGGAGAACGTGAACCAGATCAGGCTCCCCAACGCGTTCGAAGATATGCCCTTCGATGTCGCGTACGAGACACTGAAGGAGCGCAGGAGGCACCTTCCTGCAGAGATCGAGCGGATATCGCTCGAACTCGAGGAACTGTCGAAGCAGTGGTTCTTGAGGCTGACCACGATCCGTGACGTCATGATCGACAAGATCGCCGAGATAGAGGCGATACCGAAATTCGGGCGTACGGCGTATGCGTTCGTCATCAACGGCTGGCTTCCCATTGCGGACGTGCCGAAGCTCCGAAAGGAGATAGCCTCCCGCTGGGGCGACGAGGTCATCATCACCGAGGTGCATATCGCGGAGGCGGATTACGGCGACACTCCCGTTGCGGTGAAGAACTCGCCGCGGATCGCGCCGTTCCAGAAACTCATCAACGTGCGGGGGGTCCCTCGCTACGGGACGGTCGACCCCACGTGGATGATATTCATCTTCTTTCCCGTGCTCTACGGGATGATCGTCGGCGATTTCGGGTACGGCCTCGTGATGCTCAGCGTCATCTTGTGGTTACGTTGGAAGTTCCGTGTGAACGAACTCATCCAGGTCGCCACGTCGATTCTCGGTCCGGCTGCAACGATGGTCATCGCGTTCGGGCTGGCGTACGGGGAGGGGTTCGGCGACCTGTTCATGCGGATCGGCTGGGTGCACGTAGACCACGTGACCCACCAGAGTTCGTGGTTCGGAGTGGTTCCGACGTTCCACCGCGTCGATCTGATCATGCCATTCATGTTCATCGCTCTCGCGGTCGGCGTCGTGCACATCTTGTTCGGGCTTGCTGTCGGCGTCCTCAACGCGATCAGGACGCGCCACAGGAAGCATCTGTACGAGAAGGGTGGCATCCTCGCGTTCCTCATCGGGGGACTCGCGTTCATAGGCCTGTTCTCCCAGGCGGCACTCGGCGTGCTCGGCGAGACTGGGCAACTTATCGCCCAGTCTTCGGTAGCGCTGCTCGCGGCAGCGGGTTTCATCTACGCCATCAGGGGCGGCGGCGTTATGGGGGTCGTCGAGACCATCGAATCCGTCGCGCACATCGCGAGCTACATCCGTATCATGGCGGTCGGTCTGGCCGGAGCGATCTTCGCCGACGCGATCAATCAGATCGTCGTCATCATGGGCAACCCGCTCATCGGCGCGCTCGTGGGCATCACGTTGCACTCGCTCCACATCATCATGGCTTCGTTCAGTCCGATGATCCATGCACTGCGTCTCAACTTGCTGGAGTTCTTCGGCAAGTTCTATGAGGTGGGCAAGCAGCCCTACAGTCCGTTCACGAAGACCGGAGGTGAGGAGATCGTATGATCGACAAGAGGCGTGCGCGATGGGTGGTCGGTACTACATTCCTGGTGATGATGCTTATCCCAGCGGTCGCCTTTGCGGCTGAGGAGGTGGCTGGTGAGTGGCAGTCCTACGTGGCCAAGGCTATCGGCGCCGGTATCGCCATGGCTGTGTCGGCACTTGCAGCAGGGTATGCTCAGGCCAAGATCGGTTCGGCTGGTGCGGGTACCCTCGCGGAGCGGCCTGAGGCAGCGATCTGGATCATCGTCTTGCAGGCGCTTCCCGAGATCATCGTGCTCCTCGGCTTCGTGGCCGCGGTCCTCATCGTCAACATGCCTGTGACGCCCGTGTAAGGCAGTGCAACCGGGATCGTAGAAAGGCTTGATCATCGATGGCCCTTGAAGACATCTTCCGCGCGCTTGAAGAGCAGGCGGAGAAGGAGCGCGAAGAGATCCTGAGCGCTGCCAGAGCGCAAGCAGAAGCGATCGAGGCAGACGCGGTCGACCAGGCTGCGCGCATATGCTCGGCGTGTGTGGAGAACGCTGACACCACCCTCAACCTGCGCTCCGCACGAGAGGTCAACGCCGCACGCCTCGAGGCCAAGAAGCAGGTCGCCAAGGTGAAGCAGGAGGCGGTCGCTGCAGCGTTCGAGCACGCGGCCGAGTCACTCGGAGATCTCCGGTCTTCCCCCGACTACCCGGAGATATTCCGGTCCTTCGCCGCCGAGGCGCTCGACGGCGTCGACGGCGTGGAGACGGTACAGGTCGATCCCGCCGACGAAGACTTCGCGCGGACGACCCTCGCCGACATGGGGGTAGCGGCCGAGGTCAACACCGACATCACGAGTCGTGGAGGTCTCGCGGTCGTGATGGACGGAGGGCGTGTCATCAGGCGGAACACCGTCGAGGACAGGCTCGCCAAGGTGGAGACCGGCATCCAGTCCAAGGTTGCGGAGATCCTCTTCTCATGAACCCCGATGTCGCAACGACGACAAAGCGGACCGCCCCGGCTGGCGGGGATTTCGGATACTCGAACGCTCGCATCCGCGGGATGCGTTCTCGTCTGCTGCGTCGAGACTTCCTCGATACCCTTATCGAGGGAACCGACATGAAGAAGCTCGTGCAAGAACTGGCCGACACGGAGTACGGGCCGGACCTCGAGGAAGCGCTCATCATGGGCCTGAGTGCGGGAACCGTCGATATCGCGCTCAAGAACAATATGGTACGCACGTTCCAGAAGGTCCTCGGGTTCCTCAACGACGAGGCCGCGATGCTCGTCACCACTCTTCTCGGCAGGTGGGACATCTTCAACATCAAGACCGTGCTCCGGGCGAAGCAGATGGGCCTCAAGCACGAGGAGTTCGTCGAAGGCCTCTTGCCGGTCGGCTCGTTGGGACCGGTCGACCTCGAAGCGCTCTCGTCGCAGCCTGACATCAAGGCGGTAGTCGACACCATCGTGACGTGGGGGCTGCCGTTCGCGGGAGCGGTGCGCGAAGGGCATGCGGCGTTCTTGCAGAGTGGTCAGCTCGCTGAGTTGGAACTCGCGCTGGACCGCTACTACACCGAGTGGGCCGCGTCTCGTCTCAAGCGGAGGGGTGTCAATGCGAGGATCGCGCGCGATGTCCTCCAGGTGCAGGTCGACATATCTAACCTGGTGATGACGTTCCGCTTACAGAAGGAGGACGTCGGGAGCATCGATGCCTCCCGGTTCTTCCTTGAGGGCGGCGCCGTCGTCACGGCGGACCTCTACGACGAACTCGTCAAGATGTCCGATATCGATGAGGTGCTCAACAGGCTGAGGGGAACCAGGTACGGCAAAGTCCTCGACGACGTGGCCATGCTATTCCTCGAGGTGAACTCGATCTCCGTATTCGAGCGTGCACTCGAGGACCTGCTCACGCGCAGGATCCTCGGACTCGCGAAGGGGGATCCGCTCGGCGTGGGAGTGGCCATCTCGTATCTGTGGGCCAAGCAGAACGAGGTGACCAATCTACGCATCATCGTCAAAGGCAAGGCCGTTGGCATGCCGATCGACCGCGTGAGGAAGGAGCTCATCCTTGTATAAGCTCGTCGTCCTCACAGACCCAGATACCGCTGACGGGTTCCGACTCGCCGGCGTGGACGTGGCCGTTGCCGAGTCCGAAGATGTCGCGCGCAAGCAGCTCAATTCGTTGCTCGATGACGAGGCGAGCGGCATCATCGCGGTCAACGAGAAGATGATGGCTGCTATCGACGAGCGCACTCAACGCAAGATAGACAGCATCTACCGGCCGATAGTCATCTCGTTGCCCATCAAGGAGCAACTCGAGATGGGCGAGGACCACAGGGCATATCTTGCCCGCCTGATCCGCAGAGCGATCGGGTTCGACATCACACTGAGGCGAGGCTGATGATTGCAGGAACCATCTCCAAGATCACCGGACCGGTCGCGGTGGCAGCGGGCATGACCGGCGCCAAGATGTATGACATCGTGCGGGTCGGGCACGAGGGCCTCATGGGCGAGATCATCCGGCTCGAGGGGGGGTCCGCGACCCTTCAGGTGTACGAAGACACCTCCGGCCTCAAGGTCGGCGACCCGGTCGAGTCCACGGAAGGGCCCTTGCTCGTAGAGCTTGGCCCGGGGCTCCTGTCGTCGATCTACGACGGCGTACAGCGCCCGCTCCCGATCGTCGCCGAACAGGGCGGCGACTTCATCGAGCGAGGCACCGTGGCATCCGCGCTCGACCGGGAACGCGAGTGGGAGTTCACTCCCACGGTCGAAGTCGGCCAATACGTCACCGGCGGGGACATCGTCGGCACCGTGCCGGAAGGCAAGACCATCGTCCACAAGGTGATGGTATCGCCCGCATTGAAGGGGACCGTCGCATCCGTGGTCCCGGCCGGCTCCTACAACGTCGACACGGTCCTCGTCACGCTCGATGACGGGACCGAGATCAAGATGTCCCAGTGGTGGCCCGTACGCCAGGGGCGTCCCTACGTGCGCAAGCTCGATCCGACACACCCGTTCACGACGGGCATGCGGATCCTCGACACGTTCTTCCCGATCGCTCTGGGCGGGAACGCGATCATTCCCGGTGGCTTCGGTACGGGGAAGACCGTCACGCAGCAATCGCTCGCCAAGTGGGCCGACGTCGACATCATCATCTACGTCGGTTGCGGAGAGCGCGGCAACGAGATGACAGAGGTGCTCGTCGAGTTCCCCGAACTCGAGGATCCCCGTTCCGGGGCCCCACTCATGGACCGGACGGTGCTCGTCGCCAATACTTCGAACATGCCGGTGGCCGCCCGTGAGGCATCCATCTACGTCGGCGCGACCCTCGCCGAGTTCTACCGTGACATGGGCTACAGCGTCGCCATGATGGCCGACTCGACCTCGCGCTGGGGCGAGGCCCTTCGCGAGGTCTCCGGCCGTCTCGAGGAGATGCCGGGTGAGGAAGGCTACCCGGCGTACCTCGCGACGCGTCTCGCTGCGTTCTACGAGCGCTCGGGCCGGGTGCGCCCGCTCGGGTCCGACGACCGCGTCGGTTCGGTCACGATGGTGGGCGCGGTATCACCGGCAGGTGGCGACATGTCCGAACCCATGACGCAGAACTCTCTGCGGGTGTCGGGTGCGTTCTGGGCCCTCGACACATCGCTCGCACACCGCCGGCACTTCCCGGCGATCTCGTGGACGAAGTCCTATACGCTTTTCCTCGGCCAGGTGCGTGGATGGTTCGAAGAGAACGTAGCCGGAGACTGGTACGAGATGCGCGGCAAGGCGATGGGCATTCTCCAGAAGGAGACCGAGCTTCAAGAGATCGTGCAGCTTGTGGGGCCGGACGCGTTGCCGGAGTCCGAGAAGATCATCCTCGAGATCGCGCGCATGCTGCGCGAGGACTTCCTCCAACAGTTCGCGTTCGACGACATCGATGCGTACTGTCCGCCCGAGAAACAGTACCTCATGCTCAAGGCCATCCTCGCGTTCCACGATGCCGCGACGTCCGCGCTGAACAGGGGCGTGTCGCTACGCCAGGTACTCGAATTGCCGCACAAGGAGCGCATCTCGACGATGAAGACGACCCCGCACGAAGAAGCGATCGACACTATCCCGGTGCTTGCGAAAG
This sequence comes from Coriobacteriia bacterium, assembly GCA_007121015.1. Taxonomy (GTDB): domain Bacteria; phylum Actinomycetota; class Coriobacteriia; order Anaerosomatales; family SLCP01; genus SLCP01. The sequence goes on from SKMN01000039.1 coordinate 34,678, forward strand.
AGATCGCCGAGGACATCGCTGGAATAGAGGTGTACTGACGTGACGCCAGAGACGATGACACCCACCACGAAGACCGAGGAGCAGCCCGCGAGGCTTTCCCTTGTCTCGACGGACTACCGGACGATCAGCTACGTTACCGGACCGCTGGTGTTCGTTGAGAACGTGCACGACGTCTCGTACAACGAGATGGTCGCGATCCGGATGCCGGACGGCGCACGGAGGAGCGGCCAGGTGCTCGAGGTGAGCGGCGACACCGCCGTCATCCAGGTATTCGAGGGCACGCAGGGCATCGATGTCGACGCTACCGAGGTACGCTTCCTCGAGGAGGTCGCGCGCATCAGTGTCTCACTCGACCTCCTCGGCAGGGTGCTCAACGGTACGGGTGACCCGATCGACGGCGGTGCCCCTATCATCCCCGAGGCTCGCCTCGACATCACCGGTAGCCCCATCAACCCGTACATGCGCGAGAAGCCGGCCGACTTCATCGAGACCGGCATCAGTGCGATCGACGGTCTCAATACGCTCGTGCGTGGCCAGAAGCTACCGATCTTCTCGGGCTCGGGCCTGCCTGCCAACGAGCTCGCTGCGCAGATTATCCGCCAGTCGCGGGTCAAGAGCGGCGAGGAGTTCGCGGTCGTGTTCGGCGCGATGGGGCTGACCCACCGCGAGGCGGCCTACTTCATCTCGCAGTTCGAGAGCACGGGCGCGCTCGAGCGCGTCGTTTTCTTCCTCAACCTGGCGGACGACCCCACCGTCGAGCGGCTCCTCACGCCCCGCTGCGCGCTCACCGTGGCAGAGTATCTCGCCTTCGAGAAGGACCTGCAAGTCCTCGTGGTGCTGTCGGACATGACGAACTACTGCGAGGCACTCCGCGAGGTCTCGACCGCACGCGAGGAGGTCCCGGGTCGCCGCGGGTATCCCGGCTACATGTACACCGACCTCGCGTCGATCTACGAGCGCGCGGGACGTATCAAGAACCGCAAGGGCTCGGTCACGCAACTCCCCATCCTCTCGATGCCCGACGACGACATCACGCACCCCATCCCCGACCTCACTGGGTACATCACCGAGGGTCAGATCGTACTCTCCCGGCAGCTGCACCGTCGTGCGGTGTTCCCTCCCATCGATGTCCTGCCGTGCCTGTCGCGCCTCATGAACCTCGGCATCGGCGAGGGTAAGACGCGTGACGACCACCGCGCTGTCGCCAACCAGCTCTACGCCGCCTACGCGCAGGGCCGCGACCTTCGTAAGCTCGTGGCCATCGTCGGCGAGGAGGCCCTCTCCGACACGGACCGCAGTTACCTGCGCTTCGCCGACGAGTTCGAGAAGCGTATCGTGGGTCAGGGGGACGAGGGCCGAACCATCGAAGAGACGCTCTCGATCGGATGGGAGCTCATGGCAGGCTTACCGAAGGCGGAGCTGAAGCGCGTGCGTGAGTTCGTCGACACGTACCATCCGAGCGCATCGACCGATGCTGAGGACGCGATCTAGGGGTCGACCATGGAAGAAGTCCGTCCGACACGTTCAGAGCTGCTCGAACGCAAGCAACAGATCGCGCTGGCCGAGCAGGGCATGGATCTGCTCAAGCAGAAGCGTGACGCGCTGCTCATCGAGTTCATGGGCGTCATGGACGAGACGTTGCGGCTCTCCGAGTCGCTCCAGAAAAGCGTGTCCGAGGCGCAGTACTCACTCGCGGTCGCCAAGGCAGTGGACGGCACCGTCGCTCTGCGCAGTGCGGGCATGGCGACGACGAGCGAGATCGTGGTGGACATGTCTGGAACCAAGATCATGGGCGTCTCGGTGCCGGTCGTCACGAAGGGCGAGAGCCCGATCCGCTCGTCGTTCACGCGCGGCTACTCGGTCACCGGTGTCACGTCGAGGGTCGACGAGACGGCGGACAAGTTCGAACGCATCCTCGACGTCATCATCGAGTATGCCGACATCGAGACGCGCCTGAAGAGGCTCGGCGAGGAGATCCAGAAGACGAACCGGCGCGTCAACGCGCTCGAGCAGGTGACGGTGCCGCAGCTAAGGCAGCAGGTGTCCTACATCCGCCAGACGCTCGACGAGCGCGCGCGCGAGGACCTCTTCCGCCTCAAGAAGGTCAAGAAGAAGATCGAGCGCAGGAAGGCAGGCCGGTAGGCGCGGTCGGGCGGGTCCCTACGCCCGTGGAGCCGAGGGGCCCTTGTCGCGGATCAGCTGCGCGATGTCGTCGAGCACGTCCACGGCGTTGCGCGAGTGGGCGCGAAGCTCGCGCCCGAAGACGAGGATCCGCCGGATATCGTGCATCGCGAGGTGGCCGAAGTGGAGGTCGTCCCAGTCGGCGCGGGCCGCGTACGCCCACAGCTCTCCGAGCACCCACTCGAGCTGCTCTATCTCCTCGTTCGTGAGCGTGGCCCAATCGGTCGAGATGCTGTGACGGATGCGGTCTACGGCGCGCTCGGTCGCTCGAGCCTTGCGGAGCTGGAACGCTCGCATGCCGAGATCCTCATCGGTCACATCAGGTCGCTGCGGCCCCATCCTTCCTCACCTCCTGATTGATTCATTCGGTACGTGTAGATGGTTCCCTTGTTCTAGAATGTGCGAGTGTGCATCGCCCTGAGTAAAGAAAGGACCACCATGGAGTTCACGGAAGTCATCGCCGCGAGGCGGAGCGTCAGGCACTTCTCGTCCCGCCTCGCTGTCAAGGACGATGACATCCGGGCGTTGCTGCTCGCCGCGGTCAGCGCGCCGAGCGCAGGCAACATCCAGCCGTGGCGCTTCACCGTGGTGCGTTCGTCCGAGGCCCGCGAGCGGCTCGCCACAGCGCTCCACCAGCGGTGGGCGGCTGCGGCGCCGGTGGTGATCGTCGTCTCGGTCGATCCGCGGCCATGCGCCGCACGTTATGGCGACCGCGGAGAGATGCTCTACTCGATCCAGGACACCGCCGCCGCAGTCCAGAACATCCTGCTCGCGGCGGTCGACCGGGGACTCGCCAGCTGCTGGATCGGTGCGTTCGACGAGAGCGCTGTCCGGGAGGCGCTCGCGATACCGGCAGCCCTCACGCCCGTCGCGGTGCTGCCCGTGGGCCACTCGGCGGAGTCCTCGGCCAAGCCGAAGCGCCGCCCCATCGAGGATGTCACGACGTGGTTGTGAGCCGATGGAAAGCCTGAAGGATCTCGAGGAGCACATAGGGGACTGCCACCGCTGTCCGCTCGGGGACACGCGGACGCACCTCGTGTTCGGGGTTGGCCGCGAGGATGCCGACATCATGTTCGTGGGTGAGGCGCCCGGCCGCAACGAGGACCTCAAGGGCGAGCCGTTCGTGGGAGCGGCGGGCAGGCTGCTCGACGAGCTGCTCGCTTCGATCGGGCTCGACCGCGAAGACGTCTACATCGCCAACATCCTCAAGTGTCGCCCGCCGGGAAACCGCAACCCGCAGCAAGTGGAGATCGACACCTGCACCCCGTTCCTAAGGGAGCAGGTGCGGCTCGTGTCGCCCCGGGTGATCGTCACGCTTGGTAACTTCGCGACGCGGTTCGTGCTCAAGACGACCGAAAGCATCACGCGCATGAGGGGAACGGTGCAGCAGGCCGGACACTTCACCGTCCTACCCATCTACCACCCGGCGGCCGCCCTCTACGACGGCTCCAAACGTGACGTCCTCTTCGCCGATCTCGCGCTCCTCGGCCAGATGTGCGAGGCCTCGCAAGCGACAGAGCAGCGGGAACGGCCATGAGACGCGAGATGACGACCTCCTCGGCGGAGGCGACCCGTGGTGTGGGACGGGCGCTCGGCGAGACCGTATCTGCAGGTGCGGTGGTGGTCCTGACAGGCGACCTCGGCGCGGGTAAGACGGTGCTCGCAAAGGGCGTGGCCGAGGGGCTCGGTGTGGCCGAGGAGGTCACGAGCCCCACCTTCAACATCCTGCTCGTGCACGAGGGGCGGGTGGAGCTCGCGCACTTCGACCTCTATCGCCTCGAGCGGGAGGCCGAGCTGGAGGACATCGATTTCTGGGGCGTGCTCGAGAGCGGGGCGGCGTGTCTCGTGGAGTGGGGCGACCGCTTCCCCGACGCGCTCCCGCCCGATGCGCTCACCGTCTCGATCTCGATCACCGGCGACGAGTCCCGACGTATCGACGTCAAGGCCTCCGGTCCACGAAGCGAGGCGCTCGCGCAGGCCTGGATCGAAGCGAGCGCGGGGCTGCCGGGAGTCGCGGTCGTACCCGGGGAGAGGTCGCCGTGAGCGCGCTCGTGCTCGGCATCGACACCGCGACCGAACGGACGGTCATCGCTCTCGGCGAGGGCGACGCCGGTGAGGTGCGCGCGCTCGCGGTGGAGGAGATCGACGCGCCGCGCGCGGCGCTCGGCCGGTTGCTCCCGGCACTCGCAGAGCTGCTCGACAGGGAGGGCTCCACGCCGGCCGACATCTCCGAGGTCGTCGTAGGGCGTGGACCCGGGTCGTTCACCGGGGTGCGCATCGGTGTGGCGACCGCCAAGGGGCTCGCTCACGGTCTCGGTGTCGCGCTCTACGGGGTCGGCACGCTCGATACGATCGCGTGGCGGCTCGCGCGCGAGGGTCACGGGCTTCTCGGCGTGGTAGGAGATGCGATGCGTGGCGAGGTGTACCCGGCGCTCTTCGAACTCGAGGAAGGGGTCGCGACGCGGCTCTCTGCAGACCGCGTGGCCGACCCGGCGGACGTGGCTGCGGAGTGGGCTGCGCTCGGCCGGCCGCTCCTACTCGCGGGCAACGCGCTCGACAAGCACGGGCCGGTGTTCGTCGAGGCGCTGGGCGAGCACATGACGTGCGCCTCGGCGGAGTTCCGGCTGCCCACCGGTATCGGGCTGCTCGCGGCGTACGCGCGCGTCCGAAGCGTCGCGGAAGGCGGGCCTGTCGCGGGCGAGGACGCGACAGGGAGCCCCGGCACCGGCGACCCAGGCACGCTGCTGCCCATCTACACGCGGCTCTCCGACGCCGAGGAAGCGGAGCGCGCGCGGCAGGGGAGTGCCCAGTGACCGTGGACGTGCGCGAGATGGACTACGCGGACCTCGACGGTGTCGTCGCCCTTGAAGAGGTGACGTTCTCTGAGGCGTGGAGCCGGCGGACCTTCGCTGACGAACTCGCCCGTGCGCGTACGCGCGGCTGGTACGTGGCCGAGGAGGACGGTGCGCTCCTGGGGTACGGTGGGGTGATGGTCATCGACGACGAGGCACACATCATGAACATCGCGGTGCGCGGCGACAGGCGGCGGGAGGGCGTGGCCTCGGCGCTCCTCGACGTGCTCGCGGGACGGGCGCGCGAACTCGGCGCGGACCGGCTGACACTCGAGGTGCGCGCCGAGAACGAGGCGGCGATTCAGTTCTACCGCTCCGTCGGGATGCAGCTAGCGGGCGAGCGAAGGAGCTATTACGGCCCTGGCGCCCATGCTCTCATCATGGGCGCCGCGATCGATGACGTCGGTACTGGCGGGGGTGTTCCTGCGGAGAGCAGTCATGTGGCCGAGGCGCAGGAGTCGCGGTCGGGAGCGGAGTTGATCCTTGCCATCGAGACCTCGTGCGACGAGACCGCGGCCGCGGTCATGCGCGGAGGTACCGAGTTGCTCTCGAACGTGGTTGCGAGCCAGGTCGACTTCCACGCACGCTTCGGCGGAGTGGTGCCCGAGATCGCGTCGCGCAAGCACACCGAGGCGATCGTTGGCGTGGTGGACGAAGCCCTCGCCCGGGCGAACGTGACCTTCGCCGATCTCGACGCGATCGCGGTCACGTACGGCCCGGGGCTCATCGGCGCGCTCGTGGTGGGCGTCGCGTACGCGAAGGGGCTCTCGTTCTCGACCGGTCTCCCGCTCGTTGGCGACAACCACCTCGAAGGCCACATATTCGCCGCCGCGCTCGCCGAGCCCGATATCGCACCCCCGCTCGTCGCGCTTGTCGTCTCCGGCGGACACACCTCGCTCGTGCACGTCCCGGAGTGGGGCGTCTACCACACGCTCGGCCAGACGCTCGACGACGCGGCAGGTGAGGCGTTCGACAAGGTCGCCAAGGTGCTCGGGCTCGGCTATCCGGGCGGACCGGTCATCTCGAAACTCGCCGAGGAAGGGGACCCGACGGCTATCGATTTCCCGCGGGCCATGATGCACTCGGGGGACTACCGTTTCTCACTCTCCGGTCTCAAGACGGCGGTCATCAACCACATCCGCAACGAACGTGAGGCCGGCCGCGAGATGTCCCTTCCCGATCTCGCCGCCTCGTTCCAGGCTGCCGTCGTCGATGTCCAGGTCGCCAAGACGGTGCGCGCTGCCGTGGAACTCGGGGTGGGGACTGTCTGCCTCGCCGGTGGCGTGGCGGCGAACCCGTCGCTCCGCGAGGGGCTGCGAACCGCACTCGCCGAGCGCGGCATCCGGCTGTCAGTGCCGCCGTTCGCCTTCTGCACCGATAACGCGGCCATGATCGCGGCAGCAGGGACGTGGCGCTTCCGCCGGGGAGACCGCCTCGGGCCAGCTGCCGAGGCGGTTGCTGACCTGTCGCTGGCATAGACCGGGCACTGTTTCAACAGGAGTCGACCTGCATCCGGTCAGTGCCGAGGTCACTTTGGGTACATCTCTGACGTCGGACGCACTCGCGTCGAGGGGGCTGCTGCGACTCCGTGCTGCCGTGGATCAGCTCCCGACCATCGGTTCGTGTCGAAAGGAACGTGGTGTGGATGGGTGCTCGAAGGGTACGAAGCATGCTGCTAGCGGGGTTGTTGGCGGTCTTCTTGGTGGCCAGCGTCCCCGCATTCGGTGGAGTCAAAGGGGTTACGGGAGGCGAGTTCAGCGCGCAGACCGCCTACTTCGACGAAGACAGGTACGAACCCGATGACACGTTCGAAGATGCGTACGTGTACGATCCGGCGGTCGACGGTAACACGTTCGAGTCGCACCGCACGTTCCACGGCGTCAACAACGAGATGGACGATGAGTTCGATATCGTCGCTGTCACCGTCGAGGCGACGGACACGCCGATCTGGGTCGAGACGATGTACGTCGACGGGTTCTACGACACGTACGTGTCGATCTACGACGAGGACGAGAACATCCTCGACACGTTCGATGACAACGACTACTTCGACTCGACGTACTCCGAGTCGGCGTATTTCCTCGCGCCGGCACCCGGCACGTACTACGTGGAGATCGAGAACATCTCCGGATATCCCTTCGCTTACGAGCTCTACATAACCGTGGGCAACGCCCGGCGCGTGTGGGGAGCCAACCGCTTCGCGACCGCTGCCGAGGTCTCCCGTCTCCAGTGGGACAACACCGGCAACCCGTATTACGGTAGCGGCTACGGTCCGAGCGACATCGTCATCGCGAACGCCTTCAACCCGGCTGACGCGCTTGCGGGCGGTGCCCTAGCCGCACAGCTCGGAGGGGTACTGCTCCTCACGGACCGCGACCACATGCCGTGGGAGACGTATGCCGAGATCGTGCGTGTGAGCGAGTCCCGGTTCTGGTACTACGACGACGTGACCGTTCACGTGCTCGGCGGAGAGGCGGTCATCAGCGAGACGGTCTTCGAGGACCTCCAGGACATGCGGCACGTCACGAGGGTGTACCGCCACGCCGGTCCCGACCGGTATGCGACCGCTGTAGCGATCGCTGACGCGCTTGCCGGCGAGGTCATGATCGGTACGACCGCGTACGTCGTCAACGGCAACGCGTGGGCCGATGCGCTCGCCGTCGCGCCCGTGGCTGCATGGGACGCCGCACCGGTGCTCATGACCGCGACGAACTCGGTGCCGCAGGTCACGCTCGACTGGCTCGATGAAAACGGCATCACCGACGTCGTCATCGTCGGCGGGGAGTCGGTCGTGAGCCAGGCCGTCTACGACCAGCTCGACACGCTCTACGCCGTCGAGCGGGTCTTCGGCCCGAACCGCTACCAGACTGCGAAAGAGGTAGCCCTGTATGGCGTCGATGAACTCGGCATGAATGGAGCGCTTGCGACACTCGTCTCGGGCGAAGGCTTCGCCGACGCGCTCTCGGCAGCTCCGATCGGCTGGTGGACCGGAGCGCCCGTGCTGCTGACTCCGAGGAACTCGTTGCACGCTGCCGTCGCCGAGTACTTCGAGGAGAACGGCGAGATCGGGACGACGCAGTGGGACGGCATCGGCTGCTACGTACTCGGTGGACCTGCCGCCATCAGCAACGCCACATACGCAGCGTTCAGGGACCACTGGAAGGTGCTTCTTCCGTAGATGGGAGCGGGCCTTAGGCGTTGGCGTACGAGTATGTGATCCTTCGAGGGCCGGGCACGAGCCCGGCCCTCGGCCTGTACAGCAGTCCTGCCAGGGACGATGCGGTGCCGCCACTCATGATGTGAGTCAAGGCGACTCAATGCGGACCCAAAAATGGCTGCTGATAGGGGTTGAATCATCTCCACGCTAGCAGTAGAATCCGTAGCTGCTAGCACTCTGGGGATTCGAGTGCTAGCAGGCGGCGGCGGAGGCTGCGAGCGGATCTGATCCGGGCGCTACCGCCGTCGTAGGGGTCATCGTGCGAGCGTCACGCAGGCTGACGCGTCCGCACGGGTTCGCGTAGTCGAAGTCAGGACAAGGACACAGGAGGGCAGCAGATGAAGCTCAAGCCGCTCGGCGACCGCGTGGTCGTCAAAGCCGCTGAGGCCGAGGAGCAGACCAAAAGCGGTCTGTTCATCCCGGACACGGCCAAGGAGAAGCCCCAGAAGGGCACCGTCATCGCCGTTGGCGAGGGCAGGTTCGAGGACGGTGACCGCGTGCCGCTCGACGTCAACGAGGGCGACACCATCATCTACAGCAAGTACGGCGGTACCGAGATCAAGCTCGATGGCGAGGAGTACATGATCCTGGCCGAGCGCGACATCCTCGCCGTCATCGAGGACTAGATCCACCACCACCTACGTAAGGGAGGAGAAACCCTAGATGGCTAAGGACATACGTTTCGACGAGCAGGCCCGCCGCGGCCTGGAAGCCGGCGTCGATAAGCTTGCCGATGCGGTGAAGGTCACGCTCGGCCCCAAGGGCCGCTACGTCGTGCTCGAGAAGAGCTTCGGCGCGCCGACCATCACCAACGATGGCGTGACCATCGCCAAGGAGGTCGAGCTCGAGGATCCCATCGAGAACATGGGCGCCCAACTCGTCAAAGAGGTCGCCACCAAGACGAACGACGTTGCCGGTGACGGCACCACCACCGCTACGCTGCTCGCGCAGATCATCGTGAGCGAAGGCCTGCGCAACGTGGCGGCCGGCGCCAACCCGCTCGCACTCAAGCGCGGTATCGAGAAGGCCGTGGACGCGGTCGTGGAATCGATCAGGTCCAACGCCAAGGACATCGAGGACAGGGACGAGATCGCGCATGTCGGCGCCATCTCCGCCGCCGACGACGTCATCGGCGACAAGATCGCCGAAGCGATGGAGGTCGTGGGCAACGACGGCGTCATCACCGTCGAAGAGTCGCAGACCTTCGGCATCGAGATCGAGACCGTCGAAGGCATGCAGTTCGACAAGGGCTACATCTCGCCCTACATGATCACCGACTCCGACCGCATGGAGGCCGTGCTCAACGACCCCCTCATCCTCATCGTCAACAGCAAGATCGGCTCGATCCAGGACCTGCTTCCGGTGCTCGAGAAGGTCATGCAGTCCGGCAAGCAGCTCCTCATCATCGCCGAGGACGTCGAGGGCGAGGCGCTCGCCACGCTCGTCGTCAACAAGCTCCGCGGCACGTTCACCTGCGTGGCCGTCAAGGCCCCGGGCTTCGGTGACCGCCGTAAGCGCATGCTCGAGGACATCGCCGTCGTCACCGGAGGCAAGGTCGTCTCCGAGGAGCTCGGCATGAAGCTCGACGGCGTGACGCTCGACATGCTCGGCCGCGCGAAGACCGTCAAGATCACCAAGGACGACACCACCATCATCGACGGTGCGGGCGCCGAGGACGACATCAAAGCCCGCATCAACCAGATCAAAGCGGAGATCGAGAACTCCGACTCCGACTTCGACCGCGAGAAGCTGCAGGAGCGCCTGGCCAAGCTCTCCGGTGGCGTGGCCGTCATCAAGGTCGGCGCGGCCACCGAGGTCGAGCTCAAGGAGAAGAAGCACCGCATCGAGGATGCGCTCCAGGCGACCCGCGCCGCGGTCGAAGAGGGCATCGTCGCCGGCGGTGGCGTCGCGCTCGTGGACGCAGCCCCCGCGCTCGACTCCCTTGAACTCCATGAGGAGGAGATGATCGGCGTCAAGATCATCCGCAAGGCGCTCGACGAGCCGCTCAGGACCATCGCGTCCAACGCCGGCCATGAGGGCTCCGTCGTCGTCGAGAAGGTCAAGGCCCTCGACAAGGGCAACGGCCTGAACGCCGCGACAGGCGAGTACGGCGACCTCATGGCGATGGGCGTCATCGACCCCGTCAAGGTCACTCGTTTCGCGCTGCAGAACGCGGCCTCCATCGCCGCGCTGATCCTCGTCACCGAGACGACGATCAATACCATCCCCGAGAAGGGCGAGCTCTCCTGCCCGAGCGCGGGCGGCGGTATGGGCGGCATGGGCGGGATGATGTAGTCTCATCCCTCGCGTCTCCCCTGAGTCTCGAAGGCCCCGGGCGTTCCGTCCGGGGCCTTCGACCGTCCGGGGCCTTCGAAGTGCGTGGGGTCCGTCGCAGCCCGGGTCGCCGAGGCGGGCGGGATGGGCTGTGGCCTCATCGGCTCCGCACCGTTACACTGGAGTCGCCGGTTGTCAGACCTGGAGGAACAGATGGATGCGGAGTTCATGCGCGAGTGGACGAGACTGAAGTCCGAGCACACGCACGACCGTGACGCCGCTAACAACTACGGCTGCTTCAATGTCGAAGCGTGCCGCAACTGCAATTACGTGTACAACTCACGGGCCTGCATCAGCTGCCACAACAGCGACTCGATCATCGAGTGCGTCCAGTGCGTCGACTGTCGCGACTGCGCGTACTGCGTGGGACTCAACGGCGCCAGGTTCCACATCCTCAACAAGGAGCACTCGGAGGCGGACTACTATGCCAGGCTCACCGAGCTCGGCATCGACTGGAATGTCGAGGCATTCGACCCGCTCGACATGCCGTAGCCCGCTGTCGTGCCGGCGCCCCCGGTGTCTTAGCTCGCTGTATCGATGTGTCGCGTCTGCCGCGCGCGGTCGATGACCCGCCGATACAGGTCGAGCATCTCGTCGGCGAGCAGACGTATGTCGTAGCGTGCCGCCTCGTCTCGTGCACCGGAGCTCAGGCGGCGGCGCGTGTCGGCGTCGCAGGCGACATCTTCGATCCGCCGCGCGAGTGACTCCGTGTCGTTGTCCGCGAGGAGTCCGCTCACCCCCTCGACCACGATATCGCCTACCCCGGGTGACCGGACGCCCACGGTGGGTAGACCGGCCGCCGCGGCCTCGAGCACCACGAGCGGATGTACCTCCGAGACCGATGCGGTCACGAAGAAGTCGCATGCAGCGAGGTGGTCGGGGACGAGTTCGTACGGTGTCGCGCCGGCGAACACGGTCCGCTCACCGAGTCCGCGCTTCGCAGCCGACTTCTCCGCGTCCTCGCGCTCCGGGCCATCACCTAACACGAGCAGGTGGAGATCGGGGCATCGTTCGATCGCGGCCTCGAACGCATCGATGAGCATGTCGATGTTCTTCTCACGTCCCACTCGGCCGAGGTAGACCATCACGGTGGCATCGCTCGGGAAGCCAAGGTCGGATTTGGAGCGAGGAGCACTCGGCCGGGCGAAGGGCTCGGTGTCGACGGCGTTGGGCACCACGATCGCCCGCGTCGTCACGCCAAAGGTCTCGAGCCACTCGGCTACGCCGGGCGACGGGGCGATCACGAGGTCGACCTCCTCGGCGAAATCGGCGAGGTAGGACTTGAGGTAGCTCATGCGCATCTTGCGCGGCAGGAACCATGCGTAGGTGTCCGAGTAGAGGTCGTAGCGGGTGTGGTTGGTGAACACGACGGGGATGTCAGCGGGTCCGCAGTGTTTGAGCGCGAGGCGTCCGCTCACGAACGGATGGTGGACGTGGGCGACATCGAGCGTCTGGATGAGCTGTTTGGCGGTGGCGCTGTAGTCGATGCCGAACTGGTAGCCGGTATCGCCGACCTCGAGGCCCCACGAGCGGATGACGTTGGGCTCGCCGTCGTGGTAGCCCCTGTTGCCGAACGTGAACACGAACACCTCGTGACCGAGTTCCTCGAGGCGGTGTTTGTGCAGTGCGATGCAGTTGGTGACGCCGCTGATATGCGGCTTGTACATGTCGGCGAACATGCCGATGCGCACGAGTCCGTCCTCCTCGGATGTAGCGGTGACGAGTGCCGTCGAGTAGAGTGCGTACGGTACTTTCCCTCGTAACGCTATCAGTACCCACTCGAGGAGTCATCCCGTGGCGCTTTCCATCGGCATAGTCGGCCTGCCCAACGTCGGGAAATCGACGCTGTTCACCGCGCTCACCCGCAAGGGGGGTGTGGCTGCGAACTACCCGTTCGCGACCATCGAGCCCAATGTAGGAGTGGTACCCGTGCCCGACCAGCGGCTCGACCGGCTAGCCGAGATCGTGCAGCCCCAGCGCGTGGTGCCCGCTACCGTCGAGTTCGTGGACATCGCCGGACTCGTCCGGGGCGCCAACGAGGGTGAAGGACTCGGTAACCAGTTCCTCGCCAACATCAGGGAGACCGACGCGATAGCCGAGGTCGTCCGCTACTTCTCCGACCCCGATGTCGTGCACGTCGAGGGCCGGGTCGATCCGGCCGGGGATGTGGAGACGATCAAGACCGAGCTCGTGCTGGCAGACCTCGCGACGGTCGAGCGCGCGCTGCCCAGGCTCGAGAAGGATGCCAAGCGCGACCCGTCGCTAGCTGCCAAGATCGTGGCCGTCGAGCGGGTGCACGAGTGGCTCGCTGCCGGTCACCGGGCGGGACGGATGGAGATGACGGACGCCGTTCGTGCCCACCTGCGCGACCTCCACCTTCTCACGGCCAAGCCGATGCTCTACGTCGCTAACGTTGACGAGGACCGGCTCCATGCCGACCTCGCCCCAATCGATGGCATGAAGCCCGTCAGGATCTGCGCGAAGGTCGAGGCCGACCTCGCCGAACTAGAGCCCGACGAGGCGGCCGAGTACCTTGGCGCACTCGGCCTCTCCGAACCCGGGCTCGACTCGCTTGTCCGGGAGGCGTACCGGCTCCTCGGCTTGCAAAGCTTCTTCACCGCAGGCGAGAAGGACGTCAGGGCATGGACGCTGCCTGTCGGCGCGAAGGCTCCGCAGGCCGCAGGCGTCATCCATACCGATTTCGAGCGTGGCTTCATCAAGGCCGAGGTGATCGCTTACGACGACTGCGACACTTTCGGTGGAGAAGCCGGTGCGCGTGCCGCCGGCAAGCTGCGCATCGAGGGCAAGGACTACGTCGTGGCCGAGGGCGACGTCATCCACTTCCGGTTCAACGTCTAGCCCGGACCTCCGTGCACGCCGTTTCGAACTGGAGTATCCTGAAGGGCGGCACCGAAGCGTACGCCGAATCGGGGGATCCAATGAGTGCGAGTCTGAGGGTGGCCATCATCGGCGGGAGCGAAACTGCCCGGCAACTGATCGCCGACTTCCTTTCGCGCCCTTTCATCGACCTCGTTGCCGTCGTCGACTTGAGCGAGGCAAGCCCCGGGGCCACAGCGGCCAAGCGGGCGGGCGTGCAGTTCATGAACGATATCAAGCAACTCGGCGACGTGGACCCTGCTCCCGACATCATCGTCGACGTGTGCGGTAGACCGCACGTGAAGCCGACCCTCGCCGTCACGTTCCCGGATGACGGACGGGAACGCCCGGTCATCGTCCACGACCTCGTCGCCCGCCTCGTGCTCAGCCTGGCCGCAGATTCGCTCATGCTCGCGCCGGAGTGCCCGCCGGAACCACACCCCGAGGTGCAGGCCGGCTAGTCTAGCGCGCGAAGCCTTTGCGGACCATCCAGTCCATCTGGTACGTGACCGCTGCCGGCCCGCCCACCACGGTGGGATCGGCGATGCGGGACCGGTTCATGTGCAGGAACTCGCGCGTGTACGGTGAGAGGTAGCGTTCGCCTACGAGGAGCACGGGGCGTCGGCTCTTCGAGGCGAACGTCGCCGCGGTCAGCGCGTCGGGGAACGCAGTCGCTCTGGCGACGATCGGGTCGAGGCTGCCCGAACCGCCGAACCTCGACACGACCGCAAGGTTCGTGCGGTAGCGGTCGGGACCCCATGTGCGTACGACCGGAGCTGTCGCACGAAGTTCACCCTCTACCTGCTGGCTCACCGCTGCCGTCCCGCCTATGAGCTCGAAGCGTGTGATGCGCGATGCGTTCTCGGCGATGAATGCCCGGGTAGCGGGTGGCACCGAGGTGGGCTCGACGAGGAGGATCGGTACACCATCGGCTCCAGCGTACGAGCCGATGGAGAGCGCGTCTGCGTACTCTCGGCCCGATGCGACGAAGACGCGGCCGTCAGTGGGGACGCCTACGTGCCGAGCGATGTCGGCGGCGGTGTCGAAGCGCCCCTCGCCCGAGAACCGCTCGACATCTACCGTGGCCGGGTCACGTCCCGTCGCGCCGACGGCGGCGGCGACGGTGCGTGTCGACAGGACGCTCTCGCCACCGAGTATCACGATCCGCGTCGGTCTCTGCGATGCGAGGTGGTCGCGCGTCGCGGGCGGGAGCCAGTTCTTCTCCGCGAGCAGGAGCGGGGCGTCGATGCGTCTGGAGAGCGGCGTCCCGGCGAGCGAATCGGGCCAGTCGAGGCCGGACGCCAGGATGACGGTGGACCCGGACGTACCCCAGCCGCGTTGGGCGACGAGGGTCGCGGTCTCGTAGCGGTCGTTGCCGGCGATGCGCGGGTAGACCGGTCCGAAGGGGTCGGTCGCAAGGAACCTGTCGATGCCGCGAGCGATGGCTACCGCGGCTTTGCGCTGGAACGAGGGACTCGTGAGGAGACCGCGTTCGGTGCTGTTGCTCATGAAGCCGGTCTCGACGAGGATCGCGGGCATGTTCGACCAGCGCAACACGTAGAACTGAGCGGTCTTCACTCCCCGGTCGTTGAGCCCGGTCTCCTTGATGTACTCCTGTTGCACGTACGTCGCCAGCTGGGCCGAGAGGAGTCGGTCGGTGGTGCTCAGGTTGGACCAGTAGGTCTCGGCGCCGCGGGCGGAGGTGCTCGTCGCCGCGTTGGCGTGGATCGATACGAAGACGTCAGCTCCCCACGAGTTCGCGAGGTCGCAACGTGCTTGGAGGTCATCGCGGAGGGTGTAGGTGCCGTCGGGGGCGTAGCGCCACTGGTCGTTGATGTAGTTCCATGTCGGGATGTCGTGTCCGACGACCACCGTGTCCGATCGCCGGCTCATCGCGGTCTCGTGCCCGCGAGCGCGCAGCTGGCGGTCGAGCTCGAGCGAGATAGCGAGCGCGATGTCCGACTCCTTGATGTCGTCGTACGTCGCACCCGGGAACCTGCCACCGTGCCCGGGGTCGACGAAGACGCGTCCAGCGAACACCTGGGCAGGTAGGCAGAGGATGACGGCGAGCAGGACGGCCGCGATGCCGAGCGCTCGCGCACGACGGCCGAGTGGCTGTGGTGTAGGCTGCATGTCTCCGGTCGTCTTCTTTCGCGGACCGACGCGTCACGATGCTCCGGGCCAAAAAGTTGCACCATCTATTCTCCAACGGTTCACGCATCGGGTCAAACCGCCTAGAATACAGGCACCCCTGACCCCGGACCGGGGTCCCGGTATTCACGATGATATGAGGAGGCGGCGAGAGCGCATGGAGATCGAGATCGGACGTGGCAAGACCGCTCGCAGAGCGTACGGTTTCGACGACGTGGCCATCGTGCCCTCCCGGCGTACGCGCGACCCGCGCGACGTCGACATCACCTGGACGTTCAACTTCCGTGGTACGGACCACACCTTCCCGCTCCCGGTGCTCGCCTCGGCGATGGACGGCGTGGTCGACCCGGCGTTCGCCGTCACGATGGGTAAGCTGGGTGGTCTCGCAGTCCTCAACCTCGAGGGTATCCAGACCCGCTACGAGGACCCCGCACCGCAGCTCGATGCCATCGCGTCGTTCGGGCACGAGGAAGCCACCGCCAAGATGCAGGACATCTACGCTGCCGAGCAGGTCAAACCGGAACTCATCACGCAGCGCATCAAGGAGATCAAGGACGGGGGCGTGGTTGCGGCCGCCTCGCTCACCCCGCAGAACGTCGAGCGCTACATCGAGCCTGCGCTCGTCGGCGGGCTCGATATCCTCGTCATCCAGGGCACGGTCGTCTCGGCCGAGCACAAGTCGAGCTACGATGAGCCGCTGGACCTCAACACGTTCGTGCGCGACCTCGAGATCCCGTGCATCATCGGCGGGTGTTGCAGCTACCAGGGCGCATTGCATCTCATGCGGGCGGGCGCTATCGGCGTGCTCGTAGGTGTGGGCCCCGGCCATGCGTGCACGTCGCGCCGCGTGCTTGGCATCGGCGTTCCGCAGTGCACTGCAGTTGCTGACGCCGCAGCCGCCCGGATGCGCCACCTTGACGAGACTGGCATCTATAGTCACGTCATCGCCGACGGCGGCATGCGCACCGGCGGTGATCTCGCCAAGGCGATCGCGGTGGGCGCCGATGCCACCATGATCGGCTCACCCCTCGCGGCGGCTGCCGAGGCCCCCGGTCGCGGCTATCACTGGGGCATGGCGACGTTCCACCCCGACCTGCCGCGAGGGACCCGCGTCCACGCGGGTCAGAGGGGCACGCTCGAAGAGATCCTCCTCGGCCCGGCGCGTCAGAACGACGGTACGCTGAACCTGCTCGGGGGTTTGCGCACCTCGATGGCGACGACAGGCTACGAGAACCTCAAGACCTTCCAGAAGGCCGAGGTCATGGTCGCACCCGCGCTGCAGACCGAGGGCAAGGCTCTTCAGCAGTCGCAGGGCGTGGGCATGGGCCGCTGTGAGTAGGGCGGACGAGTGACCACCTCCTACCACGAGCAGCAGCCGACCGTCCTCGTCTTCGACTTCGGCGCGCAGTACGCGCAGCTCATCGCTCGGCGCGTACGCGAAGCGCGCGTGTACAGCGAGATCGTCCCGTACGACATCCCGGCGGCGGAGGTCGCACGGCGTGCGCCGACGGCGATCATCCTCTCCGGCGGACCGGCGAGCGTCTATGCGGAGAACGCGCCGCACATGGACCCGGCCGTGCTCGATCTCGGCATCCCCGTGCTAGGGTTCTGCTACGGGATCCAGGAGATGGCGCTCCACCTCGGCGGGGGGATCCCCCGCACCGACATCGGCGAGTACGGTTTCGCCGAGCTCGAGGTCGTGGAGCCCGAGTGCCGCCTTCTCGAGGGTGTGCCCGAGCGCAGCCAGGTGTGGATGAGCCACCGCGACAGCGTCGGCACGGCGCCTGCGGGCTTCTCGGTCACCGCGCGCACCGCGACCACCGCGGTCGCCGCGATGGAGGACCCGGCTCGCAAGCTCTACGCTACCCAGTTCCACCCCGAGGTCGCCCACACCGAGTTCGGGCAGGAGATCATCAAGAACTTCCTCCACACGATCGCGGAGATACCGCCGGTCTGGACGATGGTCAACATCATCGACGAGACCGTCGAACAGGTGCGCGAGATGGTCGGGAGCGACCGTGTCATCTGCGGGCTTTCAGGAGGCGTCGACTCGAGCGTGGTCGCCGCGATCCTTCACCGGGCGATCGGCGATCAGCTCACGTGCGTGTTCGTCGACCACGGGCTGCTGCGCTTGAACGAGGCCGAGGAGGTCGTGCGGGTCTTCCGCGACCAGTTCCACGTCGACCTCGTGCACGTCGAGGCCGAGGGGCGCTACCTCACCAAGCTCGCCGGCGTGACCGACCCGGAGGAGAAGCGCCGGATCATCGGCGAGGAGTTCTGGCAGGTCTTCTTCGAGGAGGCCACGCGTCTTAAGGGCGTCAAGTGGCTCGCGCAGGGCACGCTCTACCCCGACGTCATCGAGTCCGGCTCCAAGACCGCCGCGAAGATCAAGAGCCACCACAACCTCATCCCGTTCCCTGAGGGTGTGCACTTCGACCTCATCGAGCCGCTCAAGGCGCTCTTCAAAGACGAGGTGCGAGCTGTCGGTGCGGAACTCGGCCTGCCGGACGAGATCGTGCACCGCCAGCCGTTCCCTGGACCGGGACTCGCCGTGCGCATCATCGGCGGCATCACCCATGAGAAGCTCGAACTGTTGCGTGCAGCCGACGCGATCGTGCGCGAGGAGATCCTCGCGTGGGACCGCGATCGCACCGTGTGGCAGTACTTCGCGGTGCTGCCCGACATCCGCAGCGTGGGCGTGATGGGTGACGAGCGCACGTACGGCCACCCGATCATCGTGCGCGCGGTCGCCTCGGCGGATGCGATGACCGCCGACTGGGCACGCTTGCCGCACGACCTGCTCGCACGCATGAGCAACCGCATCATCAACGAGGTCGACGGCATCAACCGTGTGGCCTACGACATCACGAGCAAGCCGCCCGGCACGATCGAGTGGGAGTAGGCCGCTCCGGCGCACCATCTCCATCGGACGGATAGGTGAGGCAGGGATGAAGATCGGGCTCGTCGGCTTCGCCGGCTCGGGCAAGACCACGGTGTTCAACACGATGACCGGACTCGACGTACCGGTCGGGTACGGCGGCGAGGTGCGCCTCGGCACCGTGCGCGTGCCCGACGAGCGGATCGACCGGCTCTCGGCTATGTTCGATCCGAAGAAGACCACGTACGCCGAGATGACCTTCTGCGACGTTCCCGGCGAGCACGGAGCGGAGCGCGCGGGTCTTTCGACGCGTGCGCTCGTGACGATCCGCGAGCAGGAGGCGCTCGCGCTCGTGCTCCGCGACTTCGACAACCCGGCTGTCGAGGGCGATGCGGACCCGCTCCGCGACCTGAACGCGTTTTCCGACGAGTGTATCCTCGCCGATCTGGCGATCATCGAGGGGTTGCTCGCTCGGGCGCGCAAGGAGAATCTGCCGCCGGTCGAGCGCGGTCGCCTCGAGCGGATGCAGTCGGTGCTCGAGGACGGGCGGCCGCTGCGCACGCTCGCTGCCGATGAGCTCGACCGAAGCCAGCTCAAAGGCTATCAGCTGCTGACCGACCGTCCGCTGCTCGTTGTGGTGAACCGGGACGAGGACCGTGCCGCCGAGCCGCTTCCGGATGATCTCGATGCGCGCCTCCGCGAACTCGGCGCCGCGGGCTTGGCGCTTTCGGCGAGCGTCGAGGCGGAGATCGCGTCGCTCGACGCCGAGGACCAGGCCGCCTTCCTCGAGGACCTCGGGGTCGCCGAACCCGCGCTCGCACGCTTCATCCGGGCCGCATACGGGCTGCTCGACCTCATCAGCTTCTTCACGGTCGGCGAGGACGAGGTGCGCGCGTGGACGATAGCGCGCGGGACGACCGCCCGTGTGGCCGCCGGGAAGATCCACTCCGACCTCGAACGAGGCTTCATCCGGGCGGAGGTCATGCCCTACGACGTGTTCATCGAGCACGGGAGCGAGCACGCCGTCAAAGAGGCGGGCCTGCTGCGCGTCGAGGGCAAAGACTACATCGTCGCAGACGGCGACATACTTCACGTCCGCTTCAACGTGTAGGGTCTTCGCCGCGCATCTCGTCGGCACTCTTCATCCGTTCACCGCGTGGGTAGGAACTCGGTATACGGAAGGGAGATGGACGAGGGGGCTCGAGCATGCGTATACCGATAGGACGTGTCCAGCTCGAAGGGGAACTTCAGGCCACACCCGACAGTCGAGGCATCATCGTGTTCGCACACGGGAGCGGGTCGTCGCGCTTGAGCCCGCGCAATCGGCAGGTGGCCGAGTACCTGCGATCCAGCGGTGATTTCGGGACCCTGCTGTTCGACCTGCTGACGCCCGAGGAGGACAGGGACTACGAGCGGCGGTTCGACATCTCACTGCTGGCGGAGAGGCTTGTCGCGGTGACCGACTGGTTACGTCAGCAGCATGGAGAGGTCGCGCCGGCGATAGGTTACTTCGGAGCCAGTACGGGTGCGGCCGCAGCACTGGTGGCCGCGTCGAGGCGGGATGACATAGCGGCGGTGGTGAGCAGGGGAGGACGGCCCGATCTCGCAGGGGAGGCGCTCAAGGGCGTCAAAGCGCCCACGCTACTCATCGTCGGGGGCGCCGACGCGCAGGTGATCGGCCTCAACGAGGCAGCGATGTCGAGTATGCCGGGAACCGTCGAGCTCGCCATCGTGCCGCACGCCACCCACCTTTTCGAGGAGCCGGGAGCCCTCGAGGAAGTCTCGCGGCTTGCGCGGGTATGGTTCGAACGCTATCTGACGTGAGCGGAGATCGGGCGCCCGGCAGGTAGCGGTCGGTCGTCCGGCTAGCATGACAGGCGAGTCGATGTACAATACCCAGACACCGCGAGCCCGCGGTGCGGTTCGACCACACAAGGGGGAACTCGAGATGACCGATCAGCCATCCGCCGAGGCCGCCGAGCAGATCGCGAAGCACCGCGAGCGCATCGACTCGATCGACTGCCGGATCGTGCAGCTGCTCAACGAGCGCGCCGCCGAGTCACTCGCCATCCGAGCACTCAAACCCCAGGTGCACTGGGGGCTCTACGACCCCAAGCGCGAGGAGGAGATCTTCGCGAACCTCGCCGGGTGCAACGAGGGTCCGCTCTTCGACGAGAACCTCCGCGAGATATACGAGGCCATCCTTCACGTGATGAAGGAGCTGAGGGACTGATGGCGGCCGAGGGGGCCCGCGGGCTCGCCCGTGCAGTCGGCGCCGTCGAGCGCGACGCGGGGATGACGATCATCGCCGGGCCATGCTCGGTGGAGAGTCTCGCGCAGATGCGTGAGGTGGCCGAGGTCTGCATGCAGCTCGGTGTGCGCGTCATGCGTGGGGGTGCGTACAAGCCGCGCACTTCGCCCTTCTCGTTCCAGGGCCTCGAGGAAAAGGGCTTGCAGATCCTCCGCGAGGCGGCCAACGAGTTCGGGTTACTCGTCGTGACCGAGGTCGTCGACTCGGCTCACGTCGAGATCGTCGACGAATACTCTGACATCCTGCAGGTGGGTACCCGCAACATGGCTAACTACTCCCTGCTCAAGAAGATCGGGATGGTCACCGCCGAGTCGCAGAAGCCTGTCGTCTTCAAGCGAGGCATGGCGGCGACCATCGAGGAGTGGCTGCAGGCGAGCAACTACATCACGATGGGCGGCAACGAGAACGTCATCTTGTGCGAGCGGGGCATCAGGACGTTCGAGACGGCCACGCGTTTCACGCTCGACATCAGCGCGGTGCCCGTCGTCAAGAAGCTCTCGCTCCTCCCGATCATCGTCGACGTCTCTCATCCGACCGGCTCGGCCGACCTCGTTCCTGCGGTCTCGCGGGCTGCGGTCGCCGTGGGCGCCGACGGTATCATGGTCGAGGTCCATCCCAACCCGCGGGAGGCCCTCTGCGACGGTCCACAATCACTCGACCTCGACGGATTGCGTGCCCTGGTCGAGGATCTGGCACCGATCGCCAACGCTGTCGGTACCGCCCTGAGGTAGGAATCCAGCTGACTTTGTCGAATCGAACCGTTGGGGTACGGGAGCGTCTCCAGGCCTCCGGGGTCGTGACCGCACACTTGCATGCAACGCACAGGTGATCGCGACTCGGGGAGTGCGCGTGGCGGAACGTGGCGCAGTCAGATTCTGCGCGTACTGTGGTGCTGTCGGCACCACGCGTCTCGGTCCGTGCTCGGTGTGTGACCAGCGCGTGTGCGAGAAGTGCGGCAACATCCAACACATCAAAGGCGAGTGCAAGCCTATCCACGATTCATGCCTCAAGGACTCCGGTGACTCGTTCTCGATGATCAAGTTCGTGAAGTAGAGAAGGACACGCGCCGCGCTGAGTGCGTGCGAGTCGTATCTCGCCCTTCCGCACCACCCTGCCAGCGGGTACACTGACTGTCCTATGACCATCGATCTCTCCGACCTCAACCCGGCCCAGCGTGACGCGGCACTCGCGACCGAAGGGCCGCTCCTCGTGCTCGCCGGCGCCGGTTCGGGCAAGACACGTGTACTCACGTACCGTATCGCCCGGCTCATCGGCGATCTCGGCGTATCCCCTGCCGAGATCCTTGCCATCACCTTCACCAACAAGGCAGCCGAGGAGATGCGCAGCCGCCTCGGCGGACTCTGCGGACCGTGCGTGCGTGCCATGTGGGTGCTCACGTTCCACGCGATGTGCGTGCGCATGCTGCGCGCCGATGCCGAGCGGGTGGGCCTCACCCGGACGTTCACCATCTACGACACCGACGATGCGAAGCGCATGATCACCTCGGTCATGGCCGATCTCGACTACGATCCTAAGCGCTACCCCGCGAACGCCGTCATGCACCGCATCTCCGCCGCGAAGAACGAACTCATCGAGCCGGCCGAGTTCTTGCAGGCGGCCGTGAGCCCGCTCGACAAAGCCGCAGCCAAGGTCTTCCCGTTCTACCGGAAGCGCCTGCGTGAGGCCAATGCGCTCGACTTCGACGACCTGCTCGTCGAGGCGCACCGCTTGCTCGCCGAGCACCCAGGGGTGCTCTCGGCGTACCAGGAGCGCTTCCGCTACCTGCACGTCGACGAGTACCAGGACACGAACCACGCGCAGTACCGCATCGTGAACCTGCTCGCCGCCAAGCACCGCAACCTCATGGTCGTGGGCGACGACGATCAGTCGATCTACGCGTGGCGCGGTGCCGACATCCGCAACATCTTAGAGTTCGAGCGCGACTACCCGGAGACGATCGTCGTAAGACTCGAGCAGAACTACCGCTCGACCGCGACGATACTGGCGGCCGCCAACGCGGTCGTCGCCAACAACGCGGGCCGCAAACCTAAGACGCTGTGGACCGCGAACGCCGGCGGTGAGTCGATCAGCCGCTACCACGCCTCCGACGAGCGCGACGAAGCCCGCTTCGTCGCCACCGAGATCGAGCGGCTCCTGCGCGAGGAGGGGCGCTCCTACGCAGACGCAGCCGTCTTCTACCGTACCAATGCGCAATCCCGCGTGCTCGAGGACACGTTCCTGCGCGCGGGCGTGCCCTACCAGATCGTGGGCGGCACGCGCTTCTTCGACCGCGCCGAGATCCGCGATGTCATGGCCTACGTACGCGCGGTCGTCAACCCGGCCGATGAGATCGCGCTCAAGCGTATCGTCAACAAGCCCAAGCGCGGGATCGGAGCCACGACCGTCGACAAGCTCGAGTTCGAGGCCTCTCGTCGCGGCACCTCCTTCGAGGACGCGATGCGCGTCGCCGTGACCGAGGAGTGGCTCGGCAGCGGGCTGCGCGCCAAGCTCACCTCCTTCCTCGAGCTGCTCGACGCGATCCGCGCGCTTGTCGCCGACGGCGGCGACCTACGCGACCTCGTCGAGGCGATCGTCGAGCGTTCGGGCCTCGTCTCGGCGCTCGAAGCGGAGCGCACCGTCGAGGCGGAGGGGCGCATCGAGAACGTCCGTGAGTTCTTTGGCGTGGTGGGCGAGTTCGCCGAGACACATGAGGGCGCTGACCTCCCCGCGTTCATGGAGTGGGTCGCGCTGCGCACCGACATCGACAGCCTCGCGGCGGGCGAGCGGGCCGTCACGATGATGACGGTGCACAGCGCCAAGGGCCTCGAGTTCCCGGTCGTCTTCATCGTGGGCCTCGAAGACCAGATTTTCCCGCACGCCAACTCGATGTTCGACTCCTCCGGACTCGAGGAGGAGCGCCGGCTCGCGTACGTGGGCATAACGCGGGCCCGTGAGCGCCTCTACCTCACCCACGCGCATGCACGCAGCCTCTTCGGCTCGACGCAATACAACCCGCCAAGTCGTTTCATCGCCGAGATCCCCGAGGAGCACGTCACCGCGAGCGGGCTTGGCTCGGCGGGCGTGAGCGGCACGGGGTACGGGCGCCGGGGGGCCGCCGCCAGAGGCTCGTCGTACGGCACCGGCCCGGCAGCGCCTGCGGGGGGCGGGCGGGTGTTCGGGACGGGGACCCCGCGCCGCGAGGTCTCCTCGGCCGGTCCCGCTGAGTCCTTCGAGGTCGGCGCGACCGTCGAGCACAAGGTGTTCGGGCTCGGCAGGGTCACCGCCGTGGACGGCGACAAGGTCACGGTCGCGTTCAAGACGGCTGGCACTAAGAAGCTGCTAGCGGGTTTCGCGCCGCTGCGCAACGTGCGAGACTAGCACCGAAGAATGCATCCGACCGGAGGTGGCGCGTCGATGGGTCCTGTGCTGGTCTTCGGCCACAAGAATCCCGACAACGACTCGGTGTGCTCGGCGGTGGCGTACGCGCACCTCAAGAACCTCGTCGATGCAGACAACGTCTACGTGCCCGCGCGCCTCGGCCCGGTCCCGCCGGAGACCGAGTGGGTGTTCTCACGCTTCGGGGTCGAACTTCCCGAGGAGATCGCGCACGTGCACACCCGCGTGCGCGACGTCATGACCCCCGACGTCGTGACCGTCGAGGCCGACCGCACGATGCTCGACGCCGGGCGCCTCATGCGAGAGCGTGACGTGCGCGCGCTACCGGTGGTCGAGGATGGCTCGCTGCGTGGGCTGCTCAACCAGCGGATCTTGGGCGAGGCGTACCTCGGCGAGACCGAGATTCGCGGGTTCGCCGAGGTCCCGGTGACCGTAGGCCACCTTGTGGAGGTGCTCGACGGCACCCTGTTGGCGGGAGATGGGGACGCCACGCTCCGCGGTGGCGTGCTCATCGGCGCGATGGAACCCGAGACGATGCGCGGCTACATCACGCCGGGCGACACGCTGATCGTAGGCGACCGCCGTCGCACCCAGCCGATGGCGCTCGAGGCCGGCGTGGCGTGTCTTATCGCGACCGGCGGGCACCGGCCAGCCGATGCCGTGCTCGATCTCGCCGCCGAGCGTGGCGCGTCCGTCGTCGCGACGGGCCACGATACCTTCGCCGCCGCGCGGCTCGTGAACCTCTCGCATACCGTGGGCGACGTGATGGACACCGACGTGCTCACGTTCGATCCCGACGTGCTGCTTTCCGAGGCGGTCGAAGACCTGCTGGGCTCGACGCACCGCGAAGCCGTGGTGCTCGACGCGCACCGGCAGGTCGCAGGCATCCTCACCCGCACGAACGTCGCCCGGGGCGACCGGCGGCGTGTCGTGCTCGTCGACCACAACGAGGTCTCGCAGTCTGCGCCCGGCGTGGAGGTGGCGGCCGTCATCGAGGTCGTCGACCACCACCGGATCGGTGATATACAGACCACTGGCCCGATCCTGTTCCTCAACATCCCTGTGGGCGCTACGGCGACGATCGTCGCGCTGCGCTACGAGGAGCTCGGTGTCGAGATGCCCGGGCCGATGGCGGGCATCCTGCTCGCGGCGGTCCTCACCGACACCGTGTTGCTTAAGTCGCCCACGACGACCGAGACCGACCGCGAGGTCGCCGAGCGGCTCGCGACGCGCCTCGGGGTGGACGCGGTCGAGTTTGGCATGGAGATGTTCCGTGCGCGCAGCGCCGGCCGGGCGTTCTCGGCCGAGCGGGCGGTGAAGGCCGACCTGAAGGAGTATCGCGCCGGCGAAACGCTCGCCGCGATCGGCCAGGTCGAGACGGTCGACGTGGCCGAGGTCATGGACCACCTCGACGAGGTGCGCGAGGTCATGGAGTCGCTGCGCGAGGCGCGCTGCTACGACCTGGTGCTCCTCATGGTGACCGACGTCGTGCGCGAGGGGAGCGAGATCGTCGCGGTGGGCAAGGTGCGCCTCGCCGAGCGGGCGCTCGACGTCTCGCTTTCCGAGGGTGGCTCGGCGTGGATGGACGGTGTGCTCTCACGCAAGAAGCAGATCGCCGCGCGGCTCGTCGACGCGGCGGGGACGTAGGGGCCGCGCATGGGGAGATCGCTGCCGAGGGGGTCGACGCCGTGGAGCCGGGACCCCGTCCCGGGTATCGCGGTGCTCGGCGCCGGCATAGCGGTCGTGCTGTTCGTAGGCATGACCGCCGCTATCCTCTTCTTCCCGGCGTTCCAAGACATCGACGAGCGTATCTCAGGGGTGGTCCGGGACGTGCACGTCCCGGGGTTCGTGGCAGTCGCTGAGTTCCTCACCACCCTTGGGAGCGGAGTGGTGATGGCGGCGCTCACCGTCGCGGGTGTGGCGTTCCTACTGCTCAAGCGGTGGCGGGCCGAGGCGGTCCTTCTCGCGCTGACGATGGCGGCCGGCACGGCGGCCGGCAGCGTGCTCAAGCAGGTCATCGACCGCGCGCGGCCCGGCATCGAGGTGGCGCGTATCCCGGTGCCTGAGACGTACAGCTTCCCCTCGGGACACGCGCTCTCGGCGTTCCTGTTCTTCGGCATCGTCGCGTTCCTCTTCTTCGTGCGCGCGCGTGAGGTGGGCGTGAAGTTCGGCGGGGTCATCGCGTGCACGCTGCTCGCGCTCGGCGTGGCCCTCTCGCGCGTCTACCTCGGCGTGCACTTCCTCGGCGACGTCATCGCCTCGTGGCTGTTGGGCTCTGCGTTCCTCACGGCGTTCGCCGGCGGGTACGTGTGGTGGGTGACGCGGCGGGAGTAGCGGCTGTCCGCGCCGGAGCGAACATGGGCGCGGGCGGCCCGGGGGCGCCGCGTTACGCGCGCGGGAGCGTGAGAGTGAACGTCGAGCCTGCGCCCGGCTCCGAGACGACCTCGACCGTCCCGCTCGAACGCTCCACGACGTGGCGCACGAGCGCGAGTCCGAGCCCGGTGCCGCCGCTGCGCCGCGAGCGCGCCCGGTCGACGCGGTAGAAGCGCTCGAAGATCCGCGGGACGTCCTCGACGGGGATGCCGATGCCGGTGTCGGCGACCGCGATGCGTACCTCAGTCGGCCCGGCTTCGATCCGCACGCTCACCGATCCGGTCTCCGTGTAGGTGATCGCGTTGTCGAGGAGGTTGTCGAGGGCTACCGCGATGTCGGTGGGGTCCGCCTTGGCGAAGACGCCCTCGCTCCTGACGGCGGTGTCGTCCGAGGAGAGCTCGAGGCCCCGCTCCGCCGCCGCGGTCCTGTGGCCGATGACTGCGTTCTGCACGACCTCGCGGACGTCGGTGAGGGCGCCGGGTGCCGGGGTAGATTCGAGGCGTGAGAGGTCGAGCAGGTCGGTCACGAGGCGGCCGAGGCGTGAGGACTCCTCCTCGATGCGGCTCGCGAACGCGAGCGCTTGCGCGGTGTCGCCGTCCTCGGCGGCGCTCATCGCAGACTCGGCGAGCAGGTGGATCCCTGCGGTCGGCGTCTTGAGCTCGTGGCTCGCGTTGGCGACGAAATCGCGGCGCATGCGCTCGAGGCGGGTGCGGTCGGTCGTGTCGCTCACGACGACGAGCGTGCGCGAGCGGCCCTCGGCGGGGTTGAGCGGCAGGATGCCGACGCGCAGCGTGCGGCCGGAGGGGTCGGGCTCGCCCTCGACGGTGACCGGGCCGGTCGATCCGAGCTCCGAGGTGATGACGCTGCGCACCGTGGCGGGAAGTCCGCTCTCGTCGAGTGTCCGGTCGCGCCATCCGAGCGCAGGCGCGCGGAACAGTCGGCTCGTCGCGCTGTTGGCGAATGTGATGCGGTCCCCGTGCACGAGGAGTACCGCGTCGGTGAGCCCGTCGAGGACGGCGCGCAGGTCGCGCTGCTCGGCCTCGAGTTCGGCGAGCCGGGTGCGCATCTGTGTTCGCAGGTCGGTGAGCGCGGTGGCGAGTTCCGCGAGTCCGTCGTCGTCCCGGCGCACCGCGGTGCGCAGGTCGCCAGCGGCCATGGCGCGCGCCATGCGCGAGAGCCGCTCGATGGGACGTGCGACACGCGTCGCGAGGCGCACGGCGAGCGCAGTGGCGGCAAAAACCGCCGTGCCGAACACGAACGGTGCCGGTAGCAGAGCGGGCGCGACGAGGGTGGGCCCCCAGGGCACGGCGAGCACCGCGACGATCGCCGCAGCGCCGAGCGCGAGCCGCATCCGGTACGAGCCACTGAGCCGTCTGGCTATGTCGGTCACCCCTCAGCCGCTGTGTCGCCTGAATCCGTCTTCAGTGTAGGCTCGAACCGGTAGCCCATGCCGTGTACGGTGTGGATGTAGACGTAGGCGCTCGGTTCCTCGATGGCCTGGCGCAAGCGGCGGATGTGCACGTCGATCGT
>SKMN01000016.1 GCA_007121015.1 Coriobacteriia bacterium
ACTGTCACGGGGAATCCCGAGGGCGCGATCCGGCGGCCCGCCGACCGAGGAGGTGATCCAGCAGTGCGAAGTACCCACATCGCTGCGCTGGTCCAGTCCACCACGAGCACCAAGGAGGACACGACCTCCTAAGACGGCGGCGCACCGGGTGACGTGAACCCGGGCGCAGAACGCCATCTGCACAGATGTACGTCGCTGTCTTGCAGCGATACCGAGAGGGCCGTCTCAGCCGAGGCGGCCCTCTCTCCGTTCCCAGGTTCTTTGTTCCAAACCGCTCAGCGTGGGTAGATAGTCCGCACCGGAAGCTGCCTTGAGGGAGTCTTTGGAGGGGAGCCCAATGAACAGACGATCTTGGTCGCTTGTCATCATGTCGGCACTACTGGTCCTATCGTTGACGCTGGCGGGCGGATGTGCGCCGGAGGAGGAACCTCCTCCGCCTCCGCCACCGGTAGACGATGAACCTGAAGTCGAGGAGCCTGACGGACTCAGGCTCGCGATCGTCGAGGAGTGGCTGGAATCAGGTCACGCGAACGTTCTGCCTTTCCCCGCCGGAAGAGAGGGCTGCGTCCTGTGTCATGACGGCGGCGCTTTCGCTCAAGAGATCGACGACCCTGCAGCCCTGGATCGTGAGTTCCTGGTCTCCATCGATTGCCGCGCATGTCATGTCGGTGTCGGCCCGGAGATCGCTGCCGCCGGCGTGGTCGACCTCCCTGCGACAGATAACGTGCAAGCCGGCAGCGGCGCTCTCTGTATGTCGTGCCACAACGCCCGACGCGCGCCTGACCCGGCAGACGACGGACGAGCAGCGCCTCACTACTCGGCACAAGCCGACGTCCTGACCGCTTCGGGTGGGATGCCGTTCGAAGGCATCGAGTACGCCAGCTCGGAGCCACACGAGACATTCATCGACACCTGTCTCGGCTGTCATATCGAGACACACGCGTTCCACGTCTCGTACGGATCGTGCCAGGCTGCGGAGTGTCACACGACCGATATCGATCTCGACACGCCAGCCGAAGCCGACTATGACGGCGACGGGGAGGTCGGCTCCTTCCAGCAAGAGGTCGAGGGGTTGCTCGCGATGCTCGAGGACGCTCTCGTAGATGAGTTGGACGGCGGCTCGTTCGCGGTCGAAGCGGGTGCGATAAGCTTCCTCGATGCAGCAGGGGACCCCATCGAGGTCGATGACAGGGTCTACGCGGCGGCCTACAACCACGTCCTGGCGGCCGCTGACGGGAGCCTCGGCATCCACAACCCGGCGTTCGTCATCTCGATACTCCAAGAATCATTCTCGTGGCTGACAGGCGAAGAGCACCCCGGTGAGCCGTATGTCGTCGAGTAGCTCAACCTGCTGAACGGTAGTTCGAAACGTTCTTCCGATGGTAGCCCGGGAGGGCCGTCTCGCCGAGGCGGTCCTCCCTCTTCTTCCGCGCCACTCACGGTGGTGCGAGACTCAGCGTCAACAGCCCGGCTCGCCCGGGTGCCCGCAGCACGTCGTGGGCTTGGGGAAGACGCGCCGTGCCGCATTGCGCGCGATCAGGCGCAGTTTCCTGCCAAGGGGCATGGGAGCCCTCAGATTCTCGAGATACGACCCGGTGGTCGGAGGTTTCTCCTCGGAACACATGGCGGCCTACTCCGAGCCAGCCAGCTCGACCAGGATGTCCTCGGCCACGTCGCGGCCGATCGCGAACGTCGCACCGTTCACTTCGACGAGCAGCGGGCCCTTGAAGGGCGCAACCTCGCACACCGTCACCTCGGTACCGGGATACATGCCCAGTGACCCGAGGTAGGCAAGCATGGCTTCGTCGTCCTCGGCCACCTGGACGATGCGGGTCGACGAACCGCTCTCGACGTCACAGAGCGGACGGCCCGCGACGGGAGTGATGATCCCTTCTGCCGAGGGGATCGGGTGTCCATGAGGGCAGACTTCCGGATTGTCGAGGAACGCCTCGAGGGCGAGCATCACGCGCGGCGAGAGCGCGTGCTCGAGCCTGCACGCGTCTTCGTGGGCTTCGTCCCAGCTCAAGCCGAGTACGTCGACGAGGAAGCGTTCTGCGACGCGGTGTCGGCGGACGATGTCGACTGCGAGTTCGCGGCCCTCGTCGCTGAGCACGACCGCGCCATCGCTGCGGGTGATGAGTCCGCGTGATTCGAGTCGCTTGAGGGTTGCGGTGACCGTGGGTCCCGAGACACCGAGCGCCTCGGCGATCGGTGTCGGCCTGACCTCGCCGCGTTCGGAGAGCTTGAATATCGTTTCGAGGTACTCCTCGAGCGTTGCGGACGGCATCACGCCTCCCTGTCGTTTCAGGCGCCGTCACCGGCGGGGACAAGCGCTTCAGGACGCAGGATTAGTCTACTCTAAGCCGGCGGTAGCGACAATCTTCGGCATGCGCACGTGCACTGCTGGCCCGAGCGTGGTGCACAGCCGTACGTATTTCTGCCGATACCGCGCATCCACGTCGAGATACCGTTCGTCGCGTATACCGACATAATGCTCCGACCCTCTTGACCCAGGGTCACGCTACGTGTAACGTGACGGTTGTCCCGAGAAGTCGGACCGAGCGAGGCTCGAAAGACGGCGTACCAGCAGCCGCCAGCGTGGGACCTGGAGCAAAGGCATGACGTGAGTTTGCCGGAGCGATCAGGTACCGCAACGGAGGGAAACGGAAAGTCGTCCGATAGAGTCCACGCAGGCGAGGTTTCTCGGGACACCTCTATTCCGGGGGATTCCTCGGCCACGTACCCTTGTGGCGAACGACCGCATGACATCGCCGCCGGATGCGCGCCGCGCACCGTGACTACGGCCGGTACGCGATCTTCGCGATCGGTGACTCCCACACGGCGACCTCTACCACCTCGACCTCGCTACCCACCCGCGCGGCAAGCGCCTCGAAGATCACGCGTGCGAGGTTCTCGGCGGTCGGGTTGATCGCGTCGAACGGCGGCACGTCGTTCAGGTTGGCGTGATCGTAGTGCTCGAGCACCGCCGCGAGGTCGTCTTTGAGTCGTTTGAAGTCGTAGACGATCCCGACCTCGTCGAGTTCGGTCCCCCGCACGCTCGTCTCCACGTCCCACGTGTGCCCGTGGAGATTGCAGCACTCACCCGGATACCCGTGCAACGTGTGCGCTGCATCGAAATGGCCTTTGATCGTCAGCTCGTACACGCAGACCTCCTCTTAGAACAGCGTGTCTTGCGGGTGGTCGCATGCCGCGCGCCCCGCATCGCCCACGTCGTCACACGCATCCATCGCCTCGTTCGCGAGGCGGTCGGCCTCGGTGTTCTCTTCCCGGCGCACGTGCGTGAAGCGGACGGAATCGAACGTCGCGACGAGCCCGCATGCCGAGGAGAACAGGGGCTTGAGTCCGGCGTTCTTGACCTTGTACGCACCGGTCATCTGGCGGACGAGCAGTTCGCTGTCGGAGCGCACCTCCAGCTGCGCGCATCCGGCGGCGGTGGCTACGCGCAAGCCGGCGAGCAGCGCCTCGTACTCGGCAACGTTGTTCGTGACGGTGCCGAGGAACCGTCCGCCTTGGGAGAGGAGTGCGCCGTGGGGGTCGAGTAGTACCCAGCCCGCTCCGCCCGGCCCCGGATTACCCCGCGCCCCTCCGTCCGTGTACAGGACGCAGTAGCCTCGAGGGTCACTCATCGTCGAACCCGCGCACGACGAGCAGGCGCCGGCAACCCGGACATAAGCCGACATCGGCACCTTCGCGCAGGTCACGGACGCGCTCACTCGGCAGTTCGACGCGACAGACCGAGCACGTCGATCCGTTCAGTCGTGCCGCGCCGATGCCGCCCTTGGCGGCCCGGATGGCCTCGTAACGCTCGAGGAGTGCGGGGTCGATCTTTCCCGCGAGCGCTTCGCGTTCGGTACGATGGTGCTCGAGGGTGTTCTGCACCGCGCCACCCTTCTCGCGGAATCGTGCGACGAGCTCGCTCTCGCGAGCGGCGAGCTGCTCGAGCGCGTCTTCGACCTTCGCTACCTGGATCTTCGCGGTCTCCGCACGCTCCATAGTCTGAAGGGTGTCGTTCTCGAGTTTGTCCTTGCGGCGCTTGAGCGCATCCATCTCGCGTGCAAGATTGTGTATCTCTTTGGGGTTCACGCCCTGGCTGGAGTCGAGCTTCGCCTGTACCTCGGCGATCTTCTCATCGATCGTCGCGACCTCGTCGTTGGTGGCGGCGAAGGCGCGCTCATGGCGATGGACGAGTTCGGAGGCCTTCTCGTGCAGCGCCCGGACATCGGCAGCCTTGTGGCGTACCTCAAGGATCGCGCGCTTCTCGGGGAGTTCGTCGAGCTGCTTCTCTGCCCGCCTGACCACCAGATCGAGATCTTGGAGTGCGAGCAACGTCCGCGCTTCATCCATCCGGGATTCTCCTGTCATGGTGTCCAGTAGTGCGCTCTCGACTCATCGACGACGACGGTGTCGGCACCGAGTCCCCGTGTCGATCGCACCGCTGCGGCGAGCACGGGGACGAGCGGCCATTCGGAGACATCGTGGCCGAGTTCGATCACCGCGCATCCCGCCTCCGCTGCGGTCACCGCGTCATGATAGCGTACCTCCCCCGCTACGAGCACATCGGCGCCCGCGCCGAGCGCCGCACCCACCAGTGCGCTCGCCGATCCAGTAGCGACCGCGACCCGTCCGATCGTCGCCGCACCGTCGCCTCTCACGCGCACTGCCCCGCCCGCACGGACTGCCACTCGACGGGCGAGATCGGCAAGCGACTCCGGCGCGTCGAGGTCGCATATGCGACCCATCCGCGCGCTCCCGCGGGCGATCCGTGTCTCGCACACCTTCACGAGCGGCTCCTCGTAGGGGTGAGCCTCTCGTATCGCGGCGACGACGTCTCCGGCGTGACCCCGGGGACAGACCGTCTCGAGCCGGATCTCCTCGGCGTGCGAACGGACCTCGCGCGCACCGATGGCCGGCTCTGCGTCGGCACGAGGCGTGAAGGCACCGGTCCCCTCGGCGGCGAAAGTACACGCGTCGTAGCCACCGATGCGCCCCGCGCCCACACGCGCGATCGCCGATTCGACCCGCTCCACGGCGTCCGCAGGCACGTAGACGGTGACCGAAGCGAGCGGAAGAAGCGCGTCTTCGAGCGGACGGGACGGTGTCAGGCCGAGGAGCGCGGGCAGCGCGTCTGCGCCGGCCGGGGCGCGGTCGAGGTTGGTGTGGGCCGCGATGAGCGCGAGACCGCCTGCGACCGCATCGAACACCGCTCCGGCGGCGGTGGGCGTGAGACGCGACGGTGCCTCGATGAACGCGGGGTGGTGCGTGACGAGGACGTCCGCGTCTGCAGCGAGCGCCCGGGCGACCGTGTCGGCCGTGACGTCGAGCGACACGGACACCCGGCGCACCGGCGCATCCGGGTCGCCCGCGACCAGGCCGACAACGTCCCACTGCTCCGCCCACTCCTGCGGAAAGGCGTCGTGCACGGCGGCGACGACGTCGGCAACGGTGGTGCTATGCTCGCTCACAGAGGTACCTCCCGCCTCTCCCGGCCCTCGAAATATACGACGCGGTCGTAGCCTGCGGCAGCAAGCGCCACGCGGACCTCATCGAGGCCGATGCCGACTTCGTGGGGCCTGTGCGCGTCAGACGATGTCGTCGCGGGTACGCCGGCACGGCAGAGCGTCCTCAGGAGCGAGGGGCCCGGGTAGATCTCACCCACCGGTTTGCGCAGACCTGCCGAGGAGACCTCGATCGCCACCCCGGTGCGAGCGAGTTCGGTCGCCACGTCCTCGTAGAGAGCGACCGGTTCCTCGGCAGGACGGTGGCCGAACTTCTTGACGAGATCCGGGTGGGCGATGACGTCGTACATACCGCTGGCGGCCGCATCGGCCACCGCCGAGAAGTACTCGCGCCACACCGCCTCCACACTGCGCGATTCCCACGAGTCGAGGAGGTCAGGGTCGTCGAACGCCCACCCGTCGAGCATGTGGACGGAACCCAGCACGACGTCGAAGTCATCCCGCGAGAGCAATCCCTCGACGTGCCCGGGATGCCCCGGTAGCCAATCGGCCTCTATGCCGACGAGCACTTTCGGGTCGCCGGGCGCACGCGCGGCATCGGCGGCGTCGGCCATCTCCGCGAGGTGGGTCTCGAACTCCTCGGCCGGCATCGCGTAACACGCCTCGGGGTCGAGTCCGGGCGGCAGCGGCGCGTGGTCGGTGAGGCCGATGACATCGAGACCGGCCACGCGTGCCGCGAGCACGTACTCGGCGACCGTGCCGGTCGCGTGGCGACAGCGCCACGTATGGGTGTGCAGGTCGATCCTCATCTCGCCTCGCTCACGACTCCTCCGCCGACGATGCGCGTACCCTGGTAGCATACGACTGCCTGGCCCGGAGCGATACCTGAGACGGGCTCGTCGAGCGCGACACTGAGGCCCTCGGGAGAGCGGGATGCCGTGCCGGGCACCGGCTCCATACGATAACGGGTCTGCACCTCGACGCGGGCCTCGGCCGTGCCGAGGCGCCACACGGCATCCGCGGCCCCGACCGAACGGCGCACGAGCTCGCCTCGCCGTCCCACGATCACGCGGTTCGCCGCGGGATCGATACCCAGCACGTACAGCGGCTCGGGCGCGGCAAGTCCGATGCCTTTTCGCTGGCCGACCGTGTAGTGGGCGATCCCGCGGTGGGTGCCGAGCACCATGCTCGACGTGTCGACGATCTCGCCCGGGCGCGTCGCTCGCGGCTCGGCGTCGCCGACGAACGCCGCGGTCTCGCCCGCAGGGACGAAGCATATCTCCTGGGAGTCGGGTCTTCGAGCGGTCTGCAAGCCGAGGGAGGCCGCCTTCTCGCGGACCTCGGCCTTGTGCATCTCGCCCACCGGGAAGAGCACGTGGTCGATGACGGGAGCCGCAAGGCGGTAGAGGAAGTAGGACTGGTCCTTGCCGCGGTCCACACCGCGTTCGAGCCAGCGTGTGCCGTCAGAGTCGCTCACGATGCGCGCGTAGTGGCCGGTGGCGAGTGCATCGGCACCCTGGGCGGTGACGCGGGTGAGCAGGTCTGCGAACTTGACCACGTCGTTGCACGCGATGCACGGGTTGGGCGTCCTGCCGCGCGCGTACTCGGCGACGAACGGCTCGATGACCGCGCGACGGAACACGTCGCGGCTGTTCATGACGTAGTGCGGGATCCCGAGCACGTCGCACGCGCGCTTCGCCGAGCGCACCGCGTCGGCGCCACAGCACTCTCCCGGAGCGTCGCCCTCCGGCAGGAGCTGCATCGTCACCCCGACGACCTCGTGTCCCGCCTCCACGAGCAGTGCGGCGGCGACCGAGGAGTCCACTCCCCCGCTCATCGCCACGAAGACCCTCATGCGCGCGTCGCTACCCCTCTACGTCGCACGCGTCCTCGTGCGGGACGGCATGCGGGTCGAAGTGCGGGTCGTCGTGCTCGAGTCCTCCGGAGATAGGCTCGCGACCGTTCTTGACGAGGTAGTCGTCGACAGCGGCCTTCAAGCCGTCGGTCGCAAGCACGCTACAATGCATCTTCGCGGGAGGGAGTCCGCCGAGTTCTTCGGCCACCTGCTTCTTGGTGATGGCGACCGCCTCCTCGAGCGACATGTCCCGCGCCAACTCCGTGACGATCGAGGAGGTGGCTATCGCCGCGCCGCACCCGAGCGTCTGGAAGCGGATGTCGGCGATGCGGTCCTCGGCGACCTTGATCGAGATCTTCATCATGTCGCCACAGACCGGGTTGCCGACCTCCCCGACCCCGTCGGCGTCGTCGAGGACGCCGACGTTGCGCGGGTTGTTGAAGTGGTCCATGACCTTGTCGGTGTAGAGCACGCTCACTCCTTACACTCGGCAGCCGGCTATCCGGCGTGCGATCCGAACATCTTCGCGTAGACCGGGGACATGTCCCGGAGGCGGTTCACGATCGGGGAGAACGCGTCGAGGAAGTACTCGACGTCCTCGGCGGTTGTGTATCGCCCGACCGACAGGCGTATCGAGCCGTGGGCGAGCTCCGGAGGGCAGCCGATGGAAAGCAGCACGTGGCTCGGCTCGAGGCTGCCCGAGGAGCACGCGGAGCCGGTGGAGACCGCGATCCCTCTGGCATCGAGCTGGAGTAGCATCGCTTCGCCTTCCACGCCCTTGATGATGAGGTGGGCGATGTTGGGCAGCCGCTCGGGATGCGTCGCGCTCACGACGGTGTTCTCGAGCGTCGAGGTCACGCCCTCGACGAGACAGTCGCGCAACGCGGCGAGCCGTGGCGCCTCGGTGTCGAGGTCTGCCACGACCATCTCGGCCGCGGTCGCCAGCGCCGCCGCACCGGCTACGTTCTGCGTACCGGAGCGGCGCTTGGACTCCTGGCCCCCGCCGCGGATGAGCGGGGCCATCGGAGTGCGCCGTTTGAGGTAGAGCGCGCCGATACCCTTGGGCGCGTAGATCTTGTGTCCCGAGAACGTCGCCGCGTCAACGCCGAGGGCCGTAACATCGAACGGCACCTTACCGAGCGTCTGAGCGGCGTCGGTGTGCACGTACGCGCCGCGTTCGTGGGCGATCGCGGCGATCTCGGCGATAGGCTGAAGTGTGCCGATCTCGTTGTTGGCGTGCATGACCGAGACGAGGACGGTATCGTCACGCATCGCAGCGCGCACGTCGTCCGGGTCGATGTAGCCCTCGGGACGCGGCTTGACGTACGTGACCTCGTACCCGCGCTTCTCGAGCTCGTGAGCCGGCTCGAGGACCGCGTGGTGCTCGAAGGCGGACACGATGATGTGACCGCCGTCGGGACGAGCCCTCGTCGGTATGCCGAGGAGCGCCATGTTGTCGGCCTCGGTGCCGCCCGCGGTGAAGATGACCTCGCCGGGCTGCTCGGCGCCGATGACGCGGGCGAACCGCTCGCGCGCTTCCTCGAGGGCGGTGTAGGCCTCCCGCCCACGACGGTAGAGGCTGTTGGGGTTGCCCCACACGTCGCTCAGGTACGGCAACATCGCGTCGACGACCCGCGGGTCGACCGGCGTCGTCGCCGCGTAGTCAAGGTACGTGTCGCGCTGGTGCTCCATCACGATCCTCCTGCCGCCTCGGTCGGTACGTCAGCGGAGACCTCGAATTCCTGTTGGGTGTCGGCGAGCTCGGCAAGCGTCGTGGCGCCGAACACGGTCCTCACCGCGCTCGTCGCCCGCTCCCACACACCGGCGGCAGCACACGCCTTACCCTTGCCGCACGCCGCCGCCCGCTCTCCGTCGCACACCGTCGTCCTGAGCGGGCCCTCGAGGGCCTCGACGACGTCGAGGACGGTGATGGTCTCGGCGGGACGGTCGAGAGCGAACCCGCCACGGGCGCCTCTCACCGCGCTTACGAGACCGGCCTGACGCAACGCCACGAACAACTGCTCGAGGAACTTGGCCGGTATCGCCTGGCGCTCGGAGATCGCGCGCGCGCTGACAGGACCTGCCCCCTCACGGCAGGCAAGGTCGATCATGGCCAGCAGGCCGTATTCACTCTTCGCGGTCAGGCGCATCGGTCGGTACTCCTCGGCAGCCATCCATACTCAATCCCTACTGATTCAGTATGGTTTCTGCAAGATAGTACCCTCATCCGAAGCTGTCAAGACACGCGTACGGCACGCGGGACGGCTCGTGCGGCTCACCTCACTCGAAGAGACGAGACTCCTCCCCGGAGCCGGATGCGGCACTCCGCACGATCGACAGCACTTCGCCGACGTCGATGTCGGCGAGCGGACTGAGCAGGACCAGCGCACGCGTATGGTCGATCGCGTCGGCGGTGAACAAGACTCGTATCTCCTCGAGGTTGTCGAGCGATA
>SKMN01000006.1 GCA_007121015.1 Coriobacteriia bacterium
CCTACCTTCCCCGGTAGACGTCGCGCCGGTGCCCGACCTTCACCACCCAGACGGTGACCACGTCGTCTTCGATCTCGTAGACGATGCGGTAGTCGCCCTGCCGGATGCGATAGCGGTCGCGTTATGACGTCAAAACGTCACGACGTCTACGAGTCAGCTTTCGCCTCTCGCGCGAACACGACTGACAGGGGCGTACGCCACGCCGAGGACGAGTGTGAGCAGCACGGCGAGCACGGCGAAGTAACGGAGCGCCACGACGCCTCGCCGTGCGCTACCCCGCTACCTCTGCGAGCCGGCGCACGATGGTCGTGAAGAACGCGGCCCCGTCGGTGCCGCCGGTGACCGGGTCGACGACGCGCTCGGGGTGCGGCATGAGGCCGAACACGTTGCCGCGTTCGTTGCAGATGCCGGCGATGTCGTCGAGCGCCCCGTTGGGCGCGCTGCCGCCAACGGCGAGCGAACCGTCAGGCTCGCAGTAGCGAAGCACGACCTGCCCGCCCGCGTGCAGGCGGGCAAGCGTCTCGGCGTCGCAGTAGTAGTTGCCCTCGTTGTGGTTGACGGGTACATCGAGCACGATGCCCGCAGGCAGGTCGAGCCAGTGACACACCGACTCCTCGACGCGGAGCGGCTGCGCGTGACAGATGAACTTGAGCCCTGTGTTGCGCAGCATGGCCCCGGGAAGCAGGTGGGCCTCGGCCAGTATCTGGAACCCGTTGCAGATGCCCATGACCGGCCCGCCGCGTTCGGCGAAGCGGGACACCTCGGCCATGATGGGGCTGAAACGAGCAACGGCACCGCAACGGATGTAGTCGCCGTAGGAAAAGCCGCCGGGGAGCACGACCGCATCGACGTCGCCGAGGTCCATGTCACCGTGCCACAGGTACTCCGCCGCGAATCCGAGGTGCTCGATCGCGTGCACGACATCCTGCTCGCAGTTCGAGCCCGGGAACACCACTACTCCGAAGCGCATGAGCTTACGCCTCCCCGACTTGCTCGATGCGGTAGTCCTCGATGACGGGGTTGGCGAGTAGCTTCTCGCACATCTCGCGCACCGTCTCGATGCCGCCCGCCGTCTCGATCCTGATGTACTTGCCGATCTTCACGCTCTCCACGCCCTCGTAGCCGAGGTTGCGCAGCGCACGCTCGGCAGTCGCCCCGGGCGGATCGAAGATCCCCTGCTTGTACGTCACGAACACCTCGTAACGCGCCATCGTGCCAACTCCCCTCCGCCTGCGTTCAGTCGGTATCTGTGCCGCCACGCTTCTTGGTTCCGGATGTCTTCTCGGCCTTGCCCGCCTTCTCGGCCTTGCCCGCCTTCTCGGCCTTGTCGGCCTCGATCGCGGCCTTGCGCATGGGGCGCAACCTCATGAAGTCGAGGTAGAACGCCGTGAAGATGCATGCGTACGCGAGCACCAGCACCGTGGTGCCGAACCACGTGCCCTGTTGCCACCACGCGACGAGCGACAAGACGACCGCGGCGCCGAGGACGGATGCCCACAGCTTGCGCAGGCGCCGGTACTCCGGTGAGGTGGGCACGGGCGCAAGGAACCGGCTGCGAGCCGAACCCTTCACGGGCTTCTTCGAGGGCGCGCTCTTGCCCCGCTTCGGCTTGGCCGAGGCCGCCGAACGCCGCGTCTTCCCAATCTCCACCCCCCGCTGATAACGTGGGTTGTCCGGCGCTCTCCGTCCCACGCTACACCGAGCCTTCCGGGTCGAACGTGCGCCCGGTGATGAGCTCGTAGGCCTGGATGTAGCGTTCGCTCGTGCCCTTGACGATGTCGTCGGGCAGCGCGGGAGGAGGCGGCGTCTTGTCCCATCCGCTCGCCACGAGCCAGTCGCGGACGTACTGCTTGTCGAAGCTCGGCTGCCCGTGGCCCGGCTCGTAGCTGTCGACCGGCCAGAACCGGCTCGAGTCCGGGGTGAGGACCTCGTCGATGAGCGTGATCGCGCCGTCGACCCGCCCGAACTCGAACTTCGTGTCGGCGATGATGATGCCGCGTGCGGCGGCGTGCTCGCGCGCGGTCGAGTAGATCGCGACCGAGACGCGGCGGAGCTCCTCGGCCACCTCGGGCCCGACGATCCCGACCATCCGCTCGAAGGAGATGTTCTCGTCGTGGTCGCCGATCTCGGCCTTGGTCGACGGCGTGAAGAGCGGCTCCTCGAGCCGGTCGGACTCCACGAGGCCGTCGGGCAGCTCGATGTCGCAGACGGTACCCTGGCGGCGATACTCGTTCCACCCGCTGCCCGCGAGGTATCCGCGCACGATGCACTCGACCGGGAAGACGTCGGCCTTCTTCACGAGCATGAAGCGGCCGCGGAGGTAATCCGCGTGCGGCGCGAACCGCTCGGGCAGGTCGGCGACGTCTGCCGAGAGGAAGTGGTTGGGCACGATATCGCCGAGAAGTTCGAACCAGAAGAGCGAGAGCTTCGTGAGCACCTCACCCTTGAACGGTATCGGGTCCGGCAACACGACATCGAAGGCGGAGATGCGGTCGGAGGCGACGAGGAGCAGCGTATCGCCGAGGTCGTAGATGTCGCGGACCTTGCCCTGCGTATCGGGACTGAAGCCTGTCGGATGCGTCACGTTCGTGTCGCTCCTTCCACGGTCGCTATGCAACGGGAGGCCACGGCCCGGGAACGTGAAGGGTATGGGGGCGTCGTGGTACGCGTCATTGTAGGCGAAAGCGCGCGGCGGGTGTAGGGTGCCCTCGGCCGCCCTCGGCCGCTCACAGCGCGCCGGGGCCCGCCATGCCGGCGTAGAGGACCACGATGTAGGCGATGTAGCTGCCGAACAGCGCCGCACCGCCCAACCGCCCGACCCTGCCTCTCCACAACACCAGCGGGAGCAGCACGGCCGAGGAAGCCAGCATCACCCACATGTCGAACCCGGCGATGCCCGGTGACACCTCGAGCGACCGGGTCATCGAGGTGATGCCGAGGATGGCGAGCACGTTGAAGATGTTGCTGCCCACGACGTTGCCGATCGCGACATCGGCGTGGTTGCGTGCGGCCGCTACGAGCGAGGTGGCCAGTTCGGGCAGTGACGTGCCCAGCGCCACGATGGACAGGCCGATGACCGCCTCGGACACCCCGAAGGTACGAGCGATCTCCTCGGCCCCGGTGACGAGCATCTTCGAGCCTACGACGAGTGCGACCAGCCCGGCGGCGAGTTCGAGGAGTCCGACCCACAGGCTCTTGGTCACGCCGGCGAGCTCGTCGGCTTCGCGAAGGTGCAACTCCGCGGAGGGAGCGGTTCCCGTCATCTCGGTCCAGTACGAGTACCAGATGTAGGTGATGAGCGCTCCCACCATGATCCCACCGTGCCACCGCTCGATGACGCCGTACAGCCCCAGACCGGTGAGCACCACGACCGATCCGAGCATGAAGATGAGGTCGCGCCGGATTCCGGCGGCCTCGACGACGATCGGGGCGACCATGGCCGACGCGCCCACGATGAGAAGCACATTGGCGATGTTGCTGCCCACCACGTTGCCGATCGAGATATCCACCTGACCACGCCACGCGGCCTCGAGGCTCACGAGGAGTTCCGGGGCGGACGTGCAGAATGCAACGACGGTGAGCCCGATGAGCAGGGACGACACCCCGAACCGGCGAGAGACCGATACGGCGCCGCGCACGAGCCACTCCCCGCCGACGAACAGGAGCGCGAACCCACCGACGGCCAGTACATACATCATCGAGACGCGATTCCTCTCGTGAGGGACGAATCACACGTGCCGCGGTCGTATGCCGACGCACGACGACAGAGTGTAGCGCACCGGGGGAAGTCGCGCAGGGCTCACGGTGCGATCGGTAGCCTGAGCGTGAAGATCGTCCCTCCCTGCGGCCTGCGCGCCACCCCGACGCTCCCTCCGTGCCGCTCGACGATCTCTTTGACTATGGCAAGTCCGATACCCAGACCCCCCGTCGCCCGGTCCCTAGCGGCGTCCTCCCGCCAGAAGCGCGAGA
Source organism: Coriobacteriia bacterium (assembly GCA_007121015.1). Classification (GTDB taxonomy): domain Bacteria; phylum Actinomycetota; class Coriobacteriia; order Anaerosomatales; family SLCP01; genus SLCP01. The sequence goes on from SKMN01000006.1 coordinate 3,970, forward strand.
AGACTCGTCGGATGTTCTCATCGGCGATCCCGATGCCGGTGTCGGAGACGTGGATGACAGCGCCATCGGCCTCCCGGGAGAGCGTAACCTCGACATGTCCCCCCGCCGGCGTGTAGCGCGCAGCGTTGGAGAGCAGGTTGCCGACCGCTTGCACGATGCGGTCCGCATCGCCCATCACGGTGATACCGTCGGTCAGGCGCACGCGAAGATCGAGACCGCAGACCTCGATGAACGCGCGGTGCGCGTCGACAGCCGAGCGCACGGTCGCAGCGATGTCGACCGGCTCGTGTCGCATCGGTACCGTGCCGCGCTCGAGGCGCGTGAGTTCGAGGATGCCATCGGCGAGCCGGGCAAGCCGCACGGTCTCGTCACGAACGACCCCGAGCTGCTCCTCGTCGGCGGGGAGGACACCGTCTTGCATCGCTTCGACGGTCGCCTGGATCGCCTGGAGTGGCGTGCGCAACTCGTGCGCGACATCGGCCGTCAGGCGTCGCTCCATCTCGCGATCGGCCTCGATCGCATCGGCCATGTCGTCGAAGGTCTTGCCGAGGAGCCCGATGGCGTCGTCGCCCCAGACACCGGTCCGCGCATCCTGGTCCCCGGCCCGGAGAGCCTCGGCTGCCTCGGTGATCCGGTCGATCGGTCGCACGAGACCCGCAGCGAACACGAACCCGGCGAACGACGCGAACCCGACGGCGATGAGCCCGGCTGTGGCGAGCCCCGCAAGGCTCGCCTTCTGGAACCGCACATCGGTCTCGGTGAGCAGCCCTTCGGGCGAGAGCGGCCACACTCTCACTATCCCGACGATCTCGCTCTGGACCACGACCGGGGCGCTGACCACCGGCTCCATCGGCGAGGCGCTCGCAGCAGGTATCCGGCCGATCATGCCGTGTGCGAGTCCGCCCATGAGGGAATCGTCGTAGACGATGTAGCCCTCGTCGTCGAGCACGTGGAGACCGAGGCCCGCCATGATCCCGAATCGTGGCAGCTGTGCGAACGCGTCTATCGTCCACCCGCCATCACGCTCGTAGTAGCTCGCCAACATCGTGGCGGCGCCCGTTGCGGTATTCTGGAGCCCCTCGCGCACGTAGCGGTCGAACTGCTGTTGCCACACGAACGAGAGGATGAGCGCGGACAAACCTGCGGTCAGCAGAGCGACCGCGGCGAACGCCACGGCGAGGCGGGTAGTGAGACGCTTCGGCAGCAGGCGCGACGGCCGCCGCATCCCGGAGCCTGACACGACCTCGGGCATCACTCGTCCTCGGCTGCCTGGTACTCGAAACGATACCCGACGCCGTGCACGGTGCGGATGAACGTGGGATCGCGCGGATCGTCGTCGAGCTTGGAACGCAGGTTCTTGACGTGACTGTCGATCGTGCGCTCGTAGCCTTCGAAATCGTATCCGAGGACCTTCTCGACGAGCTCCATGCGCGTGTAGACGCGCCCGGGATACCGTGCGAGCGTCACGAGAAGCTTGAACTCGCTCGCCGTCAGGTCGATCTCCTCGCCGGCGACAAAGACCTTGTGGCCCGCAGTGTCAATGTCGAGTTCGCCAAAGACGAGCCTGTCGCGCTGGGGCTCTTCACCTGCGCGCGCGCGACGCAGCAGCGCGCGCACGCGCGCGACGAGTTCTCTCGGGGAGAACGGCTTGACGAGGTAGTCGTCGGCGCCGAGACCGAGCCCGGCGATCCGGTCTTCCTCCTCGCCCTTCGCGGTGAGCATGATGATGGGCACATCCGAGGTGTCGCGGATGTCGCGGCAGACGGCCTCGCCGCTCACTTTGGGAAGCATGAGGTCGAGTATGACGAGGTCGTAGTGGCTCTTCTCGAACGCCGTGAGAGCGGCTTCCCCGTCTGCGACGGCAGTCACCCAGTACCCTTCGCGTTCGAGGTACGCGGTGACGACGTCTCGTATGGATTTCTCATCCTCGACGAACAGGATGCGCCGTGAAGGATTCGCCATGTCGTGTCTCCCGTCGGTATGCACGAGGTCAGACAAGCAAAGTCTACTCCTTCGTACCCGCTTCGGGCTCCGACTCCACGCGAACTCCACGCGGACATGTGACGCACATCGCAGGGATAGACGCGCAGACATGGCCCGGGCCGATCTCGCCGGGGGCCGGAAGCGGTCTCAGCCGGTGCGGAGGGCCTCGGCAAGCGTTGAAGGAAGACCGGCTGAGCACATCGCCTCGACGACCGCATCGACGTCGTACTCGACCCGGTGGAAGGCGACTCCCACCCACGTGTCGGAGAGACCGGCCGAGGCGGCGAACGCGTCGTCGGGCACTGCGGCACGCACCTGCGCCGAGCCACCGATCACAAGCTCGATCCAGCCTGCCCGAGGGTCGCCGTCTTTGGGTTTTCCGACCGAGCCGGAGTTCACGTAATGGATGACAGGGCTCGCGGCGGTGCCGTCCGCCTCCGCGTAGAAAGAGCGATGGTACGGGATGTGGACGTGTCCACAACATACGACGTCAGCCCCGGCGTCGCGCGCGAGCCGCGCAAGCTGCGCCTCGCCTCGATCGGGCATAAGGTACTCGTTGATACGCCGAGGCGAGCCATGCGTAAGCAGGATGCGGACGCCCCCATCATCGTGCCGGATCCCGTCTTCGAGACCGAGAAGCCATTCGGCGTCCCGGTCGCCCACCATCCGTTCGGTGAACTCGTAGCTCGCCGCGCCGTCCGACTTGGCTTGATCTGTCGCGTAGTAGCACCCGCACGCCCCGCTACGGTCGCCGACACCCTGGTCGTAGTTGCCTCGGATCACGGGGTCGCACGTGTCGCGGACCATCTCGATCGCACCAACCGGGTCGGGGCCGTAGCCCACCAGGTCGCCAAGGCAGTACCGCTCCTCGATCCCGCTCGCACCGATGTCGTCGAGGACCGCGGCGAGTGCAGGAACGTTCCCGTGGATATCCGAGTAGAGAGCTAGGCGCCTCACACAAACTCCCATCAGGACGACGCCCTACGGCAGATAGCCCCGTGATCGAAGCAGGACCGCGATCGCGTCGGCGTCGGTGAGGGTGGGATCGTACTCGACGCGCAGCGCCAGCGTGTCCCGCTCGAGGGCGGCGGTAGCCACGCCGGGCACGGTCGCCAGTGCCGAGAACATCTTGGGCGCCTCTTCTTCAGGCGGACACGCGCACGGGATGATGATGGAGAACTCTATCCGATCGGCGGCGTCCGCGGTGCTCACACGCTGACTGATCCACCCGTTCGACGCGTCGATCACGCCGACCTGCCCACGTTCGCCGCCCATGGTCATGACCATCACGATGCCCAAGATGAGCACCGCGGCAGCGATGAGGAGCACGCGTGGCGAGAGCAGAGCCGCCGTCGCACTCGACACGGGGTTCCCGGCGAGGTCCTCCTCGCTCTCCCCGGTGACCCGGGTCTCGAACCCGTCATCATCGGCGGCATCCTCGGTCAGCGGCGCACCGCCCTGCGAACCGGCAGATTCGTCGTTGACCATGCGAGCGCTGTTCCGCCCACGCGCGCGGGCCGCAAGCAGCATCAGCAACGCGCCGGCGATCGCCGCAGCAACCAGTGCGACCAATAGCGGGGGCACCTCTGAACCGGCAGGACCACCCGCTGGAGCAGGAGGTGTCCCGCCGACCGGCAACGTGTATCCGAGCGTGAACCCGAGCTCCTCGCCCTGTGCCACACCGGAACGCTCGGTGTAGTAGTAGGTGTAGTTGTTGGGACCGGCAGCAGCCAGCGACCCTTCAGGCACCGCGGTAGCAGTGCTCCCAGGGGGGAGGCCGATCGCGATGCGCGCAGACTCGGCAGGCGCAGGTGCCAGGAACTCGTACGAGGCCTCGGTCGTGCCGTCAGGTCCCGGTCGCGTCGCGCCGGGATAGACGACCTCGACCTGTGCGATGTGAGAACGAGTCAGCGTCAGCACGGCCACGTACCCACCGTCCCGCTCTTCGATGACAGCGTCGGCGACGATGTCCTCCTCGATGGTCTCGCCGATGATCTCGCCGGACCACTCTACCTGCGAACCTTCCGGCACCGGGAGTGCGACCTGAGCAGGAAGCGGTGTGTCGTGCGGGATCGAACCGCTCACGATGAGCAGCGGCTCCCCTCCGCCCATCGGCTGCACCAACAGTGAGGCGCCGAGCGTGACGAACGCCCCGGGCTGCGCGAGAGCGGCCATCGGGCCTGCCACGGCCACGGTGACCGCGAGAACGACGGTCGCGATCCAGCGAACAACCGAGTTGTGGGTCAAGCGTGACATGTGAACCTCCGAGGAAGGGCCCGGGCAGCGAGTGATGCGCCCGCATGGCGCCGGACGCCAGTCCGTGCAGGCACATCATCCACAGAAGATTATCACGACATATCCAGCGAAGGTCGTGCCGCGACCGAACCTCCATAACTGGAGCCGCTCGCCGATAGCATACGGGCTCATCGGCCAAGGACCTCGATGACCTCGTCATCGCTCAAGTCGTGGAAGTCGCGGTAGAACGCGGCAACCGCGAACGGCACACTCTGCTGCTCGATGATGCAGTAGGTCGCGTCCACGGCATCCCGGAGCAGCCTCATCGCCCCCGATGACGCAACGGGGACCGCGAGCCTTACCGAACGAGGGTTGCGGGCGAAGACCATCCGCGCGGCCGCGAGTGCCGTATACCCGGTCGCGAGCCCGTCATCGACGAGCCATACCGTACGACCTTCCACGTCGGGAAACGGGAAGCCGCGAGGGTACGCCCGCGCCCTCCGCTCGACCTCGTAACGGACCTCCTCGGCGACGCGCGCCACCGTCATCTCGTCGACAGCATGACCGACGACCACGCGCTCGTTGAGCACGACCGTTCCGTCGAGCGTGACGGCACCGAAGCCCATCTCGGGCGAACCGGGGAGTGGCAATTTGCGCACGGGCATCGGGTGCAGGGAGGTACCGAGTGCGCGAGCGAGCGGTAACGCGACCGGCACGCCGCCTCTCGGGAGCGCCAATACCACCGCATCGGGATCGGGGTCCGGGTCGATCAGCCGCTCGATCGCCTCCCCGGCATCCGTGCGGTCTCGGAACGCCGGGTACGACCGGCGCACCCGCTCCACGACGACCGTCTCCCCCACGGCCACCACCTCCCTGCCGCGTCACATACCGGGACCCCCACGTAGCCGGATGTCAGCCTTCCCTCGGCAGCCCTGCCGACATCACGGGACCGCGGACTCGACGGATGAGGCGAGATGCGTGCGCACGCGCTCCATCCCGCGAGCACACCGGTTGCCCCAGCCGTCGATGAACTCGCCGTCGCGCAGTACGAGCACGACCTCGCAGTCGTTCGGACACCCGCCGCACTCCTCGCCAACGGTCTCGAACTTCACGTCGCGAACGGCGAAGTCGAACAGCGACTCGACACCCTCGTCACGCGCTACGAGAGCGACACCGAGGGCGCCCATGAGGTGGCCGTCGTCGTCGACGTACACCTCCTCGCCGGTCGCGTCCTCGAACGACTTGACCACGCCGACGTTCTTGCTCACGCCGCCCTGGAACACGATGGGCGCGAGGATCTCCTTGCCTTTGCCCACGTTGTTCAGGTAGTTGCCGACGATCGCGTTGCACAGTCCTGCGATGATGTCTTCTACCGGGTGACCGATCTGGGCCTTGTGGACGAGGTCGGACTCGGCGAACACCGTGCACCGGCCCGCTATCTTCGTGGGCTTCTTCGAGCGCAGCGCATAATCGCCGAACTCCTCGACCGGCACGTCGAGCCTTCGCGCCTGCGACGAGAGGAACGATCCCGTCCCGGCGGCGCACAGCGTGTTCATCGCGTAATCGACCGGCACCCCGTCGCGGACGATGATGATCTTGGAATCCTGGCCGCCGATCTCGAAGATCGTACGCACGTCCGCGTGACGGGAGAGCGTACCCACTGCATGCGCCGTGATCTCGTTCTTGACGACCTGCGCGCCGAGGACCGCGCCGATGAGCTCTCTGGCGGACCCGGTCGCCCCGACCGCGACCACCCGTGCATCCGGATGCGCTGCGTCGACCTGTTCGGCCAACTCCGACAACACCCGCTTGACTGCCCGTAGCGGATTTCCCTCGGTCCACAGGTACGACCGTGCCAAGACCTGTCCGTCGCCGTCGGCGACGACGGCCTTGGTCGAGATCGATCCGACATCGACACCGAGATATGCCTTCACGCGCCGAGCCTCCTCTTTCGCATGCGTAACATGTCGCAGAACGCGTCGAGCCGGGTGGCGAGACCCGTCTCGGACGTCTGCGAGTCGAAGCTGATGAACAATACCGGGAACGTATGCTCCCGGGAAAGCCGCTGGAGAGCAGACATCGCGTTGACCTCGGGCATGCACCCGAACGGCTTGAGGTGGAGTACCCCGTCGAACCCTTCCTGGCGCAACCGGTTGGTCGTCGCCACGCTCTCCGTCCCATCGGCGCCGATATGGTAGCGCAGGTACGGGTCGGCGATGCCGATGATCTCGCGCAGGTGACGATTCTTGTTGCGCCCACCATGGTCGACCATGTTACTCACGTTGACGTATCGGTGCACCTCGACACCACGGCGCGCGAGTTCACGCTCGATGAAGAAGTTCGAGAACGGCTCCATGAGCACGTAGAGTTCGCCGACGATCCCTACCCGTAGCAGACCCTCGGGCCGTTCGACCGGGATGGACCGGAGTTCCTCGGTGTAGGCGGCCTCGACGCGCTCGACGTCGGCGATGCTCCGGGTCTCGGCCAGTTCACCCACGAACCGGTCGAACGCTGAGTCGAACGCGCCCTCCTCGACCTCGAACCCGGCGTTGCGGCGCGCGAAGTCCTCGATGCGGTCGAGCGCGCGTGTCTGCCGGAACGCGAGCCGGTAGTGCCGGATCGCGCGCACCATGTTGAGGCGCGGGTTGCGCGATTTGAACTTGTTGTAGTGTTCGAGTACGCCAAACCCGCCCGCAAGAAGGACCATCTCGAACTCGTACCCGAGGTCTTGCAGGATCGCTTCCTGGACCTCACCGTAGTAGCCGAAACGACATCCGCCGCCCGCCTGGAACAGCAGGTTCGCGCCTTGATCCAGCGCCTCGATGTAATTGCCCAGGTTGTACTTGAACGGGATGCACACGAACTCGGGGCTGTAACGCGCACCCAGTTCGAGTGTGCGGCGGGTCATCTTGGGCGGGGGCATGATCTCGCAATCGAGCATGCTCGCGAGCGTGACGATCGGAACGGTATAGTTGCCCATGTGAGGGAAACTCACGCGGTACTCGCTGCCTGCGCGGCTCATGCGGCACCCCCTCCTGCGCGTTTGCCCGCCTTGAGCAGGTCGACGAAGCTCTCTAGGCGGGTCTTCAGTCCCGCCTCCCCCTGCAGTTCGTCGAGGACGATCGTGATGGCCGGAACGTCCTTGAGTCGCCGCATGCACAGCTCCGTCATGAGGGAGTCCGGTCCGCACGGGAACGTCACGAGGAAGACGATGCCGTCGACCCTCTCACGATATAGTTCGACCGATCCCAAGAGCTCCTTGTTGTACGTCCACGGGATGTCGGTCGAGATGCGCGCGGCCAGCTTCCGCGCAAGATGCGTGTCGGCGAGTTCCGAGCACACGACGTGCACACCCTGCTGTTCGAGGATGCGGATAAGCGGCTTGCCGAGGAGTTCGTCGTGGAGATTGTATCCGTGCCCGACGACGAGCACCTTCGCTCCTGGCCGGTCGAGGATCGCGTCTTGCTCGCCAGCGATCCGGTGCGCATGCTCCCGGTACGCAGCGTGTGCCACATCGTAGGCCCGGCGGACACGACGCTTGTCGTCGACGAACCTCCTGCCGAGCCTGCACAACTCGTCGCGCTCGTGGATGCCGTTGGCCACATCGACGTTGTACTCGATGAGGTCGACGCCCTCGATGACGTTGCGTGCGACATCGAAGGAGGCCCAGAACTTCACGCACGCCGTCTCGCGCTTCGTCAACGTGACGACGCGCGGCACGAGGATGTGATCGACCTTGTCGCGCAGGGTCTCCACGTGGCCGAGGAACATCTTGAGCGGAAGGCACGTCTCATCCACCGCGAGGTCGATGCCGCGCTCCAGGATCGCCCGGTTGCTCGGCGGACTCTCGACGGTCGCCACGTCGAGCTGCTCGAAAAAGGTCGCCCACAACACCCGATACTTGTAGAACAGGAGAGAGCGCGGGAGCCCCACAGTCGCGATCAACCGGTTCACAACCTCTCCGTTCGGCACATGCCGACAAGATGTCCGATTCCACTTCGTTCCGGTAGTGTACCCACATCCGGCTATCATACCCTCTCTTGTTAATCCAATGGCCGTTTTACTATACTTCTGAGCATGGGTCCCCTCGTACAAACACTCCAGGTCCTCGCCGAGCCCCGTAGGCACGCGATCGTCGAACTGCTCTCCGGCGGCGAGCGATGCCTCTGCGATATCTCAGAAGCGCTCGACGTCTCCGACCAACTCGCAAGCCACCACGTCAAGCGCCTCCGCGATGCCGGGATCGTGCTCACCTCACGCAAGGGGCTCTGGCTCCACTGCCGCCTCGATCCGCACGCGCTCGACCGTATCGCCGATGCGCTGTCAGCCCTCGCGGACCGCGCTCGCGCGAGCGAGCCGCGCGAGGGCGGCCTGCGCCAAGGATGCTGCGACGATGCCCCATGCGAGCAGGAAGGAGGGCGGTGACGTGAACGGTTGTTGCGGTCCGAGCTCGTGTTGCAGCCCTGCGCCCGACACCTACGACTACCGAACCCCCACCTACATCGATGGGGAGTTCACCACATCGGTCGGCCCCGTTCCCCGTGTCGCCACTACGAGCATCCGGCACGACCGTCTCGGAGCCATCGGTGCGCGACTCGGGTTCAGCCGCTCGGACCGGCGCGTGCGTCCCGGGCTCTACGCGATCGGCGCGCCCGCCGAACGCTCCCCCGTCCTGGTCACCGCGAACTACACGCTCTCCTTCGACGCCGTGCGCTTCGCGCTCCACGGTTGGTCTGTCTGGCTCATCGTCCTCGACACGCTCGGCGTGAACGTGTGGTGCGCGGCGGGCAAGGGTACGTTCGGGACCGCCGAGGTCGTGCGCCGCGTCCGCGAGAGCGGCATCGAGCGTCTCGTGGAACACCGCACTCTCGTCCTGCCCCAACTCGGAGCTCCCGGCGTGGCCGCGCACGAAGTTCGCGACGCGACCGGCTTCCGCGTCGTCTACGGTCCGGTGCGCGCGTCGGACCTGCCCGAGTTCCTCGACGCCGGGATGCGCGCGACCGCACAGATGAGACGGATCCGATTCGGTCTTACAGACCGTTTCGTCCTCACCGGCGTCGAGCTCTCGGTGCTGAGGGACACGCGTGCGCTCGGCGTTGCTGCGCTGCTGGTAGCGCTCGCGGCGTTCGGTCTCGTGCCGTGGCCACCGGTCACCATCGCCGTCGCCGGCGCCGTACTTGCCGTTGTAGCCGGAGGGTTCGTGGTACCGGTAGCTCTGCCGGCGGTCCCCGGCAGGATGTTCGCCGTAAAAGGCGCGCTGGTAGGCGCTGCGGTCGCAGCCGCCCTCCTCGTGCCGACGGCTCCGTGGCTCGACGCTGCGGGAGCGGTCGCTGTCTTCCTCGGTATGACCGTCGTATCCTCGTTCACTGCGATGAACTTCACCGGCGCCTCTACCTTCACATCGCCGTCCGGAGTGCAGTGGGAGATGCGTCGCGCCATCCCCGTCCAGGCGGCCACCGCCGCAGCGGCGATCGTCGCGCTCGCGGTGTCGGTGGTGACGTGACGATGAGCACGAGGGACCTGCGCTACATCGATGGTGTCGTCACGGTAGCGCTCGACCGGGCGGCGTGCACGGGGTGCCGGATGTGCACGGTCGTCTGCCCTCACGGCGTCTTCGAGATGTCGGCCGACGGGCGCGCGGCCTTCGCCGACCGCGACCGCTGCATCGAATGTGGGGCATGCGCACGCAACTGCCCCGCCGGCGCGATCAGCGTAGATGCCGGCGTAGGATGTGCCGCCGCCGTCATCTACGGCTGGTTCACCGGCTCCGAGCCTGCGTGCGGGTGCGACTGATAGTCGCGCCCTCACGCGTGCGGGACACCCTCCTCGGCGGGTATGAACCGTAGCGTAGAGCTGGCGCCGACGAAGGGGCGATCCGCATGGCACGCGCGCACCTCACGCACGAACTCGTGGTCAAGCTTCCCGACCGCATCGGACTCCTCGCAGACGTAGGCGAGGTCATCCGTGAGGCGGGGGTCAACATCGTCGCGATCGGAGCATACCGCAAGGAAGGCCGGGGCGAGTTCATGCTCGTCACCACGGACAACACCACGGCCGCTGAGGCGCTCGAGCGCCTCAACGCCGACGTCACCGAGCACTCCGCGGTCGCGGTCGAGCTGACCGACGAGCCCGGCGCGCTCGAGTCGGTCGCGCGCGCGATCGCGGAGGCGGGCATCGACATGTACTGGGCGTACGCGTCGGTGGCTCCTGGCGCTGGTACTGCGCTCGCCATCGTCAAGACGGAGGACGACGCGCGAGCGGTCAACGTGCTGACGCAGTAGGGACGGCAGGCACCAGCGAAAGGGGCACGCCATGATAACCGCGCGGCTCGAACGACAGCTCGTCGCAACCATGCCCGCACGCATGGGTCTTCTGGCCGAGGTAGCTGGCATTCTCAAGGATGCGGGCGTCAACATCACGGCCATCTCAGCGTACGAACGAGACGGTGTGGCCAAGTTCCTGCTCGTCACCGGAGACGTGGCCCGGGCGGCCGCGACCCTCGGTCCACTCGGCGCAGACGTGTCCGAGCGGACCGTCGTAGCCATCACGCTGCCCGACGAACCCGGGGCACTGCAGGATGTCGCCTCGCGCATCTCCGAGGCCGGCATCAACATCTTCTACGTCTACGGCACCGGCGACGAGAGCGCCGAACGGGCTACGATCATCTTCAAGACGGCCGACGACGAGAGAGTCGTCGGCCTGTTCTGACGGATATCGCGCGCAGCCGGCGGAGCGAGGTAACAATTGTGACATTGTGAATGCTGGCACAAGCGTTGCATCGCTGTTATCGTCGATGCACACCCCGTACACGTATGGAGGCATCCCCTATGGCGCACGTGCGCTCGCTTTTCTTCGATGGGCCCCTGACCGAGGTCGAGAACAAGTCGGTCGCCGCCTACAAGCTCGGGCGTCCCTCTGAGGTCATCTGGAACATCACCAACCGGTGCAACCTGCTATGCGAGCACTGTTATATGGCCGCAGACGGTCATGCACTCCCCGATCAACTCAGCGATGAGGAGACCATCGACCTCGTCGACCAGATGGCTGCATCCGGCGTGCCGCTGCTCTTTCTCACCGGCGGCGAGCCGTTCATGCGCCCGAACTTCTGGGAGATCCTTGCACGCGCACGCGAGCACGGCATCCGTGTGACCATCTCGACGAACTGCACCTTCATCGACCGCGATGTCGCCAAGCGCCTGAAGGAGCACGGCATCGGCTACATCGGCACGTCGCTCTACGGTCCGGCGGACTTCCACGACGACATGGTGCGCGTCCCGGGGACGCGGGACCGCGTCGTCGAGGCGATAAAGATCCTGCGCGAGGAAGGTGTGGGTGTCGCCCTCAAGACCGCGGTCAACACCGACACGTGGCCCCATATCTACGACCTCATCCAGGAGGCGAAGGACCTCGATTGCGGCCTCATCTACCTCTGTGACCTCATCGTGTCGGGCCGCTCGGAAGGCGAAGAGGACGGTCGCATCACCGCCGACCAGTGGCGCGAACTCGCCGATTTCATCGCCGACGACATCATCGACCCCGAGAGCAAGCTCGAGTACGACATCGGCGCGATGCCCTCGTTCATCCCTTACGTCGCTGAGAAGCTCATCGCGCGCGGCTACGACCTCTCCCGCGGCCTCGAACGCCTCAAGATCATGAGCGCGTGCCCGGTCGGCAAAGGCCATATGAACATCAACTCCGAGGGCGGCGTCATGCCGTGCCAGTTCGCGCAGGACTGGACGGTCGGCAACATCAAGGAGATGTCGCTTGCCGAGGCCACCCGTGAGCTCTTCAAGCTCGCCGACACGCCCACGACCGGCATCTGCGCCGAGGAGAACTGCGAATACGCGCAGATCTGCAGGGGCTGTCGCGTGAAGGCCTTCCACGAGTACGACGACCCCTTTGGCCAGGATACGACGTGCATCCTCAAGTCTGCCGGCGACAAGGTGCTTCACACCTCCCGCCACGAGTCGCCGAGCGCCGCGCTCCCGTGCTCGGGACCGGTCTGCGGATAACCGACGCCGCCCGCGCACGCCCGGTGGCCACCCCCCCTCGCAGGTGGTGGTAGAGTGTGCCATGGGTCAGCGGTGGCAGCGCCGTATCGCGAAGCGTCCATCCGAGCTCGAACGACGGCAAGAAGGGGGCCCTCCGTGCGCACCGACATCGTATTCACGCTCACCGGGCCGGATCGCGTCGGCATCGTCGAAGAGGTGACCGGTGTGCTGCTCGATCTGGGCGGCAACGTCGGTGCCGGCCGGATGGCCAGACTCGGCGGTGAGTTCGCGATGTTGATGCTCGTGTCGCTCCCAAGCGAACGGCTTGTCGACATCGACCGCGCACTCTCGCAGCTCACGGACAACGGCTACAAGTCGACGGTCAGTGACGCTCGGCCAGCCCCGGCGACACCGCCAGCAGAGAACACGCCGTTCCGCATCGAGGTCCGCGGGGCCGACCACGAAGGCATCATCCACGAGATCACGCGTCAGCTCGCGGCTCGCGGCATCAACATCGAGTCCGCCGAGACAGGCACTGTCGAGGCACCGGTGACCGGTGTGCCGCTCTTCTTCATGACGGCAACGGTACATGTCCCGCCAGGGCTCGATGAGACGGAATGGGCCGGCGCTCTCGAAGAGGCCGCCCGCCACGCAGGGGTCGACGTGCGGGTCGCTCGCGAGGACTAAAGGTCCGTCTCCTCGAACACGAGCACATCCCGGCCGTCGCTGTCGATCAGGACGAGCGTGCCGTTCTCGACCCGATACTGCGTCGCTTCGGCCAGTAGAGCGAAATAGACATTCTCGGCCCGCATCGCATCCTCCGGGCCAGCGAGCAGCGTCTGTACGATCTGCGACTTGCTGAACTCGTTCCCGGGTCCGGTCGCGTAGGTGCCTCCGTAGCTGTTCACCGGGGCCTGACCGGTGATCTGGTCGTCGGAGAAAGCCACCGTCACCTCGAACTCGTCCGCTTCGATGGTCTCCTCTACCCAGTCGACGAGCGTCCAGTGCGTGCCGTCGAGGTCGGCGGGTCCGTCCCCGGGCGCACACCCGACCACCAGCGCCGACAGTGCTACGAGCATCGTGGCGAGCATCACCGTTCTCACCGATAAAGATGCGGACATCGAAGCCTCCTCGCGCCGGGGACCGTACGGCTCGTATGACGTCCGGACCGTCCCGTGAGTTCGTCTCTCAATGGAGATACCCCCGCTGACCGCTCGTCTACACGGCGGCGATGCGCGTGCCCACAAGCGGCACCGCGCGCTGCCGAACGGCGCTCCGAGCTCACACGCGGTATCATCGTCGCACCCGGCCGTTTCGAGCGCGTTCCTCGCGAGGAGACCAATGAGCGACAGACATGATGCGCCCGGTGGCGACGATCGTCTCGGACTGGGCAACGACTCCCGCCTCGCCCGCTACGACCGCCTGCTCGATATGTGCGGCGACATCGAGCATCCCACTCCGATCGTGCGCCTCAACCGCATGCTCGATAACCCCGACGTCGCGCTCTACGTGAAGTGCGAGTGGGTGAACCCGTTCGGCTCCATCAAGGACCGTACCGCCAAGTGGCTGCTCAACGGGCTCGTCGAGCGCGGGGAGCTCGACGGCGACACCGCGGTCATCGAGGCCACCTCGGGCAACACCGGTATCGCGCTCGCCGCGATCGCGCAGCTGCTCGGCGTGCGCATGGTCGCCACCGCCCCCCACGTGCTCTCGCCCGAGAAGACCGCGCTCCTCCGCGCGTTCGGCGCCGACCTGCGCCTCACCTCGGCAGACGACGAATCCGGCCTGCACCCGATGGATGTCGCGTTCAGGCTCGCCGAGGAGATCATGGCCGCGAACCCCGGCGAATACGTCATGCCCAACCAATACGACAACGCAGACAACGCCCGCGCGCACTACGAGTCGACCGGCCCGGAGATCTGGCGGCAGACCGAGGGTCGGGTCCGGTACTTCTTCGCCGGGCTCGGGACGTGCGGCACGGTAGTGGGCACCGGGCGCTACCTCAAAGAACGCGACCCGGAGATCAAGATCATCGGGATCGAGCCGGTCCCCGGACACCACATCTCGGGCCTCAAGAACATGGAGGAGACCGCGGTCCCCGGCAACCTCGACCGCTCGGTCATCGACGAGATCGTCATGGTCGACGACGAGATGACCGACGCCGCCGCGCGCAGGCTCTACCGCGAAGAGGCGCTCATGGTGGGAGCGTCGGCCGCGGCGATCACCGCCGGTGCGATCGAGTACCTGAGCCGCCCGGGCTGCGCGGGAATCGCCGTCTCGATCGCACCGGACAGTGGCCAGAAGGCGGCGAGCTACCTCACCGGGATCCTCGGGTAGCCGCGACCGGCACGTCCTGTCCGACGACCGGGCGGTCGATCCCGGCGACCCGACCCGGAACTGCTCATCCCTCGAACGTCAGTCCCTCGAGCCGCTCGAACACCGCGTCGACCCGGCCGAGGAATGTCCGCGGGTCGAAGAGCTCGTCGAGCTGCGCGGCCGTGAGCGTGCACTCGGCATCGCTCGCCAGCGCCTCGCGATACGTGGGCCCGCTGCGAGCCTGCTGGATGTCGTCCCACACGCGCATCGCACTGCGTTGCACTATCGCGTAGGCGTCCTCGCGCGTGATCCCCGTGTCGACGAGCGCGAGTAGCACCCGGCTCGAGTAGATGAGCCCGCGCGTCGCCTCGAGGTTGGCGCGCATCCGCTCCGGGTAGAGCACGAGGCCGTCGAGGATCCACTCGAGCTTGCCGAGCAAGTAGTCGAGGGCGATCGTCGAGTCCGCGAGCACGACGCGTTCCGCGCTCGAATGCGAGATGTCGCGCTCGTGCCAGAGCGCCACGTTGTCGAAGCCCACCTGCGCGTTGGCCTTCACCACACGCGCGAGCCCGCAGACACGCTCGGCGGTGATGGGGTTGCGTTTGTGTGGCATCGCCGAGGACCCCTTCTGGCCAACCGCGAACGGCTCCTCGGCCTCGAGGGTGTCTGACTTCTGGAGCGCCCGGACCTCGGTCGCGATCTCCTCGGCGGTTGCCGCGATCGTCGCGAGCACCGCGAGGAACTGTGCGTGGCGGTCGCGCGGGATGACCTGGGTGGAGAGCGGCTCGGGGGCAAGACCGAGCTTCGCGCACACGTGCTCCTCGACGTACGGGTCGATGTTGCTGTAGCTGCCCACGGCGCCGCTGATCGCGCCCACCGCGACGACCTCGCGGGTGCGCAGCAGGCGCTCCTCGGCCCGCTTGGCCGCCCACGCCCAGCGCGCGAACTTCATCCCCATCGTCATCGGCTCAGCGTGGATGCCGTGCGTGCGGCCCACGCAGAGCGTGTCGCGCTCCTCGGCGGCACGGCGCGTGCAGATCGCCCCGATGCGGCGGACGTCGGCGAGGAGGATGTCCGTCGCCTGCGTCATCTGGTAACAGAGCGCGGTGTCGCCGAGGTCGCTCGAGGTCATTCCGTAGTGCACCCAGCGGCTCGGCTTGGGGTCGTCCGGACCGAGACCAGCGTCGATGTACTCGGCCATGTTCGTGAGGAACGCGATGACATCGTGGTTGGTGGTGCGCTCGATCTCATCGATGCGCTCGACCTCGAACGCGGCCGTGGCGCGGATGTGGGCGGCTTCCTCGGCCGAGATACCCGCCTCGCCGAGCTCGGCCTGCGCCTCGCACGCGAGGACCTCGACCTCGCGCCAGATGTCGAACTTGTTCTCGAGCTCCCAGATGCGGGCCATCTCGGGACGAGAGTAGCGAGGGATCATGGGTGGCGGCTCCTCTGGCGTCGGTGAGCAGGTGCGCTCACATTATCGCCGAGGAGCGCCCGAGGGTCACCCCAGGAAGGTGATCCGCCGGTCCTCGCGCCGGTGGAGGCTCGTTTCAGCGTCCCACAACGGCACCGCGCGCTTCGGCGTCTCACGCGCCTCATCCTCGGTCCCAAAGGCTGCGACCACCTCGCGGAAGATCGTCGTCGCATACTCCTGGCGCCAATCCTCGAGCGAGAGGTAGAAGAGCGGCGAGAACACGAGGCCCATCGTTTCCGTCAGATCGACGACGCCCTCCAGGAGCGTTGTCCGCTCCATCAGAAGATCGACGATGTCGGGGTTGAGGAAGTCCTCCTCGGCATTGCGCGGCATCCACATGAGCGTCCGCACCGCGGTGCGCACGACGATGTCGTAGCAGAAGTTCCCTTCGCCGAGGAGTACGACCGTGAAGCTGCCGTCCGGATCGTCGAACGAGCGTTCCCAGCTGTTGTCCTCGCGCGTCAGGTCCCAGACCCGTGCGAGCGTCTCGAAGTCGACGGGCATCGGCAGCGGACAGCGGGGAAGCTCCTTGATCGCTTCGCGGATATTCGCGGCAGTGACGAGCGCGCGCTCGGGTACCTCCCGGCCGAGGAGTTCGAGCGCGAGACTCGCCTCCGCCCACGAGGTGGAGTTGAGCACGATCCTCGTGAGGTCGGGGTCGGTATCGAAGTGCTGTCGGAACTCCGCGATGAGGCGGGACGTCGCACGCATGGGCGGCTCGATCGTGTCTCGTGGGGGCACGGCGGGTCGTGTACCTGAATATCGTCACGATCCGGACGCGGGATAAGTCGGCCCGACGAACGGCGACTGTCCGCGCACGCCGAGAACGAGCGGAGGGGCCGCGCTGTCCGCACGGCCCCTCCAGGCTCGAACGCTGTGTCAGGTCACACGTGACTCTAGTGTCCGAGCGCCGCTTCGATCGCGCTCATGACCGCGGCCGATACAGCCATCGGGCCGCCGAAGACCTCGACCTTGAAGATGGCCGCCTTGTTGTCTTCGAGCGCAGCCTCGACCATGGGATGCAGCGACGTAGGCCGGGTCAGCATGAGTACGCCGCCCCACGATCCGACAGCAGCCCCACCTGCGAGCGCATCCGGGAAGTCCTGGCCGGTTGCGATACCGACGAGGACGTACGTCGCCCAACCTTCCTCGACGGCGAAGTCGCTGAAGAGGACGGATGTCTCGTGGCGATCCGCGCCGCCGATGCGCTGCACCGATTCGGTCGTGGCGCCGACGAGCGCCTCCACCTCGGCCGACACGGCATCGGTGCCGCCCATGATGTAGACGGACGTGTCCGCGTCGACGTACTCGAGGATACCCACGCCAGCGTCAGGCATCTCCGCGGGGCGAGCGAGCAGGATCGGTGCGTGGATGCCGTATGCGACGGGCGAGACCGTCAACGCGTCGGGGAAGCGATCACCCCGCACGAGGAACACGACCTCGGCGTCCCCGGTCGAAGCCTCGATCTCATCGGCGATGAGCTCGGCTGTCGCATAGCGGTCGATGCCGCCGATCCGGTCGGTGGTCAATCCGAGACCCTCGATCTGGCTCACGACCGCCGGGTTCACGGCGACCGGGCCGCCCGCGACGATCGCGTGCTCCGCGCCGAGCCGCTGGATCTCCTCGGCCACCAGCTGCGGAAGCACGCTCGGTGACGTGAGGAGCACGGGAGCTCCGTAGAGGCCCGCAAGGCCCGAGGAAGCCAGGCCGTCGGCGAAGTCATCACCGCGTGCGATGATGACGACCTCGGAGGACTCGAAGTTCTCGCGCGATATCCGCACCGCTGTATCGTAGCGGTCGGAGCCGCCCGTGCGGATCGCGCCTTCCGGCACGTACTCGTACGCACCCATGTCGGTCACGGCCACACCATCGAAGTCACCATCGTACGGACGAGCCTGGCCGAGCAGGTCGTCATCGGGCGCTCCGTCGTTGGTGCCGGCGTCGATGCACGGCGAGGCCGGCAGGAGGCGGTAGTCTGCCCCGGCCGGATCGAAGTAGAGCGGGTCTTCCGAGATGTTGCCGTCACCGGTCTCGTACGCGTCGATGCCGTGCTCGGTGTTCGTGTAGGCCACGAAACCCCCGGCGACGTCGATGAGGAGTCCATTGGCGATGTCGAGTGTGCCGACATCGTTGTAGTAGTCATCTTCCGCCGTATTGCCCCAGAAGAGGCCGTTCACGACGGAGCTCGATGCGTCGAGACTCGCGGTCGCGGCCCCGTACCGACCGGCGTCGGACACGTCAGCGGCTTCGAACGGGATCGCCTGATGCATGTCGTTGTGTGCGAACGTCGAGTTCCAGATCTCCGTGCCCTGGACGCTTACGACACTGAACATCGACTCGTTGTCGTGGAACAGGCAGTTGACCACCGTCGCCGGATCATGCTCGATCGGATCGCCGTTCTCGGTGAGCCGGATCTCGTGTGCGAAGTTGTCGATGCGGAGCACCTCGTAGGCCATGTAGTTGTGACCGAAGACGCTCTTGTCCACGAAGATACCCGGCTCCCACATGGGACCGTCTATCTCGAGAGCTTCGATAGCGAGTCCATCGAGCTCGGCGCCGACGAGTCCGTCGCCCCATGTCCGAGCGATGGCTGAACCGGTGATCGCGTAGTTCTCCTCGAACGAGCACTCAGACACCTCGAGGTCCGAGTACAGGTCGCTCCATATGGCCCCGCCGACAGGAGCGCCGTTGCCGTGGAATGCGACTCCGTGCACGTAGGCCATGCTCTCGGTGAACGCGAAACCGGCGCCGTGGAAGTCCTCGAGCGCGGGCTGCGCGTCATGATCTCCCTCGCGCTCCGCCCACGAACCCGCTGCCTCGCCGACGCCCGACACATCGAGGCCCTCGAGAGACGCAACGATGTCGATGTCCGCTTCTCCGGTGACGTATCCGTCGACGACGTGGCCGCCATGCACGTCGACCATGCTGTTCACGAAGAACGCGCCGGCTCCGGTCATGACGGCGACGTTGTCTTCGAAGTCGCACTCGTGGAGCTCGAGCTCAGCTCCGTACCCGAGCAAGCCCCCGCCGAAGTACGCATTGAAGTCGGGGAGCTCGGAAACCCCCAGGCTCTCGATCTCGTTGCCACCCTCGTACTCGCCGAGCCCTCCCACGAACACGCAGTGCTCCAGAGTGACCGAGGAGCCGAGAGCGGCAAGGCCTCCGCCACCTAAGGCGATATTGTGCTTGAAGACGACGTCCCTGAAGACCACGTCATCCGAGTCCATGACCAAAGCGCCACCGCCTGCTTCGTACAGGCCCCGTGTGACCGTGAAGCCCTCGACGGTGACTCCGTCACGCTCATCGACAGAGATCAGGGACCTCCCGTCCTTGTACTCCCCGTCGATGATCGTCTCCGCGGAGCCGCCAGACGAGACAAGTGTCACCCCTGCTGGAACGGCGAGCGGGAATTCCTCACCCGACGCCTCGAGAGAGCCTACCTCGCCGTTCGGCTCCTCTTCCTCCGCCGGCGAGTAGACGCCCGGAGCCACCATCACGGTGTCGCCTTCCTCGGCAGCTGCCAGGCCGGCCGTGATGCTCTTGAACGGCTCGTCAGCGGTGCCCGGGTTGTCGTCGTCGCCGGTGGCGACGTCCACGTACCAGGTGGTCACTATAGCCTGGACCGGCACTACCGGCGCAAGCGACAGGACCATGAAAACGGCCACCAGAAGTGCGATGGCCCGCGCAGGTACCGATGTGCGTTGCACTGCTATGCCCATACTCGAAACTCCCCTCGTGAATCGACTTGGCAGCACGAGCGGCAGCCCGGCTCCCCTGTCCCTGTGTGGTCTCTATACCCATCCAGATGAGAGCGGACCTGCCAGCCGAGGAACGCCCATCACGCGTAGCGCTCGAGGAACGCGCTGCGCCACTCGGTCTCGCGGGCGCCCGCGCACTCGACGAGCGAACGCGGCTCGACGAGCGAGACGGCGAGGGTGACGTCGTCGCGCTGTGGCAGGTTAGGGTCGTAGATGCGAAGCACTAGTTCGCCCTCTCGTACCTCACCCGCGTACGCGAGCACCTGATGGTTGCGGAACGGGCTCAGCGGTCCCGACATGGCGACGAGGCCGAGCGGGGCCGGTCGTCCCTCGGCAAGGAGGGCGAGGAGCGTCCTGGCCTCGCGCCGTGCGGCGATGCCGATCCTGAGCGATACCCGGCCGGCAACAAGCGTGTGGATGACGAAGCGCCACAGGTTCGCACCGAACCCGACCGCAAGGCTCTCGACCTGACGCCGCCATATGTGCCGGGCGAGCGCGGAGTCGTGGAGAGGGTGCTCGTCCGCTTCGCTGGAAGGACCATGCGTGCCCTCCGCCAGAAAACGGTCGATAGCCGAGAAGACCATGCCGCCGCAACGTCCTCGCGATGCGAACACGCCGAACACGACATCGCGCCACGTGTTCCTGAACGGGTAGCCGTGTATCGACGGTCGAAACCCGGTGTCCAGAAGCATCCTGTCTCCCCGCCCTGAGTCGCGCAGCCCTCTACCGGCGGCCGCCTCATCAGTCTGTCACATCGGACGATGGGGCGCTCAGGGGTCGAAGCACGTCTCCCGACGATCACTGGCGGACGCGCCCGAGCGCAGTGGGATGGTGTATGTTCGTTTCGCTTAATCCATCCGTACATGGTGACAGGAGAGATGGCTTTGACGGGCCCTCCGAAAGACTCGACCCGCACGGAGGTCCTCGCCGTAAGCATCACCTCACACGTGAGGGCTTTGTGCAATCTCGAGCCTGACCGGAGTCCAGGCTCGCCAGGCAACCGGGATGCCGTCGCCTACGTCGAGACCGCTCTCGAGGGCCTCGGGCTCGAAGTCGAGTCCCTACCGTTCGAAACGTTCGGGTGGCGTGCGGGTGCGGCAGCGCTCGACACCGGCGGCGAGACCATCCCCGTACACCCTGGTCCGTACTCCCCCTCCTATGACGGCTCGGGTCCTCTGGCGGTCGCGGCGTCTGTCGACGAGATCGGATCGGCGGATGCGCGAGAATCCATCCTCCTCCTGCATGGCCCGGTCGCCGCCGAGCAACTCACGCCGCGAGGATACCCGTGGTACGACAACCCCTCCCACGATGCGATCCTCGACGCGATCGAGGCCGCGGCTCCGGCGTGCGTCATAGCCGCCACCGGCACCGACCCCGCATCTGCAGCTGGACTGTCCCCGTTCCCGCTCATCGAAGACGCCGGGTTCGACATCCCGTCCGCGTACGTCTCCGAGGACCTGGTGCCGCGTCTCCGTCCGTTCGCCGGCACGGCACTGCGCGCCCGGATCGACTCGGAGAGATTCGTCGCCGCATGCTCGCAGCCGATCGGCCGTCTTCGCGGTCGCACGGACACGCTACGCGTGCTCGTCACGTCGCACCTCGACACCAAACCCGGCACCCCAGGCGCACTGGACAACGCGAGCGGCGTTGCGGTGATGCTCGCCGTCGCGGAACTCCTCCGTGGGGATCCTCCTCGCCTCACCGTCGAGTTCGTGGCTTTCAACGGCGAGGACCACTTCGCGTCTCCCGGGGAGGTGGCCTACCTCGACGCCTACCCGGACGCAAGCGACGTCGCACTCGTGATCAACATCGACGGCGCCGGCTACACCGGTCGCCCGACCGCCCTCTCCCGCTTCGGCATCGATGGTCCGCTTGAGACTGCGGTCGATTCCGCGCTAGCGGATCACCCACGGATCACGGAGGGCGAGCCGTGGCTCTCGGGCGACCATGCCATCTTCGTCATGCGTAACGTGCCTGCTCTTGCGCTTACCTCCGGCGGCATGCGTTCACTATGGGCAACGGTCCCCCACACCCACGCAGACACTCCCGATGTCCTCGATCCCGGGCTCCTCGCCCATACTGCTCGGTTCGTTGCCGGAGTGGTGCGCGCGCTCGATCGGCGACAGGAGCACCACAGTTGACCTCAGGTGAGTTGTGGTGTCAGGCAGGATCGGGCCCGCCGACTCTCGCTACCATCACCGCTCCGGCACTCGAGGGTCCGCCTATGAGATCCAGGGCGCGCTCGGCGAGTTCCCCGTCGTCCACAGGCCGCCCGAGGGCTTCCGCGACGGCTGCCCCGAGATCTAGCCCTTCGGGCGCCACTGCCAGACCGGCGACACATACCAACCTGTCACCCTCGACCAGCAAGGCGTGGTGGACCTCGCGGGGTCCGCTTGCGATCGACCCGCCCAGCGCCTCTCCGCCGACGCCGACGGTCCACACACGGCCTTCCCGGGATACCGCGACGAACGCCACGTTCCCTCCAGCGCAGCATGTCGTTCCCACCGACGTGTCACCGAAGTCGAGTGCGCATGTCGCTGCCGAGACGCTGCCTCCAGGGCGAGCCGTGGCCCGGACCGTCGCGGCGAGATAGTCCAGTGCCGCGTCGACCGGCGCGCCCTGGACGAAGAGTGTCCTCAGTGCATTCGAGCACGTATCCGCCAGACTGTGGGCGGCACCCGGGTGAGCGCTTGCCAGTCCGACGGCGACCACCGCACGCCCCGCGTCTGCGCCAACCGCATCCCAGAAGGGCGCCGCCCCTCCCCCGTCAGCACGCGCGACGACCGACAAGACGAGCGCGACTTCCGATCGCGCGTGCCGCGCAGCACCGAGCGTGACGACCACACCCTGCCGAGTGACGCACAGGACGGCACGAGTGGCTCCCGTGCCAAGCCCGGCTGCACTCTCTTCCGGGTCGCTACCAGGCTGCCGCTGGGCCGCATGGTGAAGCAAGCCGATCACGTTCGCGATCGCCTCGAGGGCCTCTCTATCCGCGTCATCGACCGGATCCGCACACGGCCACTCGATCGTCAGCACGCCGAGCACCTCGCCCCACGCCCGCACCGGCAGGATCGCCGTCGCCAGCACGCTGATCCCCGAACGCCAGCGCCCGACTCCGGACGCCTGTGGCGTAAGACCCGCCGAGACGGTCTCCTCGGCCACGAAGACCGTCTGCCCGTCGGCGACCGCGGTAGCAGCGTCAGCGAGGGATGCCAGAGGTCGCGCGGACATATCGCGAGCGAACGCCGCATGACTGCCCACCGAAGCGGCTGGCTCGAGGTGGAGGGCTCCGTCCTTTTCGCGAACGAGCGAGAACGTTGCCCCGCCGAGCCCGAGCGCGGCGACCACCGCCTCGAGCGCGTCGCTCACGAGCGTCTCCGAAGGCGACGTACGCGCAGACAGGCCCACCAGGACCTTCAGGACCTCGTCGTAGCAGCGGTCGGACGTCGCGCCGGACGAAGCCGCCCGCGGATCGTGCGCCCCCTCCGTATCCCCGCACCCCACCGTTTCCATCGCAGCCCGACCCGTCGCCCGCTCTCGAATCGCCACACGCATTGTACCCAAGCCAGCGGGTCAGACCTCCATCGCCGTCAGGCGATGTCGCCGTGGTAGCTCTGTAGCGACCGGACCCCGTCCCGCGAGGCACGACGCGCCGCGATCCCGCGTGCGGCGGCGAGCGCGGCTGCGGTCGTCGTGATGTAGGGGACGCTGTGGCGGATGGCGGCCTTGCGGATGTAGGAATCGTCGAACTCGCTCGACTTGCCTGCTGGCGTGTTCACGACGAGCTGGATCTCGCCGTTCCTGATCGCGTCCTCTATGTTGGGGCGTCCCTCGTGCACTTTGAGGATCGGATCGGCGGCTATGCCGTTTCGGGCGAGGAACGCAGCGGTGCCCTCCGTCGCGCGTATCGCGAACCCGAGTCCGGCGAACTCGCGCGCCGCCGCAAGCGCCCGCTCCCGGTCACGCTCGGCGACGGTGATGAGCACCGAACCGGAATCCGGCAGGTGCTGACCGGCGGCCTCCTGCGCCTTGTGGAAGGCGAGCCCGAACGAACTCGCGATGCCGAGCACCTCGCCAGTCGAACGCATCTCGGGCCCGAGTACCGGGTCGACCTCGGGGAACATGTTGAACGGGAAGACCGCCTCCTTGACCCCGAAGTGCGGGATGGGGCGCTTCTCCAGCCCGAGGTCCGCAAGCGTCTCGCCGAGCATGACCCGGGTGGCCAGGTTCGCCATCTGCACGTCGCAGACCTTCGAGACGATCGGCACGGTGCGCGAAGCCCGTGGATTCGCCTCGAGCACGTAGACGATCTCCTCGGAGATCGCGTACTGCACGTTCATGAGACCGACCACGCCCATCTCGACGGCGATCCTGCGCGTGTACTCCTCGATGGTGGCGAGGTGCGCCTCGGCGATCGAGACCGGCGGGATCACGCACGCCGAGTCGCCGGAGTGCACGCCTGCGTACTCGATGTGCTGCATGACCGCAGGCACGAAAGCATCGCTGCCGTCGGAGATAGCATCGGCCTCGCACTCGAGCGCGTTCTCGAGGAACTTGTCTATGAGGATGGGGCGCTCGGGCGTGACGCCGACGGCGGCGGCCATGTAGCGAGCGAGCATCTCCTCGTCGTGCACGATCTCCATACCGCGCCCGCCGAGCACGTAACTCGGGCGCACCATGACCGGGTAGCCGATACGCCCGGCGACCGCGAGCGCCTCGTCGAACGTGGTCGCCATGCCGGAGGCGGGCATCGGGATGTCGAGCCGCTCCATGATGCGCGCGAATCGGTCGCGGTCCTCGGCAAGATCGATCATCTCGGGTGTCGTGCCCAAGATCGGCACGCCTGCCGCCTCGAGTTCGCGTGCGATGTTGAGCGGGGTCTGGCCGCCGAACTGCACGATAACGCCCTCGGGGCGCTCCTTCTCGTAGATGGCGAGCACGTCTTCGACGGTGAGCGGCTCGAAGTAGAGCTTGTCGGACGTATCGAAGTCGGTCGAGACGGTCTCCGGGTTGCAGTTGACCATGATGCTCTCGAAGCCGGCATCGCGCAGCGCGTAAGCCGCGTGCACGCAGCAGTAGTCGAACTCGATGCCCTGGCCGATGCGGTTGGGTCCACCGCCGAGCACCATCATCTTGCGCCGATCGCTCACGGGCACGGCGTCGGGCGCGTGGTACGTCGAGTAGTAGTATGCGGCATCCTCGACACCGGAAACGGGTACCGGCTCGAAGCCGTGGACGATCCCGAGCGCGACGCGACGTGTGCGGATGTCGGCCTCAGGCACGCCAAGGAGGCGAGCGAGGTAGGCATCTGCGAACCCGTCGCGCTTCGCGCGCGCGAGGAGGTCGTCGGGTAGCGGTTCGCCCGCACGCTCGCCCGCGCCGCGCACGCCCGCATCACCCGCGTGCGCGAGCAGCTCTTCTTCGAGCGCGACGAGCTCGGCCATCTGCTCGATGAACCACCGCTTGATGCTCGTGCGCGCGTGGAGGTCGTCGACGGATGCGCCCTTGCGCAGCGCCTCGTACATGACGAACTGCCGCTCGCTCGTGGGCTCGGCGAGCATCGCCATGAGCTCTTCGAGCGAGCGCGTGGCGAAGTCGCGCGCGAAACCGAGCCCGTGCCGCCCGATCTCGAGCGAACGGATCGCCTTCTGAAACGCCTCCTTGTAGTTCTTGCCGATCGACATCGCCTCGCCCACCGCGCGCATCTGCGTGCCGAGCTTGTCGATCGCGCCGGGGAACTTCTCGAACGCCCAGCGCGCGAACTTCACAACGACGTAGTCACCGGAGGGCGTGTAGGCGTCGAGCGTGCCGCCGCGCCAGTACGGGAACTCGGCGAGCGAGAGGCCGGCGGCGAGGTTCGCGCTCACGTAGGCGATCGGGAAGCCGGTCGCCTTGCTCGCAAGGGCAGACGAGCGCGAGGTGCGCGGGTTGATCTCGATGACGACGATGCGCCCCGTCTCGGGATCGTGCGCGAACTGCACGTTGGTGCCGCCAACGACTTCGATCGCCTCGACGATGTCGTACGCATGTCGCTGCAACCGCTCCTGGACTTCGGGCGCGATGGTGAGCATCGGCGCGGTACAGAAGCTGTCACCTGTATGTGTGCCCATGGGATCGACGTTCTCGATGAAGCACACGGTGATGAGGCGCCCGTCGCCGTCACGCACGATCTCGAGCTCGAGCTCCTCCCATCCGAGCACCGACTCCTCGACGAGCACCTGGCCCACCATCGACGCCTGGAGCCCGCGAGAGACGATCGTGCGCATCTCGTCGACGTTGTATACAAGCCCGCCACCCGTGCCGCCCATCGTGTATGCGGGCCGGATCACGACGGGGTAGCCGAGTTCGGCAGCTACCTGCTCGGCCTCTTCCAGCGTATGGCAGACCTCGCTGCGCGCGCACTCCACGCCGATCTCCGCCATCGCCTTCTTGAACTCGAGGCGGTCCTCGCCGCGCTCGATCGCTTCGATGTTGACGCCGATGATCTCGACCCCGTGCTCGTCGAGCACGCCGGCGCGCTGGAGCTCGGAGGAGAGGTTGAGCGCGGACTGACCGCCGAGATTGGGTAGGAGCGCGTCGGGCTTCGACGCGGCGATGACGGCCGTTACCGACTCGAGGTTGAGCGGCTCGATGTAGGTCTCGTCGGCCATGACCGGGTCGGTCATGATCGTCGCCGGGTTCGAGTTGACGAGAGCGATCTGGTAGCCGAGGCGGCGGAGCGCCTTACATGCCTGGGTGCCGGAGTAGTCGAACTCGGCGGCCTGGCCGATGACGATCGGGCCCGAGCCGATGATGAGGACCTTCTCGATGTCGTCACGTCTGGGCATGCGCGCTCCTACAGGTAGACGGGGATGTCGCGGCTCGCGAGGTACTCCTTGACCTCGCTGACCGAGAACGTACGGAAGTGGAAGACCGAGGCCGCGAGCAGGGCGGTCGCGTGACCCTCGGCCACACCCTCGTAGAAGTGCTCGAGGGTGCCTGCACCGCCGGATGCGATGACCGGCAGCGACACGGCGTCGGCGCTCGCGCGGGTGAAGGGGATGTCGTAGCCGGCAAGCGTCCCGTCGCCGTCCATGCTCGTGGGCAGGAGCTCGCCCGCACCCAGCTCCTCGCACCGGCGCGCCCACTCGACGCAGTCGATGCCGGTGGGCTTCTGGCCGCCGCTCACGACGACCTCGAACCCGCTCGGCATCTCGGCGTTGCGACGACCGTCGATGGCGACGATGACGCGCTCGCGGCCGAACTCCTCGGCTGACTCGCGCACGAACTCCGGCCGGGCCACCGCTGCGCTGTTCATGCTGACCTTGCTCACGCCCGCTGCGAAGAGCGCCTCGATGTCGCCGAGCTCGTTGATGCCGCCGCCCACGGTGAGCGGCACGTCGCCGAGCGCATCCGCCACCGCACGTGCCCACTCCAGGCGTGTCTTGCGGTTCTCGAGCGTGGCGGCGATGTCGAGCATCGCGACCTCGTCAGCGCCGGCCTCGGCGTAGAAGCGCGCGTTCTCGACCGGGTCGCCCGCGTCGCGCAGATCGACGAAGTGCACTCCCTTGACCACGCGGCCGTCCTTCATGTCGAGACAGGGGATGATCTTCACGGGCTCCACGGGGGCGCTCCTTCTCCTCGGCGGCGCGCAGACGTAGCGCAGCGGTTGACGGCATTCTAACGGAAGGTAGCGGGCGATGCTGGTGTCGGACGCGATGCACGGTAGAATCGGCTGCACGACCCTTCGGAACCTGCCGCGACCCGACCTAGGAGGAAGCCGTGAAGCGCACGCTCGGACCACAGAACTCCGTACACCCCACCCCGATACCGCTCGTCATGAGTGGCGTGGGCGAGGAGGCGAGCATGCTCGCGGTGGCGTGGGTGATGCCGGCCGGGAGCAAGCCGCCGGCACTCGCACTCATCATCGGGAAGCGACATCACACCTGGGACCTCATCGAACGGTGCGGCGAGTTCACGGTGAACTTCGCGCCGGCCCGCCTCTACCGCGAAGTCGACTACTGCGGCGTCGTGTCCGGTCGCGACCACGACAAGGTCGCGGACAGTGGGCTCACGCTCGTGGAGTCGAGCGTCGTCGCCCCACCGATGATCGCCGAATGCCCCTATAACCACGAGTGCCGCCTCGTCGCCGAGTACGAACTGCCGACCGGGTCGCACATGGTCATCGGCGAGGTCGTGCAGTCGCACGCGAACGAAGACACTCTCAATGCCGAGGGGACCCGGGTCGATGTCGCACACATGGACCCGCTCGTCTACGCGACCGGCAACCGCGAGTACTATCGTCTTGGCGAGCGTCTCGACGCGGCGTACAGCTGCGGCAAAGCGCTCGTGAAGGAGTAGCGCCGTGGACCACGCGCCCGGTCCGTTCGAGCGCGACCTGCAGACGGTGGTCGCCGCAGTCCGCGCGACCGACCCCGTCGTCGAAGAGGCCGCATGGACGCGCCTCGACCAGCTCACCAAGCCACCGCGCTCCCTCGGCAGGCTCGAAGAAGTGGCCGCTCGCGTCGCACGCATCCAGGGCACCGTACGGCCTGACGTCGGACGCAAGATAGTGCTGCTCATGGCCGGTGACCACGGTGTCGTAGCGGAGGGGGTCTCACCCTACCCGCAGGACGTCACGTACCAGATGGTCGCCAACCTCTCGGCCGGGGGCGCGGCCATCAATCAGGTCGCCCGGAGCGTAGGTGCCGAGGTCCGAGTGTACGACGTGGGCGTCGTGCACGAGGTCGGCCTGCCGGACGTCCGGTCCTGCAAGGTCGCACCGGGCACCCGCAACATGGCGCTCGGCCCAGCCATGAACCGCGAGGAGTGCGCCGAGGCCGTCCTCGTGGGCGTCGAGGCGGCGCGTAAGGCGGCCGCCGAGGGGTTCTCACTCATCGGCACCGGGGAGATGGGCATCGGCAACTCCACCGCAGCGGCCGCGCTCACCGCCGCCTACACCGGTGCCGCCGCTGCCGACGTCACCGGTCCGGGTACGGGGCTCGACGCGGCGGGCGTGGCGCACAAGGTCGCCGTCATCGAGCGCGCCCTCGACGTGAACGCCGTGTACGTGCTCGACGCACTCGGCATCCTCGCCGCAGTGGGCGGTCTCGAGATCGCCGCGCTCGCCGGCGTCATGATCGGCGGGGCCGCGGAGGAGGTATGCGTCGTGGCGGACGGCTTCATCTCCGGCGCTGCCACGCTCGCGGCGCTCGCACTATGCCCGACCGCCGCCGGCTACGTGCTCGCCTCTCATCGCTCGGCCGAGCCGGGTCACGACGTGCTCCTCGGCCAGCTCGGTGCGCGCCCCGTGCTCGATCTCGACATGCGCCTCGGCGAGGGCACGGGAGCGGCGCTCGCGATGGGTCTCGTCGATGCGGCGTGCGAGATGCTCTCGGGCATGGCGACGTTCGCCGAGGCGGGCGTCTCGGGAGCCGAGGTGTAGAAGGAAGCTCCCAAGCGGGCCACACCGGGAGCTCACACGCGCCTCACCCGGGACTGCATGTCGTGCCGCGCCCGACAACGCGCCGCACGATGGCCTCCGCCACGTCGTCTAACGGCACGACGTCGCATGCCGCCCCCGCCTCGGCTGCGACGCGCGGCATCCCCCACACCACCGCCGAGCTCTCCGCCTCGGCCAGGGTGAACGCGCCTGCTTCACGCATCGAGAGCAGCCCCTTGGCTCCATCGGTCCCCATGCCGGTGAGGATCACGCCAACCGCCGCGGTGCCGAGCACGTCGGCCGCCGACCGCATCGCCACATCGATGGAGGGGATATGGGTCGTGTCGGGGGGGTCCTTGTCGAGCCTCAGTATGTTGCGGCCGTTCACCCGGTCGACGTGGGCCTGGAGCCCCGACTGGGCCACCAAGACCCTGCCCCCTTCGAAGATGTCTCCGTCCCGGGCCTCCCGGACGGGGAGACGGGCGAGGGTGTCGAGGCGTGTCGCGAGCGCCGCGGTGAAGCCGACCGGCATGTGCTGGACGACGAGTACCGGGACCGCGAAGTCATCGGGGAGCGCCTGCAGGACACGCTTGAGTGCGGCCGGACCGCCAGTCGAGCTGCCGATGACGACCCCTTCGACCGGCTCGACGTCGACGTCGACGTCGCCCGCGGCTCCGGCCACCGGAGCGCCATCGTGGGCCCCCTGCTCATCGTAGCGGCCAGGTGCCGTCCGGCCACGGCCGGTCGCGAGCGTCTCGACATCGACCTGGGCCGCGGTTCGTATCTTGCTCACCAGCTCCTCGGCGATGCGGGGCATGTTCATGTGCGTGAGCCCGGTCGGCTTCGTCACGAAGTCGACGGCACCGGCCTCGAGCGCCGCGAGCGTGCACTCAGCGTTCTCGGTGGTGACGGAGCTCAGCATCAGCGTGGGAACCGGGTTGGTGCGCATGACCTTCTCGAGCACCGTGACGCCGTCGTCGACGGGCATCACGACATCGAGCGTCATGACGTCGGGCTCCACGACCCCGAGCATGTCGAGCGCCTCCCGGCCGGAACCGGCAGCACCCACCACCTCGATGTCGGGCGTAGACGAGAGGATGCGCGTGATAGCTCTGCGCATGAACGGCGAGTCATCGACGACGAGAACCCTGATCATCCGATACCACGATCCCGCTCCATAGCGGCATCCGCCCCCTACGCCGCTTCTACCGGCTTCCGATACCCTATCGCCCTTCCGACCTGCACCATCTCGAGCGCGTTCGTCACGTTGAACAGCGACTCGGAGTGTCCCACGAACATGTGCCCGGCCTCACGAGTCACGCCGATGAGTCCGTCGAGCGCCCGCAACCTGCTCGCCGAGTCGAAGTAGATCATCACGTTGCGGCACAGCACGATATCGAACATCCCCAGCGACAACAGCTTCTTCGTGTCCATGAGGTTGACCTGAGAGAACGAGACCCGCCGACGGAGGCTCTCTTCGAGGCGCAAGATCCCTTCGACCGGCTTGAAGTACCAGTCCAGGTAGCGGCCCTCGGCACTCCTGAAAGAGTTACTCGTGTAACGGGCGTGTCGCGCCTTCTCGAGCGCTCTGCTGCTGATATCGACCCCGTGTATCTCGATCCGTCTGCCGGTGTCGAACAGGCCCGCCTCGTCGAGCAGCATCGCGATCGTGTACGCCTCCTCGCCGGTCGAGCAGCCGGCGGAGAGGATCCTGATCGAACGCGCGCCTGCGGGGGCGTCCCGCACTATCTCGAGCAGGGCCTCGATCTGCGTCAGCTCCCGGAAGAAGTACGTCTCGTTGTTGACGATGGCGTCGACCGCACGCTCGAGTTCCGAGCTGTCGCCATACTTGAGCAGGTGGTAGTACTCCGTGAAGTCCTCGGCTTGGGTCGTCTGCATCGCGCGTGTGAGCTTGCGGGCGAACGTGGCCATCCCCTCATCGGGCGTATAGATACCGCAGTAGTCGGCTATGACATCCCTGAGGAGCCTGAACTCGTGCATCCTCAGCTCGGTGACGACTGCGCTCACTCGCTCCCCCTCTCCGAACGAGCGGACTCGACCGCGGCATGCAGCGCGGCGCGCACCGACTCGTCGGCCTCGGCCGGCGCGCGCTCCTCGAGCTGCGACAGGCGCTCGGTGCAAGCGCACACCGAGAGCCCGACAGCAGCCGCCCACCGCCGTTCCACGTCGTCGGCACCGAGCACGTCGAGCAGGTGCTCGATCGCTTCTGCGGTGCCGATGCGTCCGAGGGCGACGTAGATACGCCTACGGACGACGAGCGTCACCTCCGCTGATGATTCGACGAGTCGCGGAACGGCACCGGACCCGAGCGCCACGAGGCCCTCGAGCGCCTCGCCTGCAAGCAGGTCGTCGGCGAGCATCTCGACGAGCCGATCGATCCCCTCCTCGCCGTACGCGCCGGCGATCACCGATACCGCCTTGCGCCGCACGAGCGGCTCCTCGTCCGCGAGTGCGTGCTCCACGACGATCCGCACGTCGGGCACGTGACAGCGCTCGAGTGCCTCCACCGCCGCGAGGCGCACGTTCCAGCTCGGCTCCGAGCCGCTCAACACGAGTACCGCGATATCGGACGGCCCGATGGCGATGAGCGTCCGGAGTGCCGCCTCCCGGACGTCTGGCACGGGGTGCTTGACGAGCTGGACGACCGCAGGCACCTCCTCTGTCGAGCCGCATCTGCGCAGCGCGCCGAGAGCCGCGACCACGATGCCGATGTCGGAGCTATGGAGCAGACTGCGCATCAATGCGACGTCCTCGGGGCTCGCCTGGTCGGCAAGGCCGCGCAACGCTGCCGTGGTGATAGAGGTCGAACCCTCCTCGATCGCCTGACGAAGCGCGCGCCGCGCAGTCTCCTCGCTCCTCATCGCGAGAGTCCGGATCGCGGTCACTCGCAACAGGCGGTCCTCGTCGAGCGCCAGGGTGAGCAGGACCGAGAGCGCCTCGTGACCTTCCATCTTGCCGAGTGCCGGCGCGACCTGCCGCCTGACTCGCGGACTCGGGTCCCGGGCCAACGTGAGCGCAAGATCCCATAACCGCTCCTGGCCCGCGCGCCACTCGGTCTTCTCCAGGACACTCGCGACGGCTAGCCGCATCGACTCGTCTCCGCTCTCGGCCATGGCGGAGAGCTCCTCGAGGGCCACGTCTTCCTCGAGTGTCGCGAGCACCTCTGCCGCAGCGGAGCGGACCTCCTCGAACTCGTCGGTCAACAGCCGCACAAGGACGCTCGCGTGCTCGGCCCCGCCGAGGGACGCGAGCGCGCATATCGCGTCGATACGCACGGAGATGTTCTCGTCGTCGATGAGGCGGAGTGCCATCGGCACGTCGCGCTCGTCCCCCGCCATGCCGAGGGCCCGCGCGAGCACCGAGCGCACTGCGGGATACGTGCTACGGGCAGCGGCCTCGAGATGGTCCCGCACGCCGTCCATCCCCTCGGACAGGAACCGGGATGCATAGCCGATGAGCTCGGGGGTCTGCGCAGCCTGGCACACCGCAGGGGTGAGCTCCGGGACCCCGAGCCAGACCGCGACCTTCATGCCCGCCACGCGGTCGTCACCGTCACAACCCAGACAGGCGACGAGGGTGTCACGCATCCCGGCAGCAGCATCCGACCGCAACCGTTGGCGGAGTACGGTGGACACCGCGGCGAACGCCGGGTCTTCGTTCTCTACGAGGCCCGCAAGCGCGCGCACCACGCTCGTCCCGTACATCACGCTCGACCCCTTCATCGAACGCACGAGCGGCGCGATCCCGCGCACGTCGCCCAGCCGGCCGAGCGCCTCCGCGCACGCGGCACCGATCGGATCGTCGCCGAGCTTCGACGCGAGCGGCATCACCGCTCGACACGACCCGATCGCACCGAGTGCTTCCGCGGCCGCGACCGACGCGAACGTCCCTTCGTCCAAGACGTCGAGGAGCGGCCCCACCGCCTCTTCGCTGCCGATGCGTCCGAGTGCTTCGATCACCATGTGGCGCACGTTCTCGTCGTCCTCGGAATCGAGCATAGGGACGAGGTGCTCGAGCGCTGCAGGATCGCCGATCTGACCGAGAGCGAGTGCGGAGAAGTTGCGGACGTCCGCCTCGTGAGACCCGAGCTCCCTGACGAGCACTTCCATCGACTCGGTGCTCCGCTTGATCAGGGCCTTGATCGCCGCGTTGCGTTCGCCCGCGTCATCCGAGTACAGCAGGTCGCCGAGGACCGCGGACGCGTCAACGTCCGTCTCGCCGGCGAGCGCGGTCGCCGCAGAGCGGCGCACCCGCCAGTCCGGATCGGCAAGCGACTCGACGAGTCCGAGTACCGCTCCCGGACTCTGCTGCGACCGCAGCTCTTCTACCCGCCGACGCCTACGTTCCCCGCGATCGAGTTCGTCGAGGTCCTCTGCACCGATAGGGATCTCGGCGGCGGCGGCCGAGGAGCGATACTTCGCCTTGAGGTCACTCATGCCGGCCACCCCCGCTCGGCGCTCCCGGAGCATCGGGCGGCTTGCGATAGAGGGTCGTACTCGCATGGCTCCAGCGCTCGAACCCGTTGCGCACCAGATGCAGCAGGTCGGCCTCACCGGTCAGCAACCAACCACCCGGATGTAGCGAATCCCAGAGGCGCGACACGAGCGTCGCCTGCGCCTCGCGCGGCAGGTACACGAGCACGTTGCGGCACAACACGATGTCCTGTCCCGACACCCTCGGCCCCGCGACGAGGTTGTGGACCGCGAACCGCACCTGGCCGCGAAGCTCCGGCTCGACCACCGTACCGCCATCGTCGTCGACACGCGTGTACCGGTCGATGAGCGGCTCGAACTCCTCCATCCCCACGAGAGCTCCCCGGTGGCGATACACGCCCCTGCGCGCATGCGCGATGGCCGAGGAAGAGATGTCCGTCCCGAGCACGGTGAATGCACCCGCATCGGCACACGAGAAGACCTCGGCGGCGAGCATGGCGAGTGAATAGGCCTCCTCGCCGGTCGAGCACCCCGCCGACCAGAGCCGGACGGGCGTGCCGCGACGCTCGCCGATCTCGCGCGCCTCGGGCAATACGACACGCTGAAGGAGCCTCATCTGAGAGACGTCCCTGAACAGGCGGGTCTCCTTGACCGTGACCTCGCCAACGAGGCGCTCGACGAGTGAGGTGCACGCCCGGCTCTCGTTCAGCAGGGTATCGAGTTCTTCCCAGCTCTGCACGGAGCACTCGCGCATCACCGGCAAGAAGTTCACCGATGCCCGATGGAACCATCCCGGAGCGAGGCGCACGCCGGTGACTTCGAGCGCACGACGCTCGAACCGTTGCGCAAAGCTCTCCGGTGTCTGAGGGCAGGTCAACACGTCACACTCCACTACGTGAGCTTGAACTTCTCGACGACTTCTCTGAGGCTGGACGACTGGTCGGCAAGGTTGTTGGCCGCGCGAGCCAGTTCGGTGATGCCTGAGAGGTTGGTGCGGGTGGCCTGCGCGATGTTCTCCATCGCCATGACCATGTGCTCGCCACCGCGCTTCTGCTCGCCGGTGGCTCCAACGACCTGCGAGACGAGGTTCGTCATGTACTCGACAGCCGTCACGATCTGCTGGGAGCCGTGCGCCTGTTCCTGGATCGCGGTGTCGACCTGGCGGTGCAGCAGACCCATCTCGTCGACCTCGGCAAGCACCGTCCGCCCACTGCGAGCCTGCTCGGCCGTCGCAGAACGGATCTGCTTCATCGCATCGACGACCT
Source organism: Coriobacteriia bacterium (assembly GCA_007121015.1). GTDB lineage: Bacteria > Actinomycetota > Coriobacteriia > Anaerosomatales > SLCP01 > SLCP01. The sequence continues at coordinate 38,867 of SKMN01000006.1, forward strand.
CATCGAACGTGCTGCTTATGTCGTGCAGCGTCACAGTGGCCTCGTCACTCACCGCGCGCGACTCGAGCGCGCGCTTGGCGGTGTCGAGCGTCGCGACGACCGCCTGCTCGGTGTCCTCCTGGATCGTGGAGATGAGCTGGCTGATCTCCTTCGTGGACTCGGTGGAACGCTCGGCGAGCTCACGGACCGCCTCGGCTACGACCGCGAAGCCTCGACCGTGCTCTCCGGCACGCGCCGCCTCGATCGCGGCGTTGAGCGCGAGGAGGTTGGTCTGCTCGGCGATGTCGTCGATGACGCCGGTGATCTCACCGATCTCCTTGCTCCGCTTGCCGAGACTCTTGACGACCTCGACGGTGCCTTCGACCGACTCGGCGATGGCGACCATGACCTCGGCCATCGACTCGACCTTCTCGACACCCTCGGTCGCCGCCTTGCCGGCCTCGTCGGTCATCTGCGACACCTTGCTGGCGCGCTCGGCGACTTCCTCGGTCGACTGGATGACCGTCTGGATGCCTTTGGCAGTGCTGCCGACCACCGTCGACAGGCTCTCGACGCTGTGGGCGATCTGCTCGACGGACGCAGCCATCTCGCCGATCGTCGCCGAGGTCTCGTCGGCGCTCGAGCCGAGCTGCTCGGCGTTGGACGCCACCTGATCGATCGAGGCTGCCATCTCCTCCATCGACACGCTCGTCTCCTCGGTAGCCGAGGACTGCGTCTCCGCGCCCTCGCTGATCGTCCGCGTCGTCGCCGAGATCTGCTCGGCCGCGGTGGCCAGGTCGTCGGAGGACGTCTTGATGGTCCCGATCACGACCGAGAGGTTCTCTGTCATCTGGTTGAGAGCGTTAGCGAGCATCCCGAGCTCGTCACCGGAGCGCGCGTGCATGCGGGTCGACAGGTCGCCCGAGGCGATGGTCTCGGCGAAGTCGACGGCGCGGCGCAGCGGCACCGTGATCTGGCGGGAGATGACGAACCCGATACCGACCGCGGCGACGAGGCTTGCGACGAGGATGATCGCCATGATCGAGTACGCGGCGACCTGGGTCTCGCCAGCCGTCCTCTGCGCGGCCGCCACATCAGCGGCGATGGAGTCCTCGAGCTCCGCGAGCACAGCGAAGAGGTCATCGCGCGCCTCGTCGAAGGTGCCCATGTACTGCACGACCGACAGGCCACGCCCGATGTCGACTCCACCCTGGAGGTTGCGCACGTGTGCGCGCACCATCTCCTGTCCGGCCTCGTAGAACACATCGTACGCATCGATGGCACGATTGAGTATCTCGATTCCCTCAGGATCGGTCATCCTTGGCAGCCCGAGGTCCGCGTCGCCTTCGAGAAGTGCGCCCAGTAGGCGGCGCGCCTCGGCGTCGTACTGCTCGCCTTCCTCGGCCGCCTCACGCGTCGCCGAGGGTGTGACCTGCACGAGCGACTGGTAGTACGCGTCGCTGAGACGCATCGCGTTCGCCTGGGCGGCACTCGACGTCTGCGTCCGGGGGATGTGCACGTCTACGATACGATTCGATGCGTCACCGACACGCTGGACCGACATGATGCCGGCGACAGCGGCCACGAGCACGATCGCGGCGACCATGAGGAAGCCGATGGTGAGCTTCACGCGCACCGTCCGCTGCATCCGCGGAAGCCGCTTCGGTATCGGGATTCTGAACTTCATCGTCCTGACCTTCCTCTCGAGCCTCATTCGGAGAGGCTCCCCATCGCATCGGTCTCCTCGGCGGAGAACATCGCGTCGAGATCGAGCACGACGACCATGCCTCTGCTGACCCTGCATACACCTTCCACGAACTCGGTCCCCACGCCGGCTGCTAGATCCGGCAACTTCTCGACCTCGATCGACGCGACCCGCACGACCTCCACCACGGCGTCGACGATCAGTCCGAGGGTGCGACCTCCTACAGCCACGATCATGATGCGGCTCGTCTGATCGAGGTCCTCCTCGTCGAAACCGAACCGCCTCCTCAAATCGACGACGGGCACGAGCCGTCCGCGCAGGTTGATGACGCCCTCGACGAAGGGCGGGGAGTTGGGGATCGCGGTGATGCGCATCGCGCTGTATCGGATGATCTCCTGCACCTTGTCGATGTGGAACCCGAACTCGTCACCAGCGAGGAGGAGCGTCACCAGCTGGAACGTCTCTCCCTCGCTCAGCTCCTCTTCACGGGCTACTTCGAGGCTCTCGTCGATCGCCCCGATGCCGCGCTTCTTGGCCATCACCGCACCCCACCTCCTACCACGTTCCCTCTCGGCGAACGGCCAGCCACGAGGTCGACGACCCCGTCCACGTCGATGATGGGCACGACGGAGCCATCGCCGAGTATGGTTGCCCCTCCGATGCCGTCGGTCTGGCCGAGAGCCTCCTCGAGGCTCTTCACAACAACCTGTTGCTGCCCGTGCAGCGAGTCGACGACGAGCCCTAGCTGGTGCCCGATACCGGACACCACGACCACGAAGCTCGTGTCTCCACGTGACGCCTCGTCGCCGACGCCGAGGACCTCAGCCAGATCGGCGACGGTCAGCGCCTGGCCACGGACGTCCATCACGGACGAGCCCCTGATGGTCCTGATCTCCTTGCGGCCCACGCGCAACACCTCCGAGACGGATGCGATCGGGACCGCGAACGTGCGGTCGGCCTCCCTGACGAGCAGCGCCGACATGATGGCGAGCGTGAGCGGAAGCCGCAGCTTGAACGTCGTCCCCGCCCGGAACTCGGTCTCGAAGGTGATCGTGCCGCCGAGTTCCGAGAGCTTCTTGCGGACGACATCGAGTCCCACCCCTCGACCGGAGATATCGGTGATCGTCTCGGCGGTCGAGAATCCCGAGTTCATGATGGTGTCTACGAGCAGTGTGTCATCGAGTTCCTGCTCCTCACTGATGCGGCCCTGTTCGACCGCTTTCGACCAGATAGCCCCTACGTCGAGACCTTTGCCGTCGTCGCGGATCTCGATGACGATGTGGTTACCCTCGTGCCCAGCCGCAAGCGCGACGGTGCCCTGCGGCGGCTTGCCTGCTGCGACGCGCTCTTCGGGCGACTCGATGCCGTGATCGCACGCGTTGCGGACCATGTGGAGGAGCGAGTCCTCGATCTGCTCGATAAGCCGCTTGTCGAGCTCGGTCTCCTCGCCCTCGAAGGTAAGTTGTATCTCCTTGCCTGAGCGTCGCGCTAGATCGCGTACCGTCCTCGGAAACTTCGAGAAGAGCTGCTTGACGGGGACCATGCGCAACCGCATGACCTGGTCTTGGAGTCCGTCGACGAGACGTGAAAGGTCCTTTGCGGCCGCTGCGACTTCCTGTACACCCTCTTCTTTGCGGTGCGCGGCCTTCATGGGGCCGAGAAGTTCTTCGAGCCGCGTCCGCGCAGTCACGATCTCGCCCGTGAGGTCCATGAGCGAATCGAGCCGTTCGATGTCGACGCGCACGATGTGCTGGGTCCCGCCCGACGCATTGGCGACAGCGGTCGCGTCCGGCGCGAGTCGGCACACTGCGGTCTCGGCGTCGCCCATCTCGAACGCATGGATCGCCGAGGCGCTGACGCCCAGCTGATCGCCGATCTCCCCGTCCGAGAGGTCGCTCAACGCCACCACTTCGAACGTGACGTCCGTCTTCTCCGAGTCGACCCGGTCGATATCGGGAAGAGTATCGATGACCGGTCGGATCTGCAGGACCTCACCTCGTCCGAGCGCCCGCTCCAGCGACGCGACCTTGAGAGTGCCGAGGCGCAGCTCGATCCCCCACCTGAGCTCGAGGCGCACGGCCCGGAGCCCTTCTGCGGCCGCCTCGGCGATCCGGGTGGCAGCGTACTCGCCGAGGTCCGCGCCCGCGGCGTTCACCGCTCCTGCCGCGCCCGTCGCGCCCGTCGCGCCCTCACCCTCCAGCCACACGGTCACCGCATCGATGGCTTCGTGCGCCGACGATTCCCCGCTTCCCTCACCGGAGACGACAGCCATCGCGTCACGCAGCGCGTCGACGCCGGCGAAGAGCACTTCGAGGCACGCCTCGTCGACGGCCCTCTCCCCTTTACGAAACGTCTGGAAGACGCTCTCCATCACATGCGAGAGGTCTTTCACGTCATCGAAGTCGAACATGGCCGCGAGCCCTTTGATCGTGTGGGTCGCGCGGAACATGTTCTCTATGAGGTCTTCCGGGACGTCCCCCGTCCCGTAGACGCGCTCGAGCGTCAGAAGGTCGTCATCGAGCGCGCGAAGATACTCGTCAGCCTCGACGAGGAACTCCTGCACGAGCCCGGCATCGTTGAACTCTTCGGGGGCCACGACAGATCCCTAATCCCCGAGCCGGTCGATGATCGAGTGGAGTTTCTGCGGCTGGAACGGCTTCACGAGATACTCCGTCGCACCGGCCAACATGCCCTTTCGGATGTCCTCGTCGCTACCCTCGGTCGTGAGCACCACGATGGGCAGGTCCTTCTTGTCCGGGTCCTTGCGGATGGTCCGAATGAGCTCGAGCCCATTCATCTCGGGCATGTTGATGTCGACCACCATGAGATCAGGGACCCGCTCGGAGACGCGCTCGAGCGCCTCCACCCCGTTCGCGGCCTCACGGATCTGACACCCCCAGTACTTGCCGAGAGCAAAAGACACGAGCATTCTCATGGTCTTCGAGTCATCGACTATGAGAACGTCTTCGAGCTGCATGACTCACTCCTTTCCTGAGGAGTCGACGGGCATGTTCGACACGTCCTCGACGACACCGATGACGGTGTCGATCCGCCACTCGGCGAACGAACGCGCGATACCAGGGCTTGCGAGGACGGAGAACCGTCGCTCGGGGGGGAGTCCCTGAGCGGTCTTGAGCAGCACCGCCAGGCAGGCCCCGTCGATGCCCGGTGCGTGCGCCATGTCCACGACTATCTCCTCGGCGCTCGCCTCAAGGGCGACGACCAGCGCGCCCCGCAGCGCCTCAAGACCTTCAGGGCCGAGCGGCTCTGACGCTATGACCTTCTCTGGCTGCGGAGTCTTCTTGGCTTTTCGCGGCACTGCGATCCTCCCCCGGACACGGTTCACCGCTTGATCGGTCCTATACGCTTCCTTACGGCGAGCAGATGGAACCACTGAATAGGTAAATCGGCTCTATGGCCTAGACCTTTAGGCCGATATTCAGGCGAATGTACTAGAACTCGCCCGCGCACGCCCTCGTCTTGCCGCAATCGATCGATGGAGAAAGACTGGTGCGCTGGTGCTACGGCCGCACGATCCCCGTGCGCACGCCGACGCTGATCGCCTGGCTGCGCGATGTCACCCCGAGTTTGGAGAAGACTTGATGCAGGTGGTTCTTCACGGTGCTCTCCGAGATCTCGAGCTCCGCTGCTATCTGGCGGTTCGTGAGCCCGTCGGCCACCATGACTAGCAGCTCGTGTTGACGTTCGGTGAGCAACGACCCCCGGTCTCCAGGACAGCACGAGTCGAGCTTGCGACGCATCTCGCGCACGGCCTCCAGAAGGTCCCCGATGACGTGCGTGTCGAGCACGAAGCGACCTTTGGCAACGGCGCGAATCGCATCGATGAGGGTCTCGGCCTGGTTCTCCTTGAGCACGTAGCCCCTGATGCCGGCATCGAAGAGTCCAAGGATCGCATCGGTATCGAGCGAATCGCCGAGCACGATGATGGCGCTGTCCGGCGATGCACTAGCGCACGCCGAGAGATCGTCGATGCCGCCCGTCGCATGCGAGTGATCGAGTTCGACGATGACCACGTCGGGCGTGGACTGCGCCACGGCATCCGCCGCCGACTCACACGAACCGGCTTGCGCGACGACGGTCGTGTCGCCACCTGACTCGAGCAGCATGGAGAGTCCCTGCCGGTAGAGGGCATTGGCCATCACCATCACCACGGATATCGCCGGATCCGCCGACTGCACGGACGCCTCCTTCGTGCTACACGGATGTCAGGTCTGCCCGCGTACAGCATACCTGAACCAGCCCCGGGAACGGTCGCTGAGGGGGCGAGCCAAAGAGGAAACGTAAAGTCTGAGCGCCTCACGGCCGATACACCCCTGTGACAGCAAGCTGCACCTGCCTGTGTGACACGGTGCCGGTCGCGTGAAAACACGGCAAACGATCCCTAGACGTAAGGGGGAACCATGATCGCGCGTAGATTCTTGCTCGTGCTCCTGAGTCTCATGCTCTTCGCAGGCCTGGCGCTCCTTCCCGCCTGCGGAGGCGACGAGGAGCCGGCACCCGTAGAGCCGGCACCCGTCGAAGAAGAGGAAGAGGCGGAAGCTCCTGACATCGATGAGGTCGCGGAGATCCTCCGCGTGTCCGACGAGTACCTGAGTTCTGAGTTCTCGCAGAACTGGGTCGTCAACGCTCCCGACGTCTACGAGTTGATATTCGAGCAGGGCGATGACTCCTTCCAGATCATCGACGTGCGTGAGCCTGCGGATTATTCGGCTGGCCACATCGAGGGTGCCATCAACATCCCCTACGACTCCGTCGTCGATGACGATCAGCTCGCCAAGCTCGACCCCGACAAGACCCAGCTCCTCGTCGACTACGACGGCTCGAGATCCACCGGTGTCGTGCTCGTGTACTCGCAGCTCGGCTACGACGCGATGTTCCTGCGTTTCGGTATCAGCGGATGGACCACCGATCCCGCCGTCAACGGCGGCGAGGTCTGGGATGGTGCGGGCAGCGACTACCCGGTCACCGACGAGGGCTTCACCGCTGAACCGCAGTTCGACCTGCCCACGCTCGACACCGGTGCCGCGGATGCTCGCGAAGTCGTCATCAATGCGACAAGAGCGTTCCTTGCGCGCGGCGGCAACAAGAATCTTCTGACCGCCAGCGAGCTCAACGACATGGTTCAGGCCGGCGACGACATCATGATCCTCAATGCGGTTTCCCCCGAGCACTACGAGGTCGGACACCCCGAGGGATCGATCCACATGGACCGCAACGCGCTGCCGAAAGAAGACAGCATCCGCAAGATCGACCCTGACAAGAGGATCATCCTCACCTGCTACCAGGGTCACAACTCCGGTCTCATGCAGATGCTCCTCGGCCAGCTCGGCTACGACGTCTGGTCGCAGCACTACGGCGTCGGCACGTGGACCAACGACCCCGACGTCCGCGGCGTCCCCACCTACAACCCCGCGAACGTCCCGAACTACCCGACGGTCCAGTAACCAGAATCTCCTTCCGGCTTTGTGTGAAGGGCCTCGTCCGCTCGAGCGGACGAGGCCCTTGGCTTTCCGTCGCTACACCACCGTACGAGCGACCTCACGCGCGGGATGTCGGCCGACGTGCGGGTATCTACCGCTACAGCGGCATCGTGACGGACCGTAGCGAGTGGAGTCCGATGAGTAGCACTGGGACCAGAACACCACGACCCGACCGCGTGCTCGTCACCGCCGCGAGCGGCTACATCGGGTCGAGCCTGCTCGCACCACTCGTCGCCGCAGGCTTCCGGGTCCGCGCATCGGCTCGCTCACCACAGCGCGTCAAGACCACCGAAGACGTCGAACTCGTCCAGGCCGATGCGCTCGACCCCGATGCCGTCGCAGAGTCGCTTCGTGATGTCGCCACCGCGTACTACCTCGTGCACACCCTGGGCACCGGCGCGGGCTACGCCGAGCGAGACCGTCTCGCGGCACGCATCTTCGCCGAGGCTGCGCGCCGTGCGGGCGTGCAGCGCATCGTGTTCCTCGGCGGACTCGGCGAGGAACAGTCAGCCCTCTCGGAACACCTTGCGAGCCGCCACGAGGTCGGTCGGCTGCTCGCGGAGAGCGGCATCCCGACAGACGAGTTCCGGGCATCGATCGTCATCGGCGGCGGATCGACCTCGTTCGAGATGATCCGCAACCTCGTCGAGAAACTCCCGGTCATGCCCACGCCCCGGTGGGTGCGGATGCCGGCGCAACCCATCGCGGTCGACGATGTCGTCGCCTACCTCGTAGCTGCGGCCCGACCCGCCCCCGCTCGCACCGGGCACACGGTCATCGAGATCGGCGGTCCGGACATCGTCTCGTACAGCGGGCTGCTCGAGCTGTTCGCGCAGCGCCGCGGCCTCAGGCGCCTCGTCATCCCGCTGCCCGTGCTCTCGCCGTGGCTCTCCGGCTGGTGGCTCTACCTGTTCACCCCGCGAGAGGCGACTGTCGGCAGGCAGCTCGCAGAGTCGCTGCGTTCCCCCACGACCGTCACCTCCGACATCGCAGCCCATCTCTTCCCCGACGTCACACCCATGAGTGCCGCAGACGCCGTCGACCGTGCGTTCGCCGCCGAGGCGGAACGGTTCTCGGCTACCCGTTGGGCCGAGGAGTTCGGCGACCACTGTGACGCCGTCTCGCTCTCACGTGCGGGACGCTACATCGACTCGCGCGCCATTCGCGCCCACTGTCCAGCCGAAGCCGCGTTCGACCCTGTCGCGTGCATAGGCGGAGAACGCGGATGGTACGCGTTCGACACGCTCTGGGACATCCGCGGCTTCATCGACCTCGTGCTCGGGGGACCCGGTCACCGCCGAGGACGGCGTGACCCCTACGCACTCGTCGAAGGCGATCGCCTCGAATGGTGGCGCGTCGAGCACGTCGACGCCCCGAGGCTGTTGCGACTCCACGCCGAGATGCGCCTGCCCGGCACCGGCTGGCTCCAGTACGAACTCGAATCCGAAGGGGATACGACGCTCGTGCGACAGACGGCCACGTTCCATCCCACCGGCGTTGCGGGCCGACTGTACTGGTACGCCGTGCTGCCGTTCCACCACTTCGTCTTCCGGGGGACACTCGCCGGTATCGACCGCGAGTGCCGCGCCCTCGTCGACGGCCCGAACGCCTGTCCGCTGCCCGGCGCATACGCTCGTGCGCTCGAAGAGCGAGAGGGGTAGAGTACACACTGTACGCAGCCGCACACCGAAACGGATCCCCAGCCAAGGAGTGTGGGCCGATGACCCTGCGAAACCTGACCCGCGTGCTCCTCATGGTGCTCGTCGCCGTCCTCATGGCACTTCCCCTGACCGGCTGCGCACGCGATGCTGAACCAGATGAGCCGACTCCGACACCAGAGCCCACGCCGACACCCGAGCCCGAAGAGCCGGTCGCCGAGACGACCGACGTGCTCGTCTACCTGCTCGACGGGGAGACCCTCGCCGTCGTACGCCGCCACGTCGACGAGACCGTCGCGGTGGCCTCCGCCGCGATGGAGGAACTCCTCGCGGGACCCGAAGGGCGAGAGACAGAACTCGACTTCGGTACGGAGATACCGGACGGCACGACCCTACTCGGTGTCGATGTCGACAACGGGATAGCGACCGTGGACCTCAGCCCCGAGTTCGAGTCAGGTGGGGGCTCACTCTCGATGCGGATGCGGGTCGCCCAGGTCGTCTATACGCTCACCCAGTTCGAGACAGTCGACCAGGTCGCCTTCATGATCGACGGCTCACCCGTGGAAGCGATCGGTGGAGAGGGCATCGTCGTCTCGCCGCCGGTGGGTCGCGAAGATTTCCGCGACGACGTCCTGCCACTCATCTTCGTCGAAGAGCCCGCGCCGTTCGACGAGGTGACGTCGCCTCTGCGGCTCCACGGGTACTCGAACACGTTCGAGGCCACCTTCATCATCAACGTGGTCGACCCCTCGGGCCGCATCGTCTACGAGGACTTCACGACCGCGACCGCCGGCTCGGGCACGTGGGGCACGTTCGACATCACCGTCGACTACGAGATCGAGCGCGAGGGTGTCGGCGCACTCATCGTGTTCGAGGAGTCCGCGAAGGACGGCTCGCAGATCAACCTGAAGGAGATCCCACTTGAGATGAGAGAGTGAGGCGGTACTCGCCGAGACGTCACGCCTGTACTCGCCCGCCGGTCGGACCTGCGGCTTTCGCTCTACTCATCCGACGCGCCACACGCGTCGACATCGTCTTCGACGGTCGGGCGCGTCACGATGTAGGCGCTCACGATCGATGCGGTGATCACCATCGCGACCGGCGCAGCGATTGCGACAGCCCTGTTCGATGCCGTCACTATCACAATGACACACGAGACCGTTATCGCGGGCCACAACGTGAGAAGCGCTGCGCGCTTCGCTCGCCGAGGGACTCCGCCACCGTACAGGAACCCTTCGATATAGCAGCCGAGGTGTGGGTGCGTGACGAGCCAGCGATGCATTCGCTGCGAGGAGCGCGCGAAGCAGTACGCAGCGAGCAGGAGGAACGGTGTCGTCGGCATGATGGGCAGGAAGATCCCTATCACGCCGAGTCCGACCGAGAGCATGCCGACGGCGATCAGTAACGGACGTACAAGTGAGCGCATGATGGCGACCCCTCTACCCCGACCGGGGGCGTCTCACTGCCTGATGCGGGTCGTCGAAACCGCAGGCTCTCGATACACCCTAGGAAAGCCGAGCTCCGATCAACCTCGCAACCTCTGCCTTGTCGCAGTTGCCGCCGGTCTCGGCCACGACCATGCCAATGGCCTTACCCATGTCGCGCTTCTCGGTGATGTCGGTCCTCTGCAGGACACGGTCGACGACGGCCCGCAGTTCCTCACCAGTGACCTGTGCAGGCAGGTAGGCTGTCAGTATGTCCACCTGTTCCTGGAGCGCGGCGGTACGCTCGGGGTTAGTGCCTGCCTTCTGCGAACCCTCGAGCGTCTCGCTCGTCTGTTTGAGCACCTTCTTGAAGGTCGCGACGACCTCTTCGTCGGTGTGTTCGTGCTTCCTGTCCTTCTCTTTCGCGTCGATCTCGTTCTTCACAAGACGCAGCACCGACAGCCGCGCCTTGTCTTTGGCGCGCATGGACTTTGTGATCTCTTCAGTGATGAAGTCCTTGTTCACGCGTTCTCCCCTCCAGCCTAGCCGCATCGCAGCGAGCGGCACCCGTTGGAAGAGAACGTACCACGGAACCCGCTAGTGCACGTCGAGTGCGTCGTGGACCTCGTCGACCTGCTCTTCGAAGGCGTCCACATACTCCTCGATCGATGCGTACGCCTCGCCCGCCGCCATATCGTCATCGATGTCTTCGACGGCCTCGATGAGCGCGTCGTGCGCGGCCTGTGCGTCCGATATGTCGATCTCATCGACGTCGGCAGCGGCATCTACGACGGTGCTCCAGGCGGAGCTGACGCGGTCGGTCGCGCGCCGCACTTCCTCGGCGGGACCGTTGGGGTCTATCTGCACGTAGCGGCCGAGAGCACGCTCGACATCATGGATCGCATTATCGAGGATCTCGACCGGTTCTTGAGTGTCCGCTGCGCATCCGGCAAGCATGCCCGATGCGAGAACGAGCAACGTCATGACGACTAGTGCCCTCTTCATTGACCGACCTCCTCCTGGTACCCAGGCTCGTGACCTCGTACCACCGGAATGTAAGTTCGTGTTCACTAAGACGGAAGGTTACCATAAATTCATCAGGGCAGCAGCGACTTGTCTGTCGCTCGCGTGTCTTCTACAGCAAGCGTCTCCGTCCCCTAGCGCCGCCCCCTGCCGGTCACCGTACTGACACCAGATACATCCGACCTGACCTGGGGGTCGCCATAGTACTCGACACTCCCGGCACCGGACGCCCGCACGTCGAGCCGCTCCTCGGCCCACACGACGACACTGCCGGCACCCGACACCTCGACCCGCGCGCTCCGGCCCTCAAGGTCACGCCCGTCGTAGTCGCCCGCACCCGAGATGGTGATCTCTTGTGTGTCGACCGTACCCGTGACACGCGCGGAGCCCGCGCCGGACAACTCGATCACCAGACGATCCAGGTCGACATCGCGAGCGGAGAGATCGCCCGCGCCGCTGAGCTTGAACTCGAAACGCTCACCCTTGAGACCATCGATACTCACGTCTCCTGCGCCCGAGACGGTCACCCGCTCGAGCGAAGGTGCCACGATCCTGACATCGAGCCGCTGCGGCCCCCTGAAGAACGGCCAGAGGCTCCACTGGCGGTACTGGCCGATCCGCAAGGTGCCCCCGCGAACCTCCGTGTCGACACGCTGCAACACGCTCTCGGTAGAGGTGAGCTCGACTTCGTACCCATCACCCTGCTCGATGACCATGCTCCCGAACCCGGAGAAGTCGATCGTGTCGAACTCCGAGAGGTCGCGCACCTCCGTCCTCGTCGGGCCGGAGTCGACCGGGCGCACGACACACCCCGACACGCCAACGAGCATCATCATCATGACAAGAACCCCTATCACCGAGCGACGAGTCGTCATAGTGCACCCCCCTGTCCAGCGGTCTGCATCGACGTGGGCTGCTCGAATCGTCCGACCAGAAGTGCCTTCGCGTACGCTGCGTGCGCCAACCCGACACCCTTGGCCACCCACAGGAGCAACACGAAGCCGAGTATGCCCGCGAGAACGAACAGCGGGAATGCCCACGGTTCGATCAGATACGAGACACCTCCGAACATCATTACAGGTCCACCCGTGATGAGCTGGGCGAACGGTGCCACCGCTATAGCTGCCGACACCGCTACCGCAGTGACGACCACCGTGAAGTACACGATGCCGAGCATGAGCTGGATAGCCATGTAGAGCATCGTCGTCCACGTGCGGTGGTCGGAGAGCCATCCTTTGATGCGCTCCCAGATGGAGCCCTCGATACCGACCGTCCTCGGCCGCCGCGGCATCCGCTCGCCGAGGAGCCCCTCTACGATCCTGCCTTCCACGAGCGACACCGCGCGAACTACCGCCAGAAACAGCAGTGCCAGCGGGATGCCGATGATGAGGATCGAGAGCCCCACACTCAGGGAGACTCCCGTGACCACGATCGTGAAGTACGTGATACCGGTGGCGAGCGAGAGCAGCATGTAGAAGAGCGCACCCCATGCCGCCGGGTCGACGAGCACCCCCAAGAAGCGCGCGACCGGGTTGGTCGACGCCCGGGCTTTCCCGGGCTTGCGCATCGTGGTCGCCAGCGCCGACTCCGCGTCACGGTACGAAGCGGCGACCTCCTCGGGCGTGCCGTACGCTTCGACGACCGCATCGAACGCTTCGGGTGCGCCGCCCGCCTCGGCCAGCGCGGTGCGGAGGTGCTCCTCGGCATCGTAGACTGCATCCTGCACCAAGGCCGGGTCCTGTCCTGCGAGCGCTTGCCTGAGCGCTCCGAGATATCCTTCGACCGTCCTATCCACCGTCACCCTCCAATGTCGCATCCACGAAGTCGCGCGTACACGCCCAGGCGGTCCTCCAGTCCGAAAGCACCGCTCGACCGTGATCGGTGATCGAGTAGTACTTGCGTGGCGGCCCGGAAACACTCGGCTCCACTCTGCTCGACAACAGACCGTTGCCCTCCATCGAGCGCAGGACCGGGTAGAGTGTTCCGTGCTTGACCGGAACACCGGCGCCCATCCCCCAGGACATCCCCTTGGCTATCTCGTAACCGTACATCGGTTCGGGAGAGCGTTCGAGCACCGCCAACAGGACGAGTGAGACCGTCCCTGCATTGAGTTCCTTCTGAAACTTGCGGAGCATGCTCTGGCGCTGAGCGTCCACGACTCACCTCCTCATTCGCGTTTCACATGTCGCTGATTGCCAATAGCATCTACTTACCACTAGTTGTCCCCTACTATAGTCATAAGTTAACACTAGTCAAGAGGTGTCGGCGCACTGCCGAGGAATGGCGGTCGGCACTCAGGCTCGGAAACGCACCGGACCCGGCCCTAACGGGTATCCACCCTGTATGGATGAGCTGCCACAGGTCACGGTCCGCACGTTCGGGTGCCTCTATTCACTGCGGCGCCAGCGCGGCCTCCCGGCCCACTTCGACATGGCGGTGCCGGAGCATGGGATGGCGGCGCGAGAGATGGCGGAGCTCCTGGAGCTGCCACTCGACCGCATCGAAGGCCTGTTCGTGAACCACTCCGTGCGTGGGCTCGATCACGTGATCGTGCCGGGCGACCGCGTCGCGTTCGTGCCGCACGGCACTCCCGGCCCGCACCGCTACACCCTCGGCCTCTACGGAGCCGGGTCGTGTGCCAACGATCCGCGGGACGGCTGAGCAATCACTCGTGAGCCGCAAGCAGCCGATCCGCGTTGTCGCCGAGGATCCCCGCGAGCTCGATACGGGTGAGGCCGAGCTCGCGTATCGAGGCGATCTCGGCGGCCGGGTCTGTCCACGGGCCGTCGGAGCCGAACAACACTCGTTCTGCACCGTGGTTGCGCACGAGCGCGAGGAATTCCTCGGCAGGCAGGTGCCCCGGCGTGTACGCGGTGTCGAGCCACACGTCGCGACCTGCGAGTGACTCGGCTACCGCGTCCCACTGGCGGAAGCCCCCCATGTGTGCGAGTACGACGGTCAAGCCTGGATGTGCGTCGAGGACCTCGGCGAAGGACCGCGCGGTGCCGCGCACCGTATCGAACCCGATGTCGGCGCCCGCGTGGAAGAAGGCGATCATCCGGTGCTCGGCCGCTACCGCCAGGATCGGCTGCATCCGGTCCTCGTGCGGCTCGAAGGACTGGTACTCGGGGTGCATCTTGAACCCGCGCAGGCCGAGCGAGCGCATGCGGGCGATCTCAGCGGCAGGATCGGGGAATCCAGGGTGCATCGCGCCGAACGGGACGATGCGGTCGGACGCGAGCGCGGCCACCCAGTCGTTGATGGCACGCACCTGGCCCGGCTTGGTCGCGACCGGCTGTACGACCGAGACCGCGATGGCGGCCTCGTCCATGGTGCCGAGAAGGCCCGCGACGGTGCCGTCGTAGTGAGCGGCGGTGTCGCCCTGGGCCTCGAGTGTGGCGATCGCTCCCGGAGCGATCGCATCGGGGAACGCATGGGTATGGAAGTCGATGATGCGCATAGCGGCAGGATAGCGCACTCACCTGGAAGCGCGTATGCTCTACGACCGTGCCTCGTGGCGACAGTGTCAGATGGTTGCAGGTCTGCGTACGGATGAGCGGCTGCCGGCGAGCGACGAAAGGCGGTGGGAACGATGGCCGACCCCCAGAAGGAGCGGCAACAGTACGCGCTCCAGACGATCTTCTCGTTCTTCCTCGGCCTGATGGTGCTCGCGTTCATCGGCATCGGGGTCAACACGTTCTACCCCCAGCCCGAGCGGTTCGATTCGCCTGAGATCCAGGAACTCTTCCGCGAACAGGAATCGATCATGCGCAGGGGCCCCGAGCAGATGCTCCCGGTCGATGAAGAGCGGCTCGAGGAGATCCGGAGGGAGATCGAGGCCGCACAGGCAGACATGGAGCAAGCCCGTCAGGTGTGGGCACGCAACACGAGCATCATACTCATCCTGTTCGCCACCATGGTGATGGGCATCTCGCTCGTGCGCAGCGAACAGTTGCGCGTCATCTCGAACGGACTGCTGCTCGGAGGCCTGTTCACGATGGTCTACGGCGTAGGATGGATCCTCTTCAGCGACGAATCGGTCGCGCGGTTCGCGGTCATCGTCTTCGCACTCCTCGTGACGCTCGCGCTCGGATATCTACGCTTCGTGCGCAGAACGATCGTCGGGACCACCGGTGCAGCGGCCATCGACATCCCGGGAAGAGCCGTCGACGACAGTGCGCTGGCGTCCCTTTCTGCGCGGATCGAGGCGCTCGAGCGTCGCGCGGCAGCGGCGGCGGCCGCACTCGGGCCCGCATCGACGGATAGTGAAGGCGACCGGGACGACGGGTGAGGTAGGCGGCGGTCGAACCGCCGGGTACAGTACCGGTATGGAACAACACCCACCCGAAGGCTTCCCGAGTGCCCTAGAGAGCACCCCGTGCTCCCAGCAACGGGTGTCGCTGCCAGACATCGTCGCCGCACGTCCCGATACGCCGGTGTTCGTTCCCGGAGGTCCGCCGCGCGCACCGTTCGACGGTCCGGGCCACCCTTCCTGGACGAACCCCGCCTATGCGCTGCATCACGCCCGCTCGTGGGACTCGGCGCTCGCCCTCGGCGCGATGCCTCCGCTCAAGGGGGCCGCTGCCCCCGAGGGGGGTGCGGGCGCGCGGTTCCTGGCGCGACTCGGCGAGTCCCTCGCCGAGCTTGCGGGATCGCCGCTCCCTCACGTCGCACAGGTGTGGGGGCCGATGACGATGGCGTCCACGCACGTCGGCACCGAGGCGTACCTCGCATCCTTGCGCAACCCGGCCGAGGCACTCGCCCTGACCGACGCCGGCCTCGAGACCGCCCTCGTCTCGGTGAGGGTGGTGCTGCGGTCCCGGCCTACCGTGCTCTGGATCGCCGAACCACTCGCAGCGATCGTCGACCCCGGAGCGCTCCAGCTGCTCTGGCCGCACACGATGCGCCGGCTGATGGCCGAGGCGAGGGCGGTGGGGGCCGAGCCCGTCGTCCACGTGAGCGGGTCAGCGGCACACGTGCTTCCGATCGCCGCCCGTCTCGGAGTGGCGGGCGTCTCCATCACCGCGGACACCCCGCTCGCCACCGCACGCAAGCTCCTGCCCGCACATGCGGTGGTGTTCGGGAACCTCGACTCCATGCGCCTCCTCGACCGCGACGAGGAGTGGCTTTCTGCGGCGGCACGCCGGATGGTGGAAGAGATGCGAGGGCGCCCGTTCGTCCTCACCCCCGGCTCAGCGATACCGCCACACACGTCTGTCGAACGGCTCGCGGCGTTCGTGGATGCCGTACGAGGATAGCCTCCGCACGGTGCGCGGCGGGCGCAGGCGGCGCCGTGCTCCGCGCCTCAGTCCTGTGTCTCGACCTCACCGACCTCGCGAAGGAGCACCGGCACGCCGTCGACGTGCTCGGGCAGCGTGGCCCGGAGCTTCGCAGGCGCGCACGCGACGCCAACGACGATCGCCTCCCGGCCGTCCTGGTCGAGCCCGAGTCCGACCGACACGACGCCGCGCACGCGCATCAACTCGGCGGTCGCCCGCGCGAGCGCTCGTTCCCGCTGTCCCTGCGTACCGCTCACAGCGTCACCTCGAGCGCGTCGATGACGTGTTCGATGCGGTTGCAGAGCGTGGTCGCGTCGCTCCCCGCGAACAGCAGGCCGACCGCCCTGCCCGCTTCGTCGACCACGAGCGAGCCGCTGTCGCCCCCCTGGCTCATCGGCCCCGCCATGAGTTGGTCGGTGAAGCGCGCGGTCCGCGTGCCCACGAGCACGTTCGCCGTGACGTGGACCTGCACGATCTCCCCGCTCGTCACGCCTGTCGTACGCCCGGACTTGCGCACCGCCATCCCGAGTTGGGCCGATGTCTGGCCTGTTACCGGCCCGATGCCGAGGACCTCCTCGGCCAGGAGACTGTCTTCCAGCGGGAGTGCGAGCGCCGCATCGACGAGGTTCTCGGGCACGCGCGTGCTCGACGCCGTGAACCGCGCTCCGCTGCCGAGAAAGCGCGCTACGCCGTTGAGCAGCCGCGTCGCGAGCCGGGCCGAGACGCACGTGCTCGGCCCGTCGGCCATCTCGATGGGCACGAACCGCTCGAGCACGCCGATGGCGTCTGCGGGGATGCGCCCGCCATCGTAGGCGGCCGGCTGAAGGACCGGGTCGCCCGGCTCGGCGGCGTTGGTGTTGGCGAGCACGTGGTTGTTGGAGAGTACGAACCGCTCGCCGCCGCGGCGCACCACACACCCGAACGTACCGGCGGTGACGTCCCGGTGGCCGACGCTCACGCCTCCCGGCGCAGGGCGATGTCGCTCACGATGTGCCGCCGAGAGCAGGCGCAGCGGACCGGTCTCCACGACATCGGTGGGCACGCCAGCGAGCGTGCGCGGGACGATGTCCGACGAGGCGAGCTCGGCGAGCGGCACCTTGCGCTCCACCGAACACACGATGCCCACCTCACCCGTGCGCACGGCGCCGGTCTGCTTGAAGCCGACCCCCGTAGCGACGACGTTCCTTCGGCCGAGCAGGGTCTCCCGCGACAAATCGAGTGTCGCGGCCACCTCGCGGATGTCGTGCATGCGTGCCCCTCCCGATCGATCAGCCACCCATATGGGATACCCGGAAGGAGCCGGTGGGTCACGGCACGGCGGGTCACGGGTATCTACTCATCCATCGTGTGCAGTCAGCAACAGGAGGCTACCATGCCCCACGCGATCTGGAAGGGCTCGATCTCGTTCGGCCTGGTGACCATCCCGGTCACCCTCTATCCCGCCGAGGAGCGCCACGACCTGTCGTTCCGCATGCTTGACGGACGCGACATGACGCCCGTGAAGCAGCGGCGGGTCAACGAACGCACCGGCGAAGAGGTGCCGTGGGAGGAGGTCGTCAAGGGCTACGAACTCGACAACGGACGCTACGTGGTGGTCACCGATGAAGACTTCCGCGCGGCCGATGTCCAGGCCACGCAGACCATCGACGTGCTCGCCGCCGTCTGCGCCGACGAGATCGACCCCGCCTACTTCGACAAGCCCTACCACCTCGAGCCCACGCGCGCCGGCCGCAAGGCCTACACGCTGCTCCGCGAAACGCTGAGTCGAGCCGACCGCGTCGCGCTCGCCAAGGTCGTGATCCGCACCCGGCAGCACCTTGCCGCCCTCGTCCCCGACGGGCCGCTGCTGCTGCTCGAGATCGTACGCTACCCGCACGAGTTGCGCTCCGCCGAGGGTCTCGACCTGCCACCCGCCGACGCCGCGGAGGCCGGCGTCACCGAGTCCGAGCTCGCGATGGCCGCCCAGCTCGTCGAGACCATCTCGCGCCCGTTCGACCCGGGTGCCGAGGAGTACCGGGACACGTACCGTGACGCACTGCTCGCCCTCATCGAGCGCAAGGCCGCTGGTGGGGAGGTCGCTGAGGCACCCGAACCTCCGCCCGAGGAGGCGGTCGAGGACGCCGAGGGCGAGGTCGTCGACATCACCGAGCTCCTGCGCGCAAGCCTCGAAGCCGCACGGGCACGGGAGGCGTGAGCGTGGCGTCGCTCGACGAGTACCGGCGCAAGCGCGATTTCGCGAAGACCGCGGAGCCCTCGGGGGGTGGGGCGGGGGCGCGGAAGCCCAGTGCCGGTCGTGGCCGCGGACAGAGCGAGAGCGATGGCGGCCTGTCGTTCGTGGTACACAAGCACGCGGCGCGGCGTCTCCACTACGACCTTCGCCTCGAACTCGAGGGCGTCTTGCTCTCGTGGGCGGTGCCCAAAGGCCCGAGCCTCGACCCGACCGACAAGCGGCTTGCCATGCACGTCGAGGACCACCCGCTCGACTACGCGCCGTTCGAGGGGACGATACCGCCCGGCGAGTACGGCGCGGGCGCGGTGATCGTGTGGGACCGCGGCACGTGGCGCCCCCTCGACGAAGGACCGGCCGAGGCACGCGCAGCCCTTGAGGAGGGGACGCTCAAATTCGAATTGGCCGGCGAGAAGCTCGCCGGGGCCTGGATGCTCGTGCGGATGAAGCCGCGCCCGGGCGAGAGCGGCGAGGCGTGGCTGCTCATCAAGGAGCGAGACGCGCACGCACGTCCGCGCGACGAGTACGACGTACTCGACGCGCGGCCCGAGAGCGTGGCGAGCGGGCGGACGGTCGAGGAGGTGGCGTCCGCGGGGGCGGGGGCCGCGGGCTCGCGAACGGAACCGCCCGGCCCGGCCCCCGCCCCCGCGGACGTGCCGGTGCAGCTCGCCACGCTCTCGGCGGCGCCGCCTACAGGCACCCGCTGGCTGCACGAGGTCAAGTACGACGGCTATCGCCTGCGGATCGCGCTCGCCGGCGGCGGCGCGCGCGTGCTCACGCGAGGCGGCGAGGAGTGGACCGACCGCTTCCCCGAGCTCGCCGCCGCTGCTCGCAACCTGCCCGCGACAGACGCGCTCCTCGACGGCGAGGCGGTCGTCTTCGGCGAGCACGGCGTCCCCGATTTCGGCGCCCTCCAGGACGCGCTGAGCACGGGCGACTCGTCGCGCATCATCTACCTCGCCTTCGATGTGCTCCATCTCGACGGCCGCGACCTGCGTGGCGAGCCGCTCCTGGAACGCAAACGCCTCCTGGGCGAACTTCTCGGCAGCGCCGGACCCGACTCCCCGCTCCGCTTCGCCGACCACGTCGAGGGCCGCGGTACAGACTTCCTCGCGGCGGCATGCTCGCTCGGCCTCGAGGGCGCCATCTCCAAGCGCGCCGATGCCCCCTACCGCCCCGGGCGCACGAGCGACTGGCGCAAGACCCGCTGTGCGCACCGTCAGGAGTTCGTGGTCGCCGGCGCCACGGCACCCCGTGGATCGCGCCGTGGTTTCGGCGCGCTCCTCCTCGGCGTATACACGGATGAGGGGGAGCTCGCGTACGCCGGGCGCGTGGGCAGCGGATTCCGCGAACGCGACCTCGAAGTCATCGGGCGGCTGCTCGTACAGCTCGAGACGTCCGACCCTCCACTCGCCGACCCGCCCTCGATCCCCGGCCGTTCCATACGCTGGGTGCGCCCGGAGTTAGTGGTGGAGGTCGAGTTCGCCGAGTGGACCGCGGCCGGCCTGCTGCGCCAACCGCGATTCCTCGGCATGCGCGAGGACCGCGATCCGCGCACGGTGCGCCGCGAAGAGCCCGCGCAGAGCACCGAGACCGCCCCCGTCCCTACCCCCGCTCCGCGCACGGCTCGTCTCACCAGCCCGAACAAGGCGCTCTTCCCGGCAGGCGACACCCCAGGAAGCTCCGCCGTCACCAAGGCCGACCTCGCCGCGTACTACCGCGAGGTCGCGCCCGCGATGCTGCCGCACCTCGCCGGCCGTCCCCTCTCGGTCGTGCGCTGCCCGCACGGGCGCACCGGTGAGTGCTTCTTCCAGAAGCATCCCGACCGCGGGTTCCCTCGGCAGCTGCACACCTTAGACGTGGTCGAACGCAGCGGCGAGAGCGCCATCTACTTCTATCTCGATGACGCCGACGGCCTCATCGCCCTCGTCCAGCTCGGCGTGCTCGAGATCCACGCGTGGAACAGCGTCCACACCGCCCCGGACACCCCCGACCGAATCGTGTTCGACCTCGACCCCGGACCCGGAGTGGAGCCGGACGAGGTGCGCGCGGCTGCGTTCACCGTACGCGACACTCTCGCAGAGCTCGGCCTCACGGGGTTCGTCAAGACGACCGGCGGGCACGGCCTCCACGTCGTCGCGCCCATCGTGCCCGACCCGGCGCACGACTACGACACGGTCCGGGCGTTCGCACGCGAAGTGGTCGACCACCTTGCCGCCGCAGAGCCCGAGCGATTCACCGCGCGCATGGCGAAGTCTGCGCGGCCGGGCAGGATCTTCGTCGACTACCTGCGCAACGCCCACGGCGCCACCGCGATCGCCGCCTACTCGACGAGGGCACGTCCCGGCGCGCCCGTGGCCGTGCCGCTGACGTGGGAGGAGCTGGCCGAGGAGTTCTCACCGCTCGCGCTCGACGTGCACACGGTGCCCGAGCGGCTCACAGCGCTCGACGGCGCAGACCCGTGGGACGGATACGAGGCTGCCCGATCGCCCCTCAGCGCCTGAGAGGCGAGCAGATCACTCCTTGCGACGCCACTCGCCGTCTTCGCCCTTCTCGTAGCGCTGTTTCACAGCGGCCCAGGCGACACGGTGGGCCGTTTCCTCACGGTCGCTGTCGCCACGCCGCTCTTCGGGATCCTCGTATTGGTCCCACGCACTGTTGAATGCCTCCTTGTAGATGTCTTGCGCATGGGCCGGAAGGTTGTCCTTCACACCGGAAGGCAACTCCGACTTCGACTCGTATGGCACTACAAGCACCTCCCCGTAACCCCCCGCCCGGATCCGATCGCCATACGGGAGTAGATACCCGGTGCGGCTGTCCTGGACCGGACGCCGGCTACGACGAGGGGATGCGAACGCGAGGCCAGGTACTCCGTGACAGCTCACTCGAAGCTCACGATATCGGGGACTGTGAGCGTGAACGTCGATCCGGCGCCTGGAGTACTGCGTACCGTTATGTCACCGCCGACCATGTACGCATACTGTTGAGAGATCGTGAGCCCGAGCCCGGTACCCTTCGGCTTGACACCGAATCCGGTCTCGAACTGGGTGAACGCATCGAACACATGCGGGACGTCATCGCCGGCGATGCCAGGCCCCGAATCCTTGACCGAGAACACCGCACTGCCGTCAGCCCGTCGCTCGAGCCTCACCACGATCGCACCCGCCTCGGCCTCTGGTGGGGCACTGCGCTTGAGTCGGGCGGCGATGGCTGACTCATCAACGAGATTCTCCGTTTCGAGTCAACAGCAGCGAAACAGAGCGCCCACGTCCTCCCCAGCACGACAAGCTAACGTCACTGGGACAAGCATACGTCAAACCGATGCCGGGAGACACCTGCGATGCCGGCCTACCGCCGCGTGCGACCTCGCCCGCCCCGACGGCCGTTGCGCTTGCCGGTACCGTTACCGTTCCCGCCGCCGCCACTCCGTGCGCCAGCGTGTCCACCCCGACCCGCAGGCTGCGCGGTCCGCTCGGGGTCAGGCACGGTGCGCTCGGCGTACGCGAACCCCGCGAGGTCCTCGCACGCGAGCGTGGACCCGAGCGCGCGCTCTATAGCGGTGAGTGTCTCGAGTTCCTCAGCGGACATGAAGCTGATCGCGTTGCCGTCGGCCCCGGCTCTCGCCGTCCGGCCGATGCGGTGCACGTAGTCCTCGGTGGTGTTGGGCATGTCGTAGTTCACCACATGGCTGATCTCGTCGATGTCGATACCGCGCGCAACGACGTCGGTCGCCACGAGCACCGATGAGCGGCCGGCCTTGAACGCCTCGAGCGCGCGCTGGCGCTGACCCTGCGAGCGATCGCCGTGGATAGCCTCGCTCCGGACGCCCTTGCGGGTGAGCTGGCGGCTGAGGCGGTCGGCGCGGTGCTTGGTGCGCGTGAAGACGAGCGTACGTGTATGGTCCGCGTCGCGCAGTAGCTCCACGAGCAGGTCGGTCTTCTGCGTGCGGCACACCGGGTACACCGACTGCTTGATGCGCTCGATCGGCTTGGTGGGAGGCGAGGCCTCCACGTACACCGGGTCGTGGAGAGTCGACTCGACGACCTTGAGCACCTCGCGCGACATCGTCGCCGAGAAGAGCAGGTTCTGCCTGTTGCGCGGCAGAAGGTCGAGGATGCGGCGCACGTCGGGCCAGAAGCCCATATCGAGCATGCGGTCAGCCTCATCTAGCACGAGCGTCTCGACGTTCGAGAGGTCGATGGCACGGCGCGACACGAGATCGAGCAAGCGACCGGGGCACGCGATGACGACGTCGACGCCGCGGCGCAACCGGTCGATCTGCGGCCCCAAGCCCACGCCACCGAAGACGACAGCACTGCGGTGACCGGTGTGGCGCGACGCGTCGCGGGTCACCTCGGCGATCTGCAGAGCGAGCTCGCGCGTGGGAGTCACGACGAGCGTGCGCACGCCCCTGCGGGTCGGAGTGCGCTGGAGCATCGGCAGCGTGAACGCCGCCGTCTTGCCGGTGCCCGTCTGGGCGACGCCGACGACGTCCTTGCCCGCGAGTATGTGCGGGATGGCGTCGCGCTGGATGGGGGTAGGCTGGGTGTAGCCCATGGATTCCACGCCTGAAAGCAGGCGCGGCTCTAAGCCGAGCGATTCGAACGACATCAGTTGTCTCTCCTGTACCGTGCGCCTTTCGAGGTCGCACTGCGTTGCAGACGCAGTCGATCCTCATTCGCGACGCACGC